>NZ_JBVHXT010000005.1:192743-252871 GCF_055569255.1 Streptomyces sp. NPDC029296
AAAAAAAAAAAAACACCCACCAACCACCCCCCCCACCCCCCCCCCCACCCCCCCCCCCCCCCCCCCCCCCCCCCCCCCCCCCCCCCCCCGCAGCGGATGCGAGGGGGTCAGTCGTTGGCGACCACGGGGTAGCGCGGCTCGTTCTCGGCCATCTGCCGCAGCGCGTCCTTGCGGTCCCGCTTGGAGAGGCGGTCGATGTACAGGTAGCCGTAGAGGTGGTCGGTCTCGTGCTGGAGGCAGCGCGCGAAGTAGCCGGTGCCCCGGACCTTGATCGGGTTGCCCCGCTCGTCCTGGCCGGTCACCTCGGCGTAGTCGGGACGCGCGAGCGCGGCGTACGCCGTGGGGACGGACAGGCAGCCCTCGTTGCTGTCGTCGAGCCGGCGGCGGTCGGCGGGCAGGTCGACCAGCTTCGGGTTGCAGACCACACCGACGTGCCGGACACCCTCGTCGTCCTGGCAGTCGTAGACGAAGACCTTGCGGTCGACACCGATCTGGTTGGCGGCCAGGCCCACGCCCTCGGCGGTGCGCTGGCTCGCGAACATGTCGGCGACCAGCTGCTGGAGCTCCTCGCCGAACTCGGTGACGTCCTGGCACTCCTTGTGCAGGACCGGGTTGCCGACGACCGTGATCGGCCGCGAGGTGCCGCGCTCACGCCAGGCGTTCTCGCGCTCCTCGCAGTTCTCCGTGTCGACGACATAGCCCTCGTCGTCGACCGGGAGCACGCCCGCGTCCTGCTGATCGGTGTCCTGCTGCGCCATGACCGACGTACGCCTTCCTCAAAGAACAGGGGGGAGATGTTGCTGGTACAGGTTACGTGTACGCGCCCCTGAGGGGCGCGGGGAACTCCGCGACCGGCCACGGCGGCGCCGCGGCCGCACGCGGTCCTCAGCACACCTCTTCGAGGTCCCGCCAGTCACGCGAATCCGGGCTGTCGGCGACCCATCCGTCGAGCAGCCCCCGGACCAGCGAGGGCGGCGCGGCCACCCCGCACTCCCGCTCGGGCACCCACAGCTGCCCGTCCGTCCGATGCCCCAGCGGACCGGGATGCCCCGGCTCGCTGTGGTCGTGCGGGTCCAGGTGCACCCCCTCCCCCTCGTCGGAGGGCATCCGGGACTCGCTGCACATCCGGCACAGCAACCGCACCGAGGACGACCAGTCCTCCGCGGCGAACCCCGCGTCGGCGGCCAGCTGCTCCAGCGCGTCCCGGTCGGCCTCGGTGGCCGCCTCCAGCAGGACCACCCAGGTGGGCACGGGGGACGGCGCCCACAACTCGATCTCGTCGAAGACCGGGTAGGAGTGCCCGGTGGAGGTGGTGCGCTCGCCGTGCGGGACGCCGTCGTGCAGCACGACCTCGCCCCAGCGCCGCCCGGACGAGGGAAGCGGGATCGACAGCACCTCCAGCCGGGCCGGGTCCAGCCGCCGGCCCCAGACGACCTCGGCCTCGCCCTCCGGGGAGAGCCGTACGGCCGCGCTGCCCAGTTCCATGCCGAGCGGCTCGGCGGAGGCGGCGGAGCCCCCGGGCACCTTCAGCCCGTACGCCTGCCAGGCGCGGCGGGCCAGCGGCCAGTCCTGGAGGGCGGTCGCGGCGATGCCGACGTTCCACCAGTCGGGCGCCCCGGTGTCCCGGTCGAGCAGGGCGACCGCGCGCAGTCCGGCCGCGCGGGCCTGCTCCCAGTCGTGCCGGAACTTGTGCAGCAGGGCGAGGTTGAACCAGGACTCCGACAGCCAGGGTTCGAGATCGGCGGCGCGTGTCAGCAGTTCGCCCGCGTCCTCGTACCGGCCGTCGCCGATGAGTGTGAACGCGCGGTCCGTGGCCTGCCGCCAGGAGGCGGAGGGCCGGTGCCGTCCCTTGCCGAAGATCCTCACGATTCCCGCCTGCCAGTTCCATTTCCCGCTGTGGGCTGGCTTGTGCCCCCGGACACCCTCTCCCTCGCATCCAACCACGTACGGCGGGAAAGGTGCTCATTACCCATGGGTTACCCAGCCGGGCGCGGGGTCAGACAGTCCCGGCCGTCTCACCGGCACGCGTTCCCGCGCCGCCTGGGGCTGGGCCAGTACCCGGGCGAGCGACTCCATCACCCGCGGGTCGTACTCCCGGGCGGTGCCGAGCCGCAGTTCCTCCAGCACGCGCGAGGAGCCCTCGGGGCCGGCGTCCCGGCTCCTCTCGTCGTAGGCGTTGACGGCCCGGACGATGCGGGCGGCGAGCGGCTGCTCGGGGTAGGGGTCGGCCTGCCGCTCCACCACGACGGCGACGGCCGGGTCGACCCCGGTCTGCCGGACGACGGCGCCGCCGAGCAGGGCGATGCGCCGCTGCTCGGCGGCGGGCAGGGCGGCGGTGGCACCGGCCGGGACCGGGTCGACCAGGCTGAGCTGGCCGATGTCGTGCATCAGGGCCGCGTACTCCAGCACGGTCAGCTCCGGCCGGGTCAGTCCGAGGTCCCGGCCCACGGCGAGGCTGAGCGCGGCCACCCGGCGCGCGTGCCCGGCGGGGGTGCAGCCGGCGATCTCGGTGGCGCGGGCCAGCGAGGCGATGGTCTGCCGGTAGGTGGCGCGGACCGCCGCGTACCGGCGCACGGACAGCTGGACGAGCAGCAGCGGCAGGCAGAACACGGGCAGCGCCCACAGCCCGGCGACGGCGACCGCGAGCGCCATCACCGCACCGGTCGCGACGACGGCGGAGCCGATGCCGAGCAGCCCGCGCACCTCCTCGCGCAGCAGCGGGCCGAACGGCCAGCCGGTGCGGCAGTGGGCCAGCGCGGCGGCCAGCACGATGCCGCACAGGGAGGTCAGGGCGAGCAGGGTGAGCAGCAGCAGGGCGTAGGCGGGTCCGCACCAGGGGGTGAAGACACCCTTGTTGTACAGGGGTTGGAAGCAGAGGGCGGCGAAGCCGACGGTGAGGATCCGGCGGGCCAGGTGATCGGCGGTGGGGGCGCGGCCGGACCAGATGTGCGGGACGGCGCCGAGCAGCGCGGCGACGAGGACGACGGTGACGACCTGGGCGGCGTCGTGCTGGCTGGGCCGCCCGGCGACGGCGCCCAGCAGGGCGTACGACAGCGAGCCGGCGGCGCCGAGGGGCGCGGCCTGCCGGGCCCGGTCGTCGCTCCACCGGGCCAGCTCGCCGACGGTGACGAGCAGCCCGAAGGCGAGCGCGTCGCCCCGGTCGGCCAGGCCGGTCCACAGGGTGTCGGCGAGGGAGCCGGCCGCGGCGAGCGCGGCGGCGGTGTGGATGAGCCGCAGCACGGTCATCGGTGCGCCCCGGTGCGCGGGGCCCGCTCGGCGGGTGCGGTGCCGTGGGCCGGTTCGTCGGCGGTGACCGCCGGGCGCCAGCCCTCGCGGCGCAGGGCACGGATCAGCGCGCGCACCATGCGGGGGTCGAAGTGCGCCCCGGCGCAGCGCTCCAGCTCGGCGACGGCGGCCTCGACCGGGCGGGCCCGGCTGTAGCAGCGGGTGGAGGTCATGGCGTCGAAGGCGTCCGCGACGGCGACGATCCGGGCGCACTCGGGGATCCGGTCGCCGGCCAGGCCGTAGGGGTATCCGGTGCCGTCGAGCCGTTCGTGGTGGTGGAGGATGGCCGTGCGGGCCTCGCCGAGGAAGGAGATCCCGCGGACCATCTCGTGCCCGTACTCGGGGTGCAGTTCGATGATCCGGCGTTCCTCGGGGGTGAGCGGCCCGTCCTTGCGCAGCAGCCGGGTGGGCACGCCCAGCTTGCCGACGTCGTGCAGGATGCCCGCGAAGCGCAGCACCTCCACCCGGTCGTCGTCCAGGCCGAGTTCGCGGGCGATCAGCACGGAGGCCTGCCCGACGCGTTCGCTGTGGCCGCGGGTGTAGCCGTCCTTGATGTCGACGGCCTGGACGAGGGCGCGGATGGTCGCCTGGTGGGCGGCGCGCTCGCGGTGGTACTGGGCGAACACCCACCAGGAGACGCACATGGGCAGCAGCACCAGCAGCGCGGACACCGGTCCGTAGGGGCTGCGCCACAGCACGGCCATCATCAGGCCCGCGAGTCCGTGCGCCGCGACGGGGGCGAGGGAACGGGCCAGCAGGCCGCGCCAGGTCCGGCACGGCGGCACCAGCCCGGCGGCCGAGCGCAGGCCGCCGTCGAGCACGGTGAGCACCAGGCAGAAGGCGAGCACGGCGGCGCCGGCCGGCAGCAGGGCGTAGGGGAAGTCGGAGCCGGCCACGGCGGCGCGGCCACCGAGCGCCCCGTGCACCCGGGCGGCGGCCCACACGGCGAGCACGGGCCGCGCGGCCCGCCACACGCGCCGGGGCAGGGCGGGCCGGTGGCCGACCGGGCAGAGCAGGGCGGCGGGCACCGGGACCAGCGCGGCGGCCGACGGCGGCAGCAGGAACGCTCCGGCGAGCAGCACGGGATAGAAGGTGCCGCCGAAGCGCCGGTGCACGGCGTGCTCACAGGCCGCGTAGAGTGCGGCGAGCAGGGTGGGCGCCGCCCAGGCGCCGGGGGTGTCCGGCGGGCGGGACAGGCAGAGGGCGCCCAGCAGGGCGACGGCGGCCACATAGCCGCGTGCCCTCGCCGGTACCGCGTCCATCACGCCCCTCCCCGACCACGTCTGTCCAGGCTCGGAGCCTAGGACGGCAATCGGGGGGTGTGGGGCCTATGACCTGAGGATTAGCACGTACGGGTGATTTGACCCGGCGTGTCAGGACTCCTGGGGCGCGGTCGGCGCCCGGGTCACGTCGTGCTCCGGAACGGTCTGCCCGGAGCGGATCAGCTCGATCCGCCCCATGACCTTGGCCCGCAGGTCGGCCGGCACGTCGTCATGCCCGCAGCACCGCTTGACCAGCTTCTTCACGGCCTGCTCCAGGCCGTACTTCTCCAGGCACGGCGAGCATTCCTCGAAGTGGTGCTGGAACTTGTCGCGATCGATGTCCGGCATCTCGCTGTCGAGGAACTCGTAGAGGTGGTCGAGGACCTCACCGCAGTCCGTCTCGTGCGGCTCTCCGCAGCTCATGAGCCCGAGCCTTTCGCTTCGTTCGACTCTCCGGCGCCCGCCGGGACCAGCCCGCGCTCCCGGGCGTAGTCCTCCAGCATGCCGCGCAGCTGACGGCGGCCCCGGTGCAGCCGGGACATCACCGTACCGATGGGTGTCCCCATGATGTCCGCGATCTCCTTGTAGGCAAAGCCCTCTACATCCGCCAGATAGACGGCGATGCGGAACTCCTCGGGGATCGCCTGCAGGGCTTCCTTCACGTCCGAGTCGGGCAGGTGGTCGAGCGCCTGCGACTCGGCGGAGCGCAGCCCCGTCGACATGTGCGACTCGGCGCGCGCGAGCTGCCAGTCCTCGATCTCCTCGGCCGCGCTGCGCTGGGGTTCGCGCTGCTTCTTGCGGTAGGAGTTGATGAAGGTGTTGGTGAGGATCCGGTACAGCCACGCCTTGAGGTTGGTGCCCTCGCGGAACTGGTGGAAGGACGCGTACGCCTTGGCGTAGGTCTCCTGCACCAGGTCCTCGGCGTCGGCCGGGTTGCGCGTCATGCGCAGCGCGGCCGAGTACATCTGGTCGAGGAACTCGAGCGCGTCCCGCTCGAAGCGCGCGTTGCGCTGCGCGCCCGTCTCGTCGGACGCGCGGATGCCCTGGCCCTCGGGCAGCTCCGCCTGGCCGTTGTCGGTCCCTGCGTCGGTCCCAGTGACCGGACCCACCTCCTCAAGATCCCGGGCGGGACCGAAACCGATCCCACTCGTTTCGGAGGATAGAACACGACCCGCACCCGCCGCCGCTCGAATAGGAGCCGTCTTGGCCGCGTGCAGCACGGACCAGTCCAGGTCAGCGGCGCTGCGGCGGCTCGGGCAGATGGTCGAACCCATGCGGCGGACTTCCTCTCCTGCTACGACATCGGTGCCGGGTCCCCGGCACTCCTGACCCCCTCAACAGCGTGCCGCCGCGCCGCATTCCCGCCTCATCCCAGTGACGCGACCCACGTGCGCACCGCGCCGGTGACGATCTCCAGCGCGCGCTCCTGGGTGACCTCCGCGCGCTTGGGCACCGCGAAGCCGTGATCCGCGTACGCCACCTCGGCCAGGCCGTAATCGCCCGGGGGGAACTCGGCCGGCTTCCCGAAGGGGTCGTTGCCGCCCTGCACGACCAGTGTGGGCACCCCGGCGCCCAGCAGTTCGTCGGCGCGGGACTTCTCCGGCTTGCCCGGCGGGTGCAGCGGGAAGCTCAGCGCGAGCACGGCGTGCGCGCCCAGTCCGGCCGCCGTGCGGCAGGCGACCCGGGCGCCCGCGCTGCGGCCGCCGGAGATCACCGGCAGGCCGGGCCGGGTGAGCGCGGGCCACACCCCGCGCCATCCGGTGTCCAGGGTCTTCGGCCCGGGCGCGACCTTCTTGCCGGCCACCCGCCAGGGCTGCTCGACGAGGGCGACGGTCACGCCGTGCGCGGGCAGCGCGCCGGCGAGCGCCTGGAGGTCGCGGGCCTCGATGCCGCCGCCCGCGCCGTGGCTCAGGGCCAGCACCAGCCGCGCCTTCGCGGCCGGGTGCCAGGTGATCCGGGCGTCCCCGGCCTGGGTGGCGACCGTCTCGGTGGTGACGTCGGTCATGTCAGAAGAGTGTGCCCTCTTCCGGCGCCTCCAGCTCCTTCAGCAGCTCCGGACCGTTGTTGCGGACGTTGCTGACGGCGGTGGAGACCGGGTAGGCGCGCATCAGGCCGGCCGGGGGCGGGGCGAGCAGGGCGCGCAGCTCCCCGGGGTCGGTGCGGGAGGGGTCGAGCCAGGCGTCCCAGCGGTCGGGGGTGAGCATCAGCGGCATCCGGGGGTGGATGTCGGCGAGCGAGCGGGGGCCCTCGGCGGGGGCGACGGCCAGCGGGCTCCGCTCCGCCTCGGTGGTGATCACCGAGCAGGTGACCCACCAGGCCCCGGGGTGGTCGTCGGGCAGGGTCCGGTCGCGCCAGAACTCGTACAGTCCCGCCATCGCGAACACCGAGCCGTCGGCGGGCAGCACGAAGTACGGCTGCTTGCGGGGCCGCTTCTTCCTGCCCTCGACCTCCAGCTCGCGTTCCTGCTCACCGGTGACCCACTCGTAGTAGCCGTCGGCGGGCAGGATGCAGCGGCGGGCGGCGAAGGCGCGGCGGTAGGCGGGCTTCTCGTGCACGGTCTCCGCGCGGGCGTTGATCATCCGGGCGCCGCCCTCCGGCGTCTTGGCCCAGGACGGCACCAGTCCCCACTTGAGCTTGCGCAGCTGGCGAACCGGACGGGGGGATTCCGCGTCTTTCAGAGGACGGTCCAGGACGGCGTAGACCTCCTTGGTCGGCGCCACGTTGTAGTCCGGCTCCAAGGTCTCCTCGGGCTCCCACTTGTCGATCTCGAAGACGCCTGCGAGATCCTCGGGCCTACGACTGGATGCATACCGTCCGCACATAAGTGCCACACTGCCAGACCCGTCACGAGAACAGGGAGCCGTCCGGACCCATGGAGAGTTTCGCCGCCACCGCGCTGCCCGACCTCTGGGACCGGCTCACCGGCACCCAGCCCGCTCCGGGGTCGTGGGTGGTGCTGGCCACGCTCGCCGCCGCGTTCGCCGTCGTCGTGCCGCACCCGGTGTGGCGGGTGTTCCGCAACGCGATCACCATCGCGCACGAGGGGGGCCACGGTCTGCTCGCCCTCCTCACCGGCCGGCGGCTCACCGGCATACGGCTGCACTCCGACACCAGCGGGCTCACCGTGAGCCGGGGCAAGCCGTACGGCGCCGGGATGATCCTGACCGCCGCCGCCGGCTACCCGGCCCCCGCCCTGCTGGGCCTCGGCGGGGCAGCGCTGCTGGCGGCCGGCCGCATCACCCTGCTGCTGTGGGCGGCGACCGCGCTGCTGCTGGCGATGCTGGTGATGATCCGCAACGCCTACGGCGTGCTGACCGTGGTCCTGGCCGGCGGGACGTTCCTGCTGGTGTCCTGGCTGGCACAGCCGCCGGTGCAGGCGGCGTTCGGGTACGCGGTGGTGTGGTTCCTGCTGCTGGGCGGGGTCCGCCCGGCGTTCGAGCTGCAGGCCGCGCGCTCGCGGGGCCGGGCGGGCGACTCGGACGCGGACCAGCTGTCCCGGCTGACCCACGTACCGGCGGGCCTGTGGCTGTTCCTGTTCCACGCGGTATCGCTGTGCTCGCTGATCGGCGGAGGCCGCTGGCTGCTGGAAGGTTGACCCCGGGCCCTCCTTATAAAGTGGCCCCATGGCCCCGAACAGCTCCTCCACCGCCCTCTGGCCCGCCCCGCACGCGAGCGGAGCCGTCGACGCGACGGTCCACGTGCCGGGGTCCAAGTCGGTCACCAACCGCGCCCTGGTCCTGGCCGCGCTGGCCTCCGAGCCGGGCTGGCTGCGCCGCCCGCTGCGGTCCCGGGACACGCTGCTGATGGCCGGCGCGCTGCGGGCCATGGGCGTGGAGATCGAGGAGGGGGTGGGTCCCGACGGCACCGGCGAGGCCTGGCGGGTGCTGCCCACGGGCCTGCGCGGCCCGGCCACGGTGGACGTCGGCAACGCCGGCACGGTGATGCGGTTCCTGCCGCCGGTGGCCGCGCTGGCCGACGGGCCGATCCGGTTCGACGGGGACCCCCGCTCGTACGAGCGTCCGCTGCACGGTGTGATCGACGCGCTGCGCGGGCTCGGCGCGCGGATCGACGACGACGGCCGGGGCGCGCTGCCGCTGACCGTGCACGGCGGCGGGGCCCTGGACGGCGGCCCGGTGTCGGTCGACGCCTCCTCCTCGTCCCAGTTCGTCTCGGCGCTGCTGCTGTCCGGCCCGCGCTTCAACCAGGGCGTGGAGGTCCGCCACACCGGCGCGACCCTGCCCTCGATGCCGCACATCCGGATGACGGTGGACATGCTGCGCGCGGTCGGCGCCCAGGTGGACACCCCGGAGTCGGGCGGCGAGCCGAACGTGTGGCGGGTGACGCCGGGCGCGCTGCTCGGCCGGGACCTGACCATCGAGCCGGACCTGTCCAACGCGCAGCCGTTCCTGGCGGCGGCCCTGGTGACCGGCGGCAAGGTGCTGATCCCGGACTGGCCGGCCCGCACCACCCAGCCGGGTGACCGGCTGCGGGAGATCTTCACCGAGATGGGCGGCTCCTGCGAGCTCACCGAGTACGGGCTGGTGTTCACCGGTTCCGGGGCGGTCCACGGCATCGACGTGGACCTCGGTGACGTGGGCGAGCTGACCCCGGGCGTGGCGGCGGTGGCCGCGCTCGCCGACTCGCCGTCCACCCTGCGGGGCGTGGCCCATCTGCGGCTGCACGAGACGGACCGGCTGGCCGCGCTCACCAAGGAGATCAACGAGCTGGGCGGCGACGTCACGGAGACCGCCGACGGCCTGCGCATCCGCCCGCGCCCGCTGCACGGCGGGACCTTCCACACCTACGAGGACCACCGCATGGCGACCGCCGGTGCGATCATCGGCCTGGCCGTGCCGGGGGTGCGGATCGAGAACGTGGCGACGACGGCGAAGACCCTGCCGGACTTCCCCGAGCTGTGGACCGGGATGCTCGGGCAGTAGGGACGTACGCCATGCGCCGCTACGGCAAGCACACCGACGAGGACGACATCCGCAGCCGCCCCAACCGCAAGGGCAACCGGCCGCGCACGAACATCCGTCCCAAGCACGAGGACGCGGCCGAGGGCATGGTCCTCACGGTCGACCGGGGCCGGCTGACCTGCCTGGTGGACGACCGGCCCGTGCTGGCGATGAAGGCCCGTGAGCTGGGCCGCAAGGCCGCCGTCGTGGGCGACCGGGTGGCCCTGGTCGGTGATCTGTCCGGCAAGAAGGACACCCTCGCCCGGATCGTCCGCATCGAGGAGCGGTCGTCGGTGCTGCGGCGCACGGCCGACGACGACGACCCCTACGAGCGGGTGGTCGTCGCCAACGCCGACCAGCTGGCCATCGTCACCGCCCTGGCCGACCCCGAGCCCCGCCCCCGCCTCATCGACCGCTGTCTGGTCGCGGCCTACGACGGCGGCCTGGAGCCGCTGCTGGTGATGACCAAGTCGGACCTGGCGCCGCCGGACAAGCTGCTGGAGCTGTACGGCGCGCTGGACATCCCGTACGTCGTCACCAGCCGGGAGGAGCTGGAGAACGGCGACGCGGCGGACCGGGTGCGCGCCCACCTCGGCGGCAAGATCACCGCGTTCGTGGGCCACTCGGGCGTCGGCAAGACGACCCTGGTCAACGCGCTGGTGCCGCGGGAGCGCCGGCGGACGACGGGACTGGTCAACGCGGTGACGGGCCGGGGTCGGCACACCACCACGTCCGCGCTCGCGCTGCCGCTGGCGGGCGACGACGGCTGGGTGGTCGACACCCCGGGCGTCCGTTCCTTCGGGCTCGCCCACATCGACCCGTCCCGGGTGATCCACGCCTTCCCGGATCTGGAGCCGGGGACCGCGGGCTGCCCGCGCGCGTGCGGACACGACGAGCCGGACTGCGCGCTGGACGCGTGGGTGGCGGACGGGCACGCCGATCCGGCGCGGCTCTACTCGCTGCGCCGGCTGTTGTCCACGCGCGAACGCCGGGAAGGCGACTGAGTCCAGCGTTGTTTGCCCGAGCACCGGTCCGGTGAGTGCATAATCGCACCGAGCCGGAGATCCGGATCCAAGTGGGAGGACCGCACATGGCGTGGCTGCTGGTCATAGTGGCCGGGATTCTGGAGACCGGTTTCGCCGTGTGTCTGAAACTCTCACACGGTTTCACCCGCCTGTGGCCGACGATCGCGTTCGCCTCGTTCGCCCTGGGCAGCTTCGGTCTGCTGACCCTGTCCCTGCGCAAACTGGACGTCGGCCCCGCCTACGCGGTGTGGACCGGGATCGGCGCGGCGGGCACCGCGATCTACGGCATGGTCTTCCTCGGCGACCTGGTGTCCACCCTGAAGATCGTCTCCATCAGCCTGGTCATCGTCGGGGTGATCGGACTTCAGCTGTCGGGCTCCGCGCACTAGGACGCGGGCCGCGCCGGCCGGGCCAGGTGGCGCGGGAGGACCGCCCGGACCAGTTCCGCGATGGCGCCCTCGCCGGCCGGGGCCGCCACACAGGACAGGGCGAGGCGGACGACCAGCTCGCAGCAGAGCAGCAGGTCGGCGGGGGCGGCGCCGGGCGCGGCCAGCGCGGTCGCCATGCGGTCCCGGACGATCCGCACGAAGTCGCGGGGCGCGGGCAGCGGCCCGTCCGCCCGGCGCTGGGCCGGCACCGTGGCGGTGGAGTGCGCGGCGGTGAGCGGCGGGCTCGGCAGCCGTTCGGTCCAGCAGCCGGTGAGCAGCGCCCGCACCAGCACGTTGTCCCGGGCGGCGGCGGCCGTCCACTCGGCGGCGGCGGTGAGCCGCGCGCAGGGCTCGGCGGAACCGGCGAGGGCCCGCTCGACCCCGGCGAGGTAGCCGTCGGCCTCCCGCCGCACCAGCGCCCGCGCGAGGCCGTCCTTGCTGCCGAACTCGTTGTACAGGGTCTGCCGGGACACTCCGGCCCGCGCGGCCACGTCGACCATCCGCACCGCGGACCACGGCCGGCGCGCGAGCGCCGTGCGGGCGGCGTCCAACAACGATTCCCGGGCAGCAGGCATCCGCGCCTCCCTGGGCCACAGCGACGTAGCGCCCAGATTTGACGGGGTTGTATGCACTGTCAAGGGTTCGCGGGGGGTACGGGGGCGTGCGAGGGCGCACGGGAGGTGGTGACCGCCGGTCCACGGGCCCCGGACGGACCGGACCGGCACGGCCGCGCCCGCGCCGTACGGCCCCCTGTGGCCCCGTACCGGTCCCGGCGGATACGGTTCGTCACATGCCCGACTACCTCGACGACCTGCGCCTCGCCCACGCCCTCGCGGACGCGGCCGACGCCGCCACCACGGCCCGCTTCAAGGCCCTCGACCTGAAGGTGGAGACCAAGCCGGACATGACCCCGGTGAGCGAGGCGGACAAGGCGGCGGAAGAACTGATCCGCGGCCACCTCCAGCGCGCCCGCCCCGGGGACGCCGTCCTCGGCGAGGAGTACGGCGTCGAGGGCACCGGCCCCCGGCGCTGGGTGGTCGACCCGATCGACGGCACCAAGAACTACGTCCGCGGTGTCCCGGTGTGGGCCACCCTCATCGCCCTGATGGAGGAGGGCGAGGACGGCTTCCAGCCGGTCGTCGGGGTCGTCTCCGCCCCCGCGCTCGGCCGCCGCTGGTGGGCCGCGAAGGGCCACGGCGCCTTCGCCGGCCGCGATCTCGCCTCCGGCCTCCCCATCCACGCCTCCCGCGTCGGCGGGCTCGCGGACGCCTCCTTCGCGTACTCCTCGCTCTCCGGCTGGGAGGAGCAGGGCCGCCTGGACGGCTTCCTGGACCTCACCCGCCAGGTGTGGCGCACGCGCGCGTACGGCGATTTCTGGCCGTACATGATGGTCGCGGAGGGCTCCGTGGACATCTGCGCCGAACCGGAGCTGTCCCTCTGGGACATGGCCGCCAACGCGATCATCGTCACCGAGGCGGGCGGCACCTTCACCGGCCTCGACGGCCGTCCGGGCCCGCACAGCGGCAACGCGGCGGCGTCCAACGGCCTGCTGCACGAGGAGCTGCTGGGGTATCTCGGCCCGCGCCGCTAGAGCGCCGGCCTGCCCCCGCGCGCCGCCGGCAAGCGGCGCGCGCCCTCTTGTTGACCCTCCCTTTGCCTGCCACCCTGGGCCCACCCCACTTGTGAACAAGTGAATCCCGAGGTTTCGCGGGATTTCCCAGGAGGTGGCCCCTTCATGCTCGTCCGTGACGCCATGAGCACGGTGATCCTCACCCTCGGCCCCGCCCACACCCTCCGTCAGGCAGCCATCCTGATGTCGGCCCGCCGGGTCGGCGCCGCCGTGGTCCTCGACCCGGACGCCGGCGGCATCGGCATCCTCACCGAACGCGACATCCTCGTCTCCGTCGGCCTGGGCCAGGACCCGGACGCCGAACCCCTGCACGCCCACACCACCACCGACGTCGTCTTCGCCGCCCCGACCTGGACCCTGGAGGAGGCGGCCCGCGCCATGGCGCACGGCGGCTTCCGGCACCTGGTCGTGCTCGACCGCGGCGAGGTGGCCGGGATCGTCTCGGTCCGCGACATCGTGCGCCGCTGGGCCCCGGCCCGGGCGCCCGTCCCCGCGGCCTGAACGCACGAACGGGCCGGACCCAGAGCACCATGGGTCCGGCCCGCCCAGCCGCGAGGGCGGCCGGCTCAGCCGCGCAGCGCCTGCACCGCGGTCTCCAGCCGCTTGCCGAAGTCGGCGTCGGCGTTGCGGAAGTTGCCGATCGCGCGCTCGACGATGTCCTGGCGCGTGACCTTGGAGATGAAGCCGGCCAGGTTGGCGACCAGGCGCTCCTTCTCCTCCTCCGTCATCAGCCGGTACAGGTTGCCCGCCTGGACGAAGTCGTTGTCCTCGGCGTGGACCGGCGTCGGGTGGTTGCCGGTGCCACCGGCGAGGCCGTCGACCGGCTGCCACAGCGGACGGCCGGTCTGCTGCGGCCCGCCGAAGCTGTTCGGCTCGTAGTTCTTCTCCCCGCCGTGCCGGCCGTCGTAGAGGAAGCCGTCCCGGGAGTTGGTGCGCGCCTCGGTGGCGTGCGGGCGGTTGACCGGCAGGTGGTCGGCGTTGATGCCGACGCGGTAGCGGTGCGCGTCGCCGTAGGCGAACAGCCGGCCCTGGAGCATCTTGTCGGGCGAGGGGCCGATGCCGGGCACGAAGTGCGCCGGGGAGAAGATCGACTGCTCGACCTCGGCGAAGATGTTCCGCGGGTTGCGGTTCAGCTCCAGCTTGCCGATCTCGATGACCGGGTAGTCCGCGTGCGGCCACACCTTGGTCAGGTCGAACGGGTTGAAGCGGTAGGTCGCCGCGTCCGCCGCCGGCATGATCTGCACGCCCACGGTCCAGCTCGGGAACTCGCCGCGCTCGATCGCCTCGCGCAGGTCGCGCTGGTGGGAGTCGGGGTCCTTGCCCGCGAGGACCTCGGCCTCCTCGGCGGTGAGGTTCTTGATCCCCTGGTCGGTCTTGAAGTGGTACTTGACCCAGAAGACCTCGCCGGCCTCGTTGTTCCACTGGAAGGTGTGCGAGCCGAAGCCGTCCATGTGCCGGTACGACGCCGGGATGCCGCGGTCGCCGAACAGCCAGGTCACCTGGTGCGTGGACTCCGGCGACAGCGACCAGAAGTCCCACACGTTGTCGGCTTCCTGGCTGCCGGTGTACGGGTCGCGCTTCTGGGTGTGGATGAAGTCCGGGAACTTGATCGCGTCCCGGATGAAGAACACCGGGGTGTTGTTGCCGACGAGGTCGTAGTTGCCCTCCTCGGTGTAGAACTTCAGCGCGAAGCCGCGCGGGTCACGGACGGCGTCCGCCGCGCCGAGGTTGCCGGCCACGGTCGAGAACCGCAGGAAGACCTCGGTCTCCTTGCCCACCTCGGAGAGGAAGGCGGCCCGCGTGTACGGGGTCACGTCCGCGGTCACCGTGAAGGTGCCGTACGCACCGGCGCCGCGCGCGTGCACGACCCGCTCCGGGATGCGCTCCCGGTTGAAGTGGGCCAGCTTCTCCAGCAGCAGCTGGTCCTGGACGAGGACCGGCCCGCCGACGCCCGCCGTCTCGCTGTTCTGGTTGTCGGCGACCGGAGCCCCGGCCTCCGTGGTGAGCGGTCCCTGCGTCACGTGCGCCTCCTGCGTCATCACTGACTAGTCCTGTCCTGTGGCCAAAGCCATCCCTGATCCTACAATGGACTTTGTCTAAGTCAAGTGGTGATCCAAAGTCACACCTATTCCCGACCTGGGGTCCCCTCCTGTTAGGCTGGTGGCCATGAGCGACCTTCTGGAACGGCTGCGTGGACGCGGATGGCGGATGACCGCGCAGCGGCGCGTGGTGGCCGAGGTCCTGAACGGCGAGCACGTCCATCTGACCGCCGACGAGGTGCACGCGCGTGCCGTCGCGAAGCTGCCCGAGATCTCCCGGGCGACCGTCTACAACACCCTGGGCGAGCTGGTCTCGCTCGGCGAGGTGCTGGAGGTCGCGACGGACAAGCGCGCCAAGCGGTACGACCCGAACGCGCACCGGCCGCACCACCACCTGGTGTGCGCCCGCTGCGGCGCGATCCGCGACGTCCACCCGAACGGCAACCCCCTCGCCGACCTCCCCGTCACCGAGCGCTTCGGTTTCACGGTGTCGGACGTCGAGGTGACGTACCGCGGACTGTGCCCGGACTGCGCGGGCACGTGAGCCGAGCGGCACCCGCGTGACACGCGGCACAAGGGGGCGAAAGCCCCCTTTTTTACTGCCCGAACTCTCCTGCGGCCCACCGCCCGGGCCCAGTCCCAGAAACGACCGAGGGCCGGAATCCATTCCTGG
Source organism: Streptomyces sp. NPDC029296 (assembly GCF_055569255.1). Lineage (NCBI taxonomy): Bacteria > Bacillati > Actinomycetota > Actinomycetes > Kitasatosporales > Streptomycetaceae > Streptomyces > Streptomyces sp. NPDC029296. The sequence continues at coordinate 208,044 of NZ_JBVHXT010000005.1, forward strand.
ATTCCGGCCCTCTGCCTTCAGTAGCGGGGACAGGATTTGAACCTGCGACCTCTGGGTTATGAGCCCAGCGAGCTACCGAGCTGCTCCACCCCGCGTCGATGAATAAGACACTACGTGACTCCTGCGCCGGGATGCAAATCCCTTGTCCGGCGAGTGACCACGGTCACGCCGACAGCTCCTCCCGCAGCGCGTCGCGCAGCCGGCCCGCCCGCTCGGCCACCTCCGCCGGGCCCAGCTCCACCGCCCGGTCGGCCCAGCGCTGCCCCTCCGCCAGCTCGCCGCGACGCGCGTAGACCAGGGCCAGCCGCAGCGCCGCCCGCCCGTGCCCGGCGTCGGCGGCCCGGGCCCACCACACCGCCGCCTCCGGCTCGCTGCCCTCGCGGGCGAGCAGCAGCCCGAGGTTGAAGGCGCCGTTGCGGGAGCCGGACTCGGCCGCCCTGCGGTACCACCGCGCCGCCTGCACGACGTCCCCGCGGGCGGCGGCCAGCATCCCGACCCGGACCTGCGCCCGCCGGTGCCCCTGGGTGGCGGCCCGCTCGTACCACTCCTCGCACTCGGTCTTCTCGTGCACGATCTCCCCCAGCTCGTGCGCGGGCTCCGGCGGCCGGCGTGCGTCGAGCAGGGTGGCCAGCCGGTATGCGCCCTCCGCGCTGCCGCCCCCCGCGGCGCAGCGCAGGTGCCGCTCGGCCTCCTGCTCGTCGCCCTCGCGCAGCCGGGCGATCCCGACCTGGAGCGCGGCCTCGGCGTGCCCGGCGGCGGCGGCCCGCTCGTACCAGCGCAGGGCCGTCCGCTCCTCGCCCCGGCCGGCGTAGAGGATGCCGAGGTTGAACGCGGCGTCCACGCTCCCGGCCTCGGCGGCCTTGGAGAACCACGGTTCGGCCCCGGTCGTGTCCCCGCCCTGGAGCAGCAGGATGGCCAGCGCGTTGGCGGCCTCCCGGTGCCCGGCGTAGGCGGCCCGCCGGTACCACTGCTCGGCCTGTGCGGTACGGCCCTGCTCGGCGCAGAGCAGCCCGAGGTTGTAGGCGCCGTTGTCGTCACCGGCGGTCAGCGCGGCCCGGTACCAGCGCTCGGCGGTCTGGGTCTCGCCGCGCTCGGCGTGCAGGGCGCCCAGCGCGTTGGCCGCGTTGCCGTCGCCCTCCTGCGCGGCGCGCAGCCACCACACGGCGGCGCTCTCGGTGTCGCCGGCGTCCCGCAGCAGGAAGCCGAGGGCGCAGGCGGCCCGCGGCTCGCCGTCCTTGGCGGAGGTCAGGTACCAGCGCCCGGCCTCCTTCAGCTCCCCGCGCCGCTCCAGGATCGCCCCGAGCTGGAGTGCGGCCTTGCGGTGCCCGCGCGCGGCGGCCTGCCGGTACCACTGCTCGGCCTCCGCTCCGCCGTGGTCGGGGCCGTTGTCCTCCCCGGACCACTCCTCCCCCTGTCCGGCGGCCTGGTCCAGCGCCCGGGCCAGCCGGTAGGCGGCCTCGCGGTGCCCGCGTTCGGCGGCGGAGCGCATCCAGTGTTCGGCCCCGGCGTCGCCGCGGTGCTCCAGCAGGTCGGCGAGGGCGTAGGCGCCGAGGACATGGCCCTGCTCGGCGGACTGGCGCAGCCAGTACTCGGCGGCCGGCTCGTCCCCGCGCTCGCGGTGGTAGCGGCCGAGGGCGTGGGCCGCGGCGGCGGACCCGGCCACGGCGGCGATCCGCCACCAGCCGGCCGCCTCCTCGGGGTAACCGCGCTGGTGCAGCAGGACGCCCAGGTTGTTGGCGGCGGCCCGGTCGCCGGCCGCGGTGGCGGCGCGCAGGTGGGGTTCGGCCGCGTCCGGGTCGCCACGGCGCAGCAGCATCGCTCCCAGGACACTGGCCGCCTCGGCGTCACCGCTCTGCGCGGCGAGCGCCAGACGCGTCTCCTCGGCGGCGTCCCCCATGTCCACCAGCTCGTCGCGGGCCGACTCCATACCGGAAGACTGCGCAAATCGCCCTGACTCGAACAGAGTTGCCTTCTCCCCCATAACGTCCATCGTCGCACCACCTGCAACCTGGGTACACCCGGTATACCGCAGCAGCCCGTGAGGTCACTTCGGCGTTTTGTCGACATGCCCACAGAGAGACAAGTCAAACACAAACCCCCCAACTCCCCACGGCGGCGCGGCCCTCCCTCCCCTCGGCACATGAGTTCGCACACCACGAAGGCCCGGATCCCTTTTCCGGATCCGGGCCTTCGATGCAGTAGCGGGGACAGGATTTGAACCTGCGACCTCTGGGTTATGAGCCCAGCGAGCTACCGAGCTGCTCCACCCCGCGCCGTTGCGTGTCAACAGTACCACGGCGCGGGAGGTGCCTTGATCAACTCTTGTTCTCGCCGCCGTTCTTCCCGCCGGTCTTCTCGCCGGTCTTCTCGCCGGTCTTCTCGTCGGCCTTGTCGCCGGCCTTCGACTGGGCCCGCTCGGCCTGCTCCAGCGCGTCCTGGAGTTCCTTCTGCGCCTTGGCGTACGCGTCCCAGTCCGGCCCGTCCTTCAGCGCCTGCTGTCCGGCGTCGAAGGCCTTCTGGGCGTCCTGGAGCGCCTTGCGGACGGTCGGGTTGCCGGTGTCGGGCGGGTTGCCGGTCCCGGATTCCGGCGGCCTGGTGGACGGGCTCTTCGCCCCGAAGACCTTGTCGAGCGCCTCACCGAGCGTGTTCTCGAACGCGGTCTCGCTCCCGTAGGTGACCAGGACCTTGCGCAGCAGCGGCAGCTTGAGCCCGCCGCCGCGGACGTAGACGGGCTCCACGTACAGCAGTCCGCCGTCCAGCGGCACGGTCAGCAGGTTGCCGTACTCGATGTCGGAGTCACCGCCCTTGAGGAGCTTGAGCGAGGCGGCGATCTTCTCGTTCGAGTTGAACTTGCTCTGTACCTGCTTGGGCCCGTCGACCGTCGTCCTGGCCGGCAGTTTCAGGATTCTGATCTTGCCGTAGTCGCTGGTTCCGGCCTCCGCGTCGACGGACATGAACGCGGCCAGGTTGTCCCGCCCGTTGGGCGTGAACGTCGTCGACAGCGAGAACGCCTGCTTGTCCTGGTCCGGCATCTTCATGCTCAGGTAGTACGGCGGCACCGCGTTGCCCGACTTGTTGGTCGGGTCGTTGGGCACCTGCCACACCTCGCTGCCGGTCAGATACGTCTCGGCGTCCGTCACGTGGTAGCGGGTGAGCAGTTCGCGCTGCACCTTGAACAGGTCCTGCGGGTAGCGCAGGTGGTCCATCAGGTCGCCGGAGATCGCGCTCTTCGGCCGCACGGTGTCCGGGAACGCCTTCATCCAGGTCTTCAGCACCGGGTCCTGGGTGTCCCACTGGTACAGCTTCACCTCACCGGTGTAGGCGTCGACCGTCGCCTTCACCGAGTTGCGGATGTAGTTGACCTGGTTCTGCTGGGCCACCACCGCGCGGGAGTCGTTCGTCGCCGTCAGCGAGTCGGCCGTCGTGTCGCCGAGGGTCGTGCGGGAGGAGTACGGATAGCCGTTGGTGGTGGTGTAGGCGTCGACGATCCACTGGATGCGCCCGCGCACGACCGCCGGGTAGGCGTCGCCGTCGATGGTCAGCCAGGGGGCGACCGCCTCCACGCGCTCCTTGGGCGTGCGGTTGTACAGGATCCGCGAACCCTCGCCGATCGCGCCCGAGTACAGGATCTGCGGCTCGTTGAAGGTCAGCGCGTACGCGGCCCGGTTGAGCGGGTTGTCGAGGTTGACGCCGCTGCCGCCCCGGTACCTGGTCGGCTTCTCGGCGTCGTTGTCGGAGTAGTCGATCTCCTCCTGGGGACCGCCGACGATCGAGTAGGTGGTGGTCTTCTCGCCGTAGTAGATCCGCTGCTCGTAGGTGCCGAGGTCGCCTCTGGACGGCAGGTCGTACTCGGTGAAGACCGGCTCGCCGCCCTTGGCCTCGGTGCCCTTGGCGGCGACGACGCCGAAGCCGTGCGTGTAGCGGAAGTGGTCGTTGATCCAGTTGTGCTTCGGAACGCCGGCCAGGTCCAGTTCGCGCAGCCCGATGACCGTGTCCTGTTCCTTGCCGTCCTTGCCGGGGTACCGGTCGACGTCCAGGTTGGTCGGGAAGCCGTAGTAGTTCTTCATCTCCTGGCGCTGCTGGAACGTCGGGGAGACGATGTTCGGGTCGATGATCCGGATGCTCGCCGCGTCGTTCGCGTCGCCGCGCAGCTTCGACTTGCCCGAGGTCGTCGGCTCGCCGTCGTACGCGGTGACCTTGGTGTCGTCGATGCCGTACGCCGCGCGGGTGGCCTTCAGGTTCTTCTGGACGTACGGCGCCTCCTTCGCCTGCTCGTTCGGCTGGACCTGGAACTTCTGCACGATGGCCGGGTACAGGCCGCCGATCAGGATCGCCGAGAGCACCATCAGGCCGAAGCCGATGACGGGCAGCTGCCAGGTGCGCCGCCACAGCGTGGCGAAGAACAGCAGCGCGCAGATGACGGCGATGCAGAAGAGGATGGTCTTGGCCGGCAGGTAGGCGTTGGCGTCGACGTAGCGCAGGCCGGTCCAGTTGTCGGTGGCCTTGAAGTCGCTGGACTTGACCGCGAGGCCGTACCGGTCGAGCCAGTAGGCGACCGCCTTGAGGGCGACGAAGATGCCGAGCAGCACCGACAGGTGGCCGGTCGCGGCGGCGGTGGCCCGCGTGCCCGGGCTGGTGATGCGCAGCCCGCCGTACAGGTAGTGGGTGAGCGCGGCGGCGATCAGGCACAGGACGGTGGCGGCGAAGCCGAAGCCCAGCAGGAAGCGGTACCAGGGCAGGTCGAAGGCGTAGAAGGCGACGTCGAGGTGGAACTGCGGGTCCTTCTCGTGGAAGGGCACGCCGTTCACCCACATCAGCCAGGTCCGCCACTGGCCCGCCGCCGAGGCGCCCGCGATCAGCCCGACCACGCAGGTGACGGCGAGCAGCAGCCACTTCTTGTACGGCGCGATGCCCATGCGGTAGCGGTCCAGGCTCTGCTGCTCCATGGACATGGCGCTGAGCGGGGGCCGCAGCCGGTGCGCGAGCCAGATGTTGAGGCCGACCACGGCCGCCATCAGCAGGCCGAAGACGAAGAACAGGCCGATCTTCGTGGACAGGGTGGTGGTGAACACGGACGAGTAGTGCACCGACCGGTACCAGAGCCAGTCGGTCCAGAAGCCCGCGAACATGGTGAACACCATGCCGAGGACGGCGAGGACACCCAGGGTCACGAGCAGGGCCCGGACCTTACGCGACGGGCGGCCTGCCCTGATCCGTGGCCCCGTCGGGCCTCCGCCGCGGTCCGGCATCTGGAAAGCCAAGGTGCGCCCCTCGAAGTTCGCTGTCGTTCCGTCAGGCCCTCGGGTTCGCGGGCCCACCGTGGCCCCCCGTGATCGCGGGCCCACACCTATGCAACTTACTCACGGTTTACTCGGTTCCCGATTCCGGCCGGGAACGAGGCAGGATTGTGACCATGTCCAACACTCCCATGGCAGCGAGCCCGCTCACCCGGGCCGTACTCGAGATCGACGAGTACGTCTCCGGCCTCGGCTGGGACCGGCCCGCTCGCCTTTTCGCCCTCGTAGACACCGCACGGCTGCGGGCTCAGGAACCTTCGCTCGCGGCTCAGCTGGGCCTCGGGGACGAGTCCGAGACCGTCGGTCTCACCCCGATCGAGCAGGACGAGGTCCCCTCCGGCAAGCCGCTGGACGAGTTCCTCGCCACCATCGCCTGGCCCGGCGCGGTCGCCGGCTGCGCGCTCACCGTGGAGCGGCTGATGCTGCCGCCGTCCGCCGAGACCCAGGTCCCCTCCGACCTGGACGAGGCCCGGCTGGCCGAGTGGGTCGCCCGGCACCCCGAGCGCCAGGAGGTCCGCATGACGGTGGCCGTGCTGCGCGACGGCAGCCGCGAGTCGGCGCTGCGGCTGCGCGAGAAGGACTCCCCGACGGAGGTCCTGACCGGCCCCGACCTGGTGCCGGGCCTGGCGGACGCGCTGGCGGCCACGTTCGCGGACTGATCCGGCCGGCCGCGGTACGGCACTGGGGGCGCCCCTCGTCCGCGAGGGGCGCCCCCAGCCGTGTCACGGCCCGCTCAGCCCTTGGCGGCGCACTTCGGCAGGGCGGCGGTGTCCCCGCCGCGGATGTCCTCCAGCGCGTCGAGCGCGTCGCCGATGGTCCTCACCTTGACCAGGGTCAGCCCGTCCGGGGTGTCCTTGGCCGCCGCCGCGCAGTTGTCGGCGGGGGTGAGGAAGTACCGGGCGCCCTTGTCGCGTGCGCCGACGGTCTTCATCTCGATGCCGCCGATCGGGCCGACCGTGCCGTTGTCGTCGATGGTGCCGGTGCCGGCGACGAACGTGCCGCCGGTGAGGCTGCCCGGTGTGAGCTTGTCGTAGATGCCGAGCGCGAACATCAGGCCGGCGCTGGGGCCGCCGACGTCGGCGAGCTTGATGTCCACGGTGAACGGGAAGGTGTGGTCGGTCCCGGCGGAGATGCCGACGATGGCCCGCTTGGCACCGCCGTCGTCGGAGGCGCGGGTCGTGATCGTGATGTCCCGCGTGCCGGTCGCCGTCCTGGGGGCTTTCTCCGCGGCGGCCTGCTCCTTGGCGGGGACGATCGTGAAGACGACGTCCTGCCCCGGCTTGTGCTTGGTGACCAGCTTGGCGACGTCGCCCGGCTGCCTGACCGCCGTACCGTCCACGGCCTTGATCACATCGCCGGCGTGCAGCCTGCCCTCGGCCGGGGAGCCCTTGACGACCGTGGAGACGATCACCCAGGACTTCACCGGGATGTGCAGCTCCTTCAGGGCGGCGACCTTGGCGCTCTCCTGGGACTGGCTGAACTCCTCGGCGTTCTCCTGGCTGGACTGCTCCTCCGTCTTGCCGTCCGGGTACAGCGTGTCGTGCGGGACGATCTTGCTGTCGTGGGCCAGCCAGCCGTAGACGGCCTCGACGAGGTTCATCCGGTAGTCGGCGCCGGTCACCCGCACGGTGGTCATGTTCAGGTGGCCGTCGGCCGGGTACGTCTTGCGCCCGGAGATCTGCAGCACCGGCTCGCCGTCGTGCTCCCCGAGCGTGTTCACGGTGGGGCCGGGGGACATCTCCGCGTACGGCACGGGGATGAGCACTCCCGAGCACAGGAGCGCGATCAGCATCAGGGTCGAGGCGAGCATCGTCACGGTGCGGCGTGGCATGCCACGACAGTACGGGACGCCCCTGTCGGTGCGCCGTCAGGGCACCCCGGTCACGCGCCGCGCGCGCCCGGGCGGGGCTTCTCCATGGCCTCGCGGAACCGGGCGTACCCGTCCAGCTCGGGACCGTCGCCGCGCACCTTGCGGGTCCGGTTGGCCCAACTGCCCCAGAGTCCGCCGCCGACCGCGGCCATCAGCGGAATCAGCAGCCAGACAAGCACCCCCATGCCGACCTCCTACGCCATGAGCGTCCGCAACTGACTGATCAGCAGATTAACCATCCGCACGGACAACGCTCACGCCAGGGTGCCGGTTACGCAACCGGAGGCGCCGGTGTGCCGGACCGCACGCCATCGCTGTCAGCAGGCGCCCACCCACTCCTCGGTACCGTCGGAGAACTTCTGGTGCTTCCAGATGGGCACCTCGTGCTTGAGGTCGTCGATCAGCTTGCGGCAGGCGTCGAACGCCTCCGCGCGGTGCGGGCAGGCCACGGCGACGACCACGGCGAGGTCCCCGACCCGCAGGTCGCCCACCCGGTGGACGGCGGCCAGCGCCCGCACGGGGTGGTCGGCGACGACCTTCTCGGCGATCCGCCGCATCTCGGCCTCGGCGCTGGGGTGGCAGGAGTAGCCGAGGGCGTCCACGTCGGCGCCGCCGTCGTGATTGCGCACGGTGCCCACGAACAGCGCGATGCCGCCGGCCGCCGCGTCCTCGACGGCGCGCAGGACCTCGTCCACGGAGAGCGGTGTCTCCCGGACGGCGATCAGCTTGACGGGATCCTCAGCCGCCCGCTCACCCGGGTGGTCGTTCGTGAGTGCCATGGACCCATCGTGCCCCACCGGTCGGACATCGGGGAATACGACTTTCAGCAGCACGCGCGCGGGGCGGTTTGGAGGCTTCTACAGAGAGGCGCGGCGCCGGCTCGTGCGCAGGTCGCGCGGCCCGGCCCGCATGTCAGACGCGCCGCCGCGCCCTCCTGGCCCGCCGTACGACAGCCGCCGCGCCCAGCAGGGCCACCGTCGCGCCCGCCGCGCCCGCCGCCGTGGCGTCCTTGCGTCCCAGGCGCCGCCCGGCGAGCGTGCGCCGCCCGGACACCTCCTCCAGCAGCTCCGCCAGCACCTCTTCGTTGGTCCACTTCGGCCGCCACCCGGCGTCGTGCAGCCGGCTGCCGCTGACCACCCAGGGGTACATCGTGTAGGCCAGGTCGCCCGCCGGGGACGGGGTGAGCCCGATCCGGTGCAGCCGGGCCGCCGCGCCGAGCGCGACCGCCGACGGCAGCTCCATCCGCCGGATCCCGCTCAGCTCCTCGACCTCCTCCTGCTCCAGCCAGCCGTCGCAGCCGACGGCCAGTTCCCCGTCGGCCTTCTCCAGCACGGCGTACTCCAGGGCGCTGCACAGGTCCTCGACGTGGCAGAACTGCCAGGCGGGCCGCGACCCGGCCACGACCAGCAGCCGCGGCGACTCGAAGTACCTGGTCAGCGCGGTGTCGGTGCCGCCGACCAGGACGGCCGGCCGGACCACGGTGACGTTCAGCCCCGGATGCGCACGCGGGGCGCGCCGCGCCAGCCGCTCGATCTCCAGGAGGTCCCCGACGCCGGTCGCCTCGGCGGTGGCGCGCAGCTCGGCGTCCTCCGAGAGGGGAAGTTCGTTGTCCGGCAGCGCGCCGTAGACCATCGCCGAGGTGCACAGCACCACCCGGCGCACCCCGGCCGCCGCGGCGGCCGTCAGCACGGTCTGGGTCCCCCGGACGTTGTAGGCCGTACGCGCCGCCGGGTCGGTCTCCAGATCGAGGTCGAGGGCGAGGTGGACGACCACGTCGGTGCCGCGCAGCTTGTCCGCGATGGCCGGATCGCGCACGTCGAGGATGTGCCACCGGGCCTCGGCGCACTCGCCGCGCCGCTCGTCGATGGCGACGACCTCCTTGATCTCCCCGGAGGCGGCGAGCCGCTCGGTGAGCAGGGCGCCGACCCCGCCGGCGGCACCGGTCACCGCGACGACGGGTCCGCGCACGGCGGGAGAGGTTGAACGGTTTCGCGCTGCGCGAACCTGCGGATCTGGGGAACTCACCGGGCGTCTCCAGCGGTTGTCTTCAGTACGCGCGCGAGTGACGCGTACGTACCAGGTGCATCCATCCTGCCGCAGGCCTTCCGCAGGCGAAGCACCGAGGCCCGATCGGGTCCGGGTGTCTACGCTGGGTGGTGTTGTCGGGCAGCCGCGCCACCGGTGGAACCGGTGGCCTTACCAGCCGAGGAATCCCGTGAGTGACACCCCATTCGGTTTCGGCCTTCCGCCGGAGGAGCCGGAGGACGGCGACGAGGGCAAGAAGAAGGACCAGCAGAGCGGTGGTGGGCAGGGACCGGCGAATCCGTTCGGTTTCGGCGGCCTGCCCGGAGCCGGCGGCTTTGGCGGCCCCGGCGCCGACAACCCGCTCGCAGCCATGTTCGGCTCGCTGAACCCCGGCGACCTGGGCGCCGCCTTCCAGCAGCTCGGCCAGATGCTCTCGTACGAGGGCGGGCCGGTGAACTGGGACATGGCCAAGCAGATCGCCCGCCAGACGGTCGCCCAGGGCGCGCCGAACGGCACGAAGGACGCCAGCGTCGGCTCGTCCGAGCGCCGGGCCGTGGAGGAGGCCGTCCGCCTGGCCGACCTGTGGCTGGACGACGCGACGTCCCTGCCGTCGGGTTCCGCCTCGGCGGTGGCCTGGTCCCGGGCGGAGTGGGTCGAGGCGACCCTGCCCGCCTGGCAGGAGCTGGTCGACCCGGTCGCCGAGCGGGTCGGCGCGGCCATGGGCGACGTCCTGCCGGAGGAGATGCAGGCCATGGCGGGCCCGCTGATCGGCATGATGCGCTCGATGGGCGGCGCCATGTTCGGCACGCAGATCGGGCAGGCCGTGGGCGTGCTCGCGGGCGAGGTCGTCGGCTCCACCGACATCGGCCTGCCGCTGGGCCCGGCCCGCAAGGCCGCCCTGCTCCCGGCCAACGTGGAGGCGTTCGGCAAGGACCTGGGCGTGCCGCAGGAGGAGGTGCGGCTCTACCTCGCCCTGCGCGAGGCCGCCCACCAGCGCCTGTTCGCGCATGTGCCGTGGCTGCGCTCGCACCTGTTCGGCGCGGTCGACGGTTATGCGCGCGGCATCAAGGTCGACACGGCCAAGCTGGAGGACGTGGTCGGCCAGTTCGACCCGCAGAACCCCGAGCAGCTGCAGGACGCGCTCCAGCAGGGCATGTTCCAGCCGGAGGACACGCCCGAGCAGAAGGCGGCCCTGGCCCGTCTGGAGACCGCTCTGGCGCTCGTCGAGGGCTGGGTGGACGCGGTGGTGCACACGGCCGCGAAGCCGCGCCTGGGGTCCGCCGACGCGCTGCGCGAGACGCTGCGCCGCCGGCGCGCGAGCGGCGGCCCGGCGGAGCAGACGTTCGCCACGCTGATCGGTCTGGAGCTGCGTCCGCGCCGGCTGCGCGACGCCTCCCGGCTGTGGGCCTCGCTCACGGACGCGCGCGGGGTCGACGGCCGGGACGGCCTGTGGGCCCACCCGGACATGCTGCCGACCGCGACCGACCTGGACGACCCGGACGGTTTCGTGCACCGCGAGCACCTGGACTTCTCCGAGCTGGACAAGATGCTCGGCGAGGCGGCGGGCGGCGGCCACGGCAAGCCGGACCTGCGCAAGAAGGACGACGACGAGACCGAGGGCGACGACGCCGAGTGAGCCTGTACGACGACGCGGTCCTGGTCCTGAAGGGGTACGAGGGCCAGGAGGAACTGCGCCAGTCGTACCTGGACCACCTGGCGGCCCACCCGGACGGCATGTGGAAGGCGTGTGACGCCGGCCACGTCACGGCCAGTGCCCTGGTGATCGACCCCGGGCCCGGCCGGGTCCTGCTCACGCTGCACCGCAAGCTGCGGATGTGGCTCCAGATGGGCGGCCACTGCGAGCCGGGCGACTCGACGCTGGCGGCGGCGGCCCTGCGCGAGGCGACGGAGGAGTCCGGGATCCGGGGCCTGACCCTGCTGCCCGGCGGTCCGGTGCGGCTGGACCGGCACCCGATCCCGGCGCCCTGCAACTGGCACTTCGACGTCCAGTACGCGGCGCTGGCCCCGCCCGGCGCGGTGCAGGAGATCAGTGAGGAGTCCCTCGACCTGCGCTGGTTCGGCTACGACGAGGTGGGCGGCGTGGCCGACGAGTCGGTCGTGCGCCTGCTGGAGGCCACGCGCGCCAGGCTCTGAGGAGTCGCCGACGAGGTAAGGGGCGACCGCCGGGCGGTCGCCCCTTACCCGTGGCATCACTCAGCTCCAGACGTTGCCCTGGTTCTGGCCGCGTGCCCCCTGCTGGCCCATGCCGAACTGGGCGGCGAGGCCCTGCCCGATCACGGCGTTCTGCGGCGGCAGCAGCTCGCTGGGCTGCACGAGCACGAAACCGGAGCCCATGAAGCTCAGCTCCCAGCCCTCGCCGGTGCTGCCGCGCCGGCGCCACACGCCGGAGGAGTGCGTCTGGGCCTGCATCTGCACCCGCAGCCCGGTGGACCAGGCGACGATCGCGTCGGCGTCACAGTTGACGTACTTGTCCGGCGTGACCCGCATCAGCAGCGGGGCGCCCGAGGTCATCAGGGCCGCCTTGCCGCGCCCGGTGATGTTCAGCTGGTACTTCCCGGAGCCGGAGATGCCGTAGAGGCTGTCGACGGCGAGGACCTCGTGGTGCAGCGAGGAGTCCATGGCGAGGACGTAGGAGCTGTCGACGGTCAGCCCGTCCTGCTCGATGTCCATGATGTGCACGTGCTGGGCGAGGTTGGCGAGGTAGACCGTGCCCTGACCGTGGCAGCGCATCAGGTCCAGGCCCTCGCCGGTGTGCGCGTGCGCGCGTGACTGCCGGTCGGCCTGGTACTCGGCGTCGAACTCGACCATGCCCTGGTAGGCGACCATGGTGCCCTTGCGGGCGAGGAGGTCGTCGTGGCCCTCCAGGGTGATCCGGAGCAGCTGCGCGTTCTGCAGGCTCCAGCGCTCCGAGGTCTGGAGGTCGTTGTGCGCGAAAAGCGGGCTCTGCATGGTGTCTGGCTCCCCCTCAGCCCCGGATCCGGAGGCGGTCGGTGCTGTCCTCGCTGGGCTGGACGACGACGATGCCCTGTCCGGAGAAGGCCATCTGGTAGGCCTCGCCGCTGCCCCGGCCGATCAGCGACTGGGCCTTGAAGCTGCGCTTGCCCTTCACCTTCAGGTTCGGCGACCAGGCGACGAGCGCGTCCGGGTCGACGTACGTCTCGTCCTCGCCGCCGCCGCAGTCCACGACGATCGGCTTGCCCCGGGAGGTCAGCGCGACCCAGCCCTGGCCGGAGATCCGCGTGTTCCACAGGCCCTGGCCGGCGAACTTCGCGAGCCCCTTGACGCGCTCCACGCCCCAGGTCAGATGGGCGTCGAAGGCGAGGAGGTTGGTGGCGTTGACGGAGATGCCGTCGCCGTCGAGGTTGATCACGACGACGTCGGCGCCGTAGTCGGCGAGGTAGAGCAGGCCGTCACCGGAGCACTTCATCAGGGGTGCGCCCTCGCCGGTGGCCCAGTCCCGGGCGATCTGGCGGACGGCGGGCGGGTTGGGCTCGTACTGGATGAAGCCCTCGTAGGCGACCATCGACCCCACGCGCGCGAGGAGGTCGTTCCCGGTCTGGAGGGCGACCTTCAGCATGTGGCTGCCGTGGTTCTCCATGCGGGCGGTGACGGGTGCGGGGGCGAAGCCCGCGAGCGGCTGGTTCATGACGGGCTCCCTCAGACCTCGTACGGCTGGACGACGATGAAGTTGCCGGGCGCGCCCCGGAACTGGAGGTTGACGCTCTCCCCGGTGTCGCCCGGGTAGGCGTTGCGGCGCATGCGGACCTGGCTGGAGACGATCACCTGGGAGCCGGCCGACCAGGCGACGACGGCGTTGCAGTCGGCGAAGGTGGTCGGCGTGACCGGCAGCACCACGGGGGTGCCGTGCGTCTTGACGACGATCGTGCCGGTGCCCTGGAACTGCATGGTGAACAGCGCGCCGCCGGGGATGCCGTGGCCCTCGATCCGGCGGACCTCGTGGCTCAGGCTCTCGTCGAAGGCGAGGACGTTCTCCGCGGACACGCAGATCGCGTCGCCCTGGAGTTCCACGGGGTGCAGGTGGGCGGAGTTCTCGGCGAGGAAGACCTGGCCCCGGCCGGAACAGCGCATGAGCTGCATCTCCTGGCCGGTGGCGTTGCCCACGACCCGGCCCATGAATCCGGCGCCCTTGTAGCCGAAGTCGACCTTGCCCTGGTACAGCACCATGCTGCCCTGCCGGGCCAGCACCGGCCGGTCGCCGACGCCTAGGTCGACGCGGACGAGCTTCTGGTTCTGCTGGGTCCAGCGCTGGCCGGTCGGGGTCTCCTTGAACGCCTGGAGCGCGGCCGTCACCCCGGCACCGCCCTGGGGCGCGCCCTGCGGCACTCCGTAGGCGGCCGGCTGGCCGGGCACCTGCCCGTGGCCCGGGGGCATCGGCGGGGCGGGCTGGGCACCGCCCATGCCCCCATGGCCCGGAGGCATCGGCGCGACCGGCTGGCCGCCGTACGACGGCTGCCGGGGCGGCTGGCCGTAGGGCGCGGGGGCCGGGGGTGCGGGCGCCGGGGGTGCGGCCGGCGGCGGGACGGCGCCGGCGGGCGGGGTCAGGGGGGCGACGACCGTCGGGGCGACGTGCACCTGCGGCGCGGGCGCCGGGGCCGAGGGCGGGGGCGGGGTGTGGCCGGGCGGCGGGGCGAAGCCCTGCGGGGCGGGGGCGGGATGCGGCGCGGGATGCGCGGCCGGGGCGGGTGCGGGAGCCGGGGCGGCGAACGCGGGCGGTGCGGCGGTCTGGGCGGGCGGGGCGAAGCCGGGGGCCGCGCCGGGCTGGGGCTGCTGCGGGGCGGCGGGGGCCCCCTCCTCCAGCACCTCGCCGCCGAAGTTCTTCAGCAGCGCCTCCAGACCGCCGTCGAAGCCCTGGCCGACCGCGGCGAACCGCCATCCGTCCTTGAAGTAGAAGTCACCGAGCATCACGGCCCGCTCGGTGGAGAACTCCGACCCGTCGAAGGAGTACCGCGCGACCTCCTCGCCACCCGCCACGATGCGCAGGTACCCGGGGCCGGCCTGCGACATCTGGCCGGCACCGTCGACGGTCGCCGTGAAGGACAGCTTGCGGATCCCGGAGGGTATCCGGTCGAGCGTGACCCGGAAGGACTCGGTGTCGCCCGCCTGGGCGCCCAGCAGCTGGATCGACTCCTCGGGCGACTTCGGCTGGTTGAAGAAGATGAAATACCGGTCGTCCGAGAGCCGCTCGTCGGTGTCCAGGCCGAAGCAGCTGATGTCGAAGGTCAGCCCGGGAGCCGAGATCTGCACGCCTACGTACAGATCCGTGCCCAGCGTGAGGTCACTGATCCTGGCCTTGTGGCCGCGTTGGAATTCCCTGGCCATGCGTTTCGACCGTCCCCCATCCCGAATGTGAGTGCGTCGCGCCAGGCTAACGGCAACGACCGAAAGCGCCGCCGAAGGGGCCGGGTCGGTACAGAGCCGGTTCCCGGTCGGTACAGAGCCGGTACACAATCGCGTCCGGCCGCGGACACGACCGGGTCACGGACGGACGGGGCGTCAGGCATCCCGCTCGCCGCGTGCGCCGGGCACATGCGGCAGCCGTCCGGCGGCGACGACCCCTTCGAGATAGCCGCGGGCCCGCTCGGTGCGCGGATAGGCGTCCAGCAGCCGCCAGAAGTCGGGGCCGTGACCGGGGACCAGCAGATGCGCCAGCTCGTGGCAGAGCACGTAGTCCACGACGTACTCCGGCATCCCCTGGAGGCGGTGCGAGAGCCGGATGCTGCCCTCGGCGGGGGTGCACGAACCCCAGCGGGTGTTCTGGTTGGTGACCCAGCGCACGGAGGCGGGCCGGGCCCGGCCGTCGAAGTACTGGGCCGACAGCCGCTCGGCGCGCTCGGCGAGCGCGGCGTCGCCCAGCACCTTCCGGCTCTCCTGGGCGGCGAGTTTGTCGAGCATGACGGTCACCCAGCGCTGCTCCTCCGCCTTGGACATCCGGGCGGGGATCAGTACGACGGTGCGATCGCCCTCGCGGTACGCGGAGACCGTGCGACGGCGCCGGGTGCTCCTGCGGACCTCGATCTCGCTCGCCCCCGAGCCGCCGGGCGGCGGGCTCGTCGTGCTGCGCATGGGTTCACCGGCGCGGTGCGGAGGGTCGGCGGGCACGCCCCGACGTTACCCGGTGGGCACGGAGAAAGTCCCGGCTCCGGGAGGGTTCGCCGCCGATCCCCCACCGTGTGTTTGATTCATACGATCGATCCACCGGTCCGATTTGCCCATATTCATTCCGCTTGCTGCGGCTTGAGGCAGGTCCCTGCCGACCGCTGGGCGGATTCCGTTCGTACGACGAATCTCTCCGCCTGTGGATAACTTTCTGCACCCGGCGGCCCGGCCCGGGCATGCTGGCAGGCGTCGGCGGACGTGACCGGTTCCACCGGCGAAGGACCGTTGCGCGTTCCTTTCCCGCTCTGAGACGTTTCGACGGATACGGGGGCTGTCATGCATCCGATGGTGAAACCCGCGCTGCGGCGCGGCTGGCGCGACCGCGGCACCGTGCAGTTCGGGATGACCCCGGCGCACGCCGTGACGCTGGGCCCGCTGGACCCGGCGACGGAGGGCTTCCTGAAGCTGCTCGACGGCACCCGCGGGCTGTCCTCGCTGCGCGCGGAGGGCCGCCGCGCGGGCGTGCCGGCCGGCCGGGTCGACGCCCTGGTGGCCCGGCTGGCCCGATCAGGCCTCGTCGACGACGCCCGGGGCGGCGGCCCGGCCGCGGACGCGCTGCGGGAGAAGCCGGACGTCCTCGACCGGCTGCGCCCCGACCTCGCCTCGCTGTCCCTGGTCACCCCCGAGCCCGGTGGCGCACCGGCCCGGCTCGCCGCCCGGCGTGCGCTGCGGGTTCGGGTGCGGGGAGCGGGCCGGGTCGGCGCGCTGCTGGCGTCGGTACTGGCGGGCGCCGGCGTGGGCGAGGTCGACGTGCACGACGTGGGGCGTGTGGAGCCGTGGGACCTGGCGCCGGGCGGGCTGACCGCCGAGTCGCTCGGTGACCGACGGGACGCGGCGGCCCGGGCCGCCGTCCGCCGCGCCGCGCCCGGCCGCCCGCCGCGCCACGCCCACCGCCCGGGGAGCGGCGCCGGTGATCCGGGGCTCGCGCTGGTGATCCTCGCGCCCCGGGAGGACATCGCCGTGCACGCCCCGGACCCGTTCACCGCCGAACCGCTGCTGGCCTCCGGCACACCCCATCTGTACGCCGGTGTGGTGGAGGGCACGGGCGTCGTCGGCCCGCTGGTGCTGCCCGGGGAGTCGGCCTGCGCCGGCTGTCTGGACCGGGAGCGCCGGGACCGGGACCCGTTCTGGCCCCGGCTGGTCACCCAGTGGCGTTCGGGGCGGGCCCGTCGGGTCGGGGCCTGCGATCTGGCCCTGGCCACGACGGTGGCCGGGCTCGCGGCGGCGCACGCCCTCGCGTTCCTCGACGGGCGGTCGCCGGCCGGCGCGGGCGTCCGCTGGGAGGTCTGTCTGCCCGGTCTGGACTGGCGTGCCCGCCCGCTCCGGCCTCATCCGGAGTGCGGCTGCGGGGCGGCGAGGAGAAGTAAGAGGGAGCGGTTCTCAACCGAGGGCGGGCAGCGCGCGACAATGGCGGTGCAACGGCCGTCGACGGAGCGACAACGCGAAGCAGGCGCGGCACGGCCGACTGGGACCTGGAGGGCGCATGTCTGATCTTCCCCGGAAGGCGGTCACCCGTACCGCCAAGCTCGCCGCGCTCCCGCTCGGCTTCGCCGGCCGGGCGACCTGGGGGCTGGGCAAGCGGATCGTGGGCGAATCCGCGGAGCTGGTCGGCCGCGAGCTGCAACAGCGCACGGCGGAGCAGCTCTTCAAGGTGCTCGGCGAGCTGAAGGGCGGCGCGATGAAGTTCGGGCAGGCCCTGTCGGTCTTCGAGTCGGCGCTGCCGGAGGAGGTCGCCGGTCCCTACCGGGCGGCCCTGACCAAGCTCCAGGAGGCGGCCCCGCCGATGCCGACCCGCACGGTGCACGCGGTGCTCCAGGAGCGGCTGGGTCCGGACTGGCGGGAGCTGTTCGAGGAGTTCGAGGACAAGCCGGCCGCCGCGGCCTCGATCGGCCAGGTGCACCGGGCGGTGTGGCACGACGGCCGCGAGGTGGCGGTCAAGGTGCAGTACCCGGGCGCCGGCGAGGCACTCCTGTCCGACCTGGGTCAACTGAGCCGTTTCGCCCGGCTGCTGGGTCCGCTCATCCCCGGCATGGACATCAAGCCGCTGATCGCGGAGCTGAGGGACCGGGTCTCCGAGGAACTGGACTACGGCCTGGAGGCCGAGGCCCAGGCGGCGCACGCGGAGGAGTTCGCGCACGACCCGGACGTGGTCGTCCCGGCGGTGGTGCACCAGTGCGAGCAGGTCCTGGTGACCGAGTGGATCGATGGCGTCCCGCTGTCGGAGATCATCGCGGACGGCACCGGGGAACAGCGCGACCGGGCCGGTCAGCTCCTGGCCCGCTTCCTCTTCTCGGGCCCGGCGCGCACCGGTCTGCTGCACGCCGATCCGCATCCGGGCAACTTCCGGCTGCTGCCCGGTGGCCCGGACGGCGAGGACGACTGGCGCCTCGGCGTCCTGGACTTCGGCACGGTCGACCGGCTCCCCGGCGGTCTGCCGGCCCCGATCGGCGTCTCCCTGCGGATGACCCTGGACGGCGACGCGGAGGGGGTCTACGAACTGCTGCGCACGGAGGGCTTCGTGAAGGAGACCATCGAGCTGGACCCGGACGCGGTCCTGGACTACCTGGTGCCGATCATCGAACCGGCCCGGGTGGACGCGTTCACCTTCACCCGTTCCTGGATGCGCAGCCAGGCCGCCCGGATCGCCGACCCCCGCTCCCCCGCCTACCAGCTCGGCAAGCAGCTCAACCTGCCGCCGTCCTATCTGCTGATACACCGGGTGACCCTCAGCACCATCGGGGTCCTGTGCCAGCTGGGCGCCACGGTGCGGCTGCGGGACGAGCTGGAGGAGTGGCTGCCGGGCTTCGCGGCCGGCGCGGCCGGGGACGACACGGGCGAGGAGGAGCCGGCGGCGGGAGCCTGAGCGGCGTGCCCCGGGGTGCGCAAGGGGTGTCCGGCCGGACGCCGAATGCCGCGGGGGCCGGTCCGTTCGGCCGGACCGGCCCCCGCGGGAAGCTTCGCCTCCCGGGTCCGGGAGGCCACCGCTGCTCAGGTGTGTTCGTTACTGCATGACGGCCATGGCGAGCGCGCGGCGGGCGCGCAGCGAGGCGCGCTCGGCCCGGCGCTGCATCCGCTGGGCGACCGCCAGGCGCAGGGCCCGGCGTTCGCGTACGGCGTCATGGAGTCGGTCGTGCATATGCGCACGAGCCAGGGCTTCTTGCATGAGTTGCATCTCACGGTTCCTGTTCTGGCGCGCTTCGGTCGCGCCGGTGATGGTGGAGTCTGGGGTCGCGGAGCCGGCGGGCTCGCTGGCGGACGGCTTCATCGGGGCCTGCTTCTTGGGGTCGTGCGTGAGGGGGCGGTCGATCGTTCCTGCGGTGTTCATGCTGTGACCGGGTTCTTGCGCGGGCGGCCGCGCGGCCGCTTCCGGGCGACGACGACACCCTGGACGAACAGCTCGCCACCCCAGACCCCCCAGGGCTCGCGCCGCTCCTTGGCCCCGGCGAGGCAGGCCTCGATCAGCGGGCAGGTACGGCAGAGGGACTTGGCGTACTCCACGTCCGCGGGCGACTCGGCGAAGAAGACCTCCGGGTCGTAGGAGCGGCAGGGGACGGCTACGCCGAGGTTCTCGATGGCTTCGTCGAGCGCGGTGAGCGCGGTCAGGGGGGTCAAGGCGGGGTCCTCCGTGAGGCCGGGCGGGGGAATCGTTTGCGAAGGCGGTACGGACGGGGCGTGCGCTTCGAGTTGCACGATGGTTCTTCCTCGTCTTCTGGGTCCGGCCGGTTGACCGGTGGCGGCTTGGTACCGGGTTCTTTTCTTGTCCCGAGGCCCCTTCGCTCCGCTGTCCCGTTCGGGACAAACAGAAGGGCCGCGGATCCCGGATGGGGTTCCGCGGCCCTGAAGGCGCCGGCCTGATCGGCGATCAGGCTGGATCACTCCAGGGTTCTGGCCCACGGAAGGCCCACATCAGGTGGTGCTGCGTCGTCTGCTTCCGGAATCCGGCACCGGCCGCCGCAAAGGCATAGGCATGCGCCTGTGCCGCTACCGCTTCCAGTGCCTTGGTCGGTCGCTCATTGCGGTCACGGACGGGAAGGCCCGCGGGGGCAACGGAGGACGCCGGACGCACGGCAGAGATGCCGGACAGACCGGTGCCCTGGTGGGAGGCGCCGAGCATGCACAGGGAGACGGTCGAGCGATCGGTCAGTTTGGCCGCGCTGATGGTGCTGAAGCTGATGCTGATCACTGGATTCGCCTCCTCTCGGCGTCTTGGGGACCGGGGTGAACCAGTCCGCTCGGATATGCAAGTACAACACGGAACCGGGGCCTTGGAGAAGGCCGCTGCTTCCGTGCCTAGAACCTATGGGGATTGCCGGGGCATGCGCAAACTATTTTTTCGACGAGTTGCCATCAGCCGTCCCCGTCAAGTCCGTCAGGCTCCCGGCCTGCGCAGATGGCCAGAACATCGGCTCCGTAACTGCGCAGCTTGCGACTGAGGACACCGGGGATGCGGGCGAGTTCGGCGGAGGTCTCCGGGCACGCCTCCGCGATGGCCATGAGTGTCCGGTCCGTGAAGACGCAGAAGTCCGGCTGTCCGCTGCGCCCGGCCTGGACCGCCCGCCATTCCCTCAGTCGTTCGTAGAGCCCCTCGTCCATGTCCGAGGGACAGTCCTCGCAGCGCATCAGCTTCATCTCGCCCGCGTCGGTGAGCGTGCGGCCGCAGACCCGGCAGCGGGCGGGGGTGCGCTGGGTGCGCCGGGGGGCGGTGGTCGCGCCGGCGGTGAACCCGCGCTCGACACCGCCGCCGCCCGTGCCGGAGCCGGTGTGTCCGACGGTGGGGGTGGTGCCGGGGCGCAGGCCGTCCAGGAAGCGGCTCGGTCTGCGGTGGGAGCGCCCCCCGGGCGAGCGGGACAGGGCCCAGGAGACATGGAGGCGTTCCCGGGCGCGGGTGACGCCGACATAGAGGAGACGGCGCTCCTCCTCGATCTGCTCGTCGGTGCGGGCGTAGGTGATGGGCAGCATGCCCTCGGCGACGCCGACCAGGAAGACGACGTCCCACTCCAGGCCCTTGGCCGCGTGCAGGGAGGCGAGGGTGACGCCCTGGACGGTCGGGGCGTGCTGGGCGCTCGCCCGCTCGTCCAGTTCGGCCACGAAGTCGGCGAGGGTGGCCGCGGGCCGGGCGGCGGCGAGGTCGTGGGCGAGGGCGACCAGGGCGGCCAGGGATTCCCAGCGCTCCCGGACGGCGCCGGAGCCGGCCGGCGGCTCGGTGGTCCAGCCCTCGCCGGACAGCACCGCCCGCACTTGCGAGGGCAGGTCCACGACGTCGTCCAGCAGGGAGTCGTTGCCGCCGAAGCGGGCCGCGCCGCGCAGGGCGACGCCGGCCTTGCGGACCTCGGGCCGGTCGAAGAAGCGTTCGGCTCCGCGCAGCTGGTAGGGGACCCCGGCGTCGGCGAGCGCCTGCTCGTAGGTCTCGGACTGGGAGTTCGTGCGGAACAGCACCGCGATCTCGGCGGCCGGTACGCCGGCGTCGATCAGCTCGCGGATGCGCCGGGCGGCGCCCTCGGCCTCGGCGGGCTCGTCGGTGTACTCGCCGTAGACGGGTTCGGGCCCCGGGGGGCGCTGGGAGACGAGTTCCAGCCGGTGTTCGGCGGCGCGGCCCCGAGCCTGGGCGAGCAGGCCGTTGGCGAGGCGCACCACCTGCGGGGTGGAGCGGTAGTCGCGGACCAGCTTCACGACGGTGGCGCCGGGATGCCGGACCCGGAAGTCGAGCAGATGGTCCGGGGTTGCTCCCGTGAACGAATAGATGGTCTGGCTGGCGTCACCGACGACGCACAGGTTGTCCCGCTCGCCGAGCCACAGGTCCAGCAGCCGCTGCTGGAGCGGGCTGACGTCCTGGTACTCGTCCACGACGAAGTGCTGGTACTGCGCGCGGACCTGTTCGGCGATGTCGTGCCGGTCTTGGAGGACGGCGACGGTGAGCAGCAGGACGTCCTCGAAGTCGATCACCGCGCGGTCGCGCTTCAGATCCTCGTAGGCGGCGTAGAAGTGGGCGATCTCGGCCGGGTCGCGGGGGGCCTCGCGGCCGGCCTTCGCAGCCGCGTACGGGTAGTCGGCGGGGACCGTCTGGGTGACCTTGCACCATTCGATCTCGGCGGTCACGTCCCGCAGCTCGTTGCGGTCGAGGCGGGTGCCGGCGGAAGCGGCGGCCTCGGCGACCAGCTGGATCTTGCGGTCCACCAGCCGGGGCATGGAGCCGCCGATCGCTTTCGGCCAGAAGTACTGGAGCTGACGCAGGGCGGCGGAATGGAAGGTGCGGGCCTGAACGCCCTGGGCGCCGAGCTGGCGCAGCCGGCCGCGCATCTCTCCGGCGGCGCGGTTGGTGAAGGTGACGGCGAGGACGCTGGAGGGCTGCAGGATGCCGGCCCGCACTCCGTAGGCGATGCGGTGGGTGATCGCCCGGGTCTTGCCCGTGCCCGCTCCGGCCAGCACGCACACCGGGCCGTGCAGGGCGGTGGCCACCTCGCGCTGCTCGGGGTCGAGCCCTTCGAGCACCGCGTCGGCCGACTCCGGTGCCCGCGGGAAAAGGGTGGAATGCGTTGCTGCTGTCACACCGCCATGCTGCCAGGTCGTCCGGGACGGCTGTGCAAGTTGTCCACAGGCGGGAGCTCGCAGTCGTACTGTTTACAGGCTGATCGTCGTATGGATGCGGCAGGTGTCACACCGCAGGGCCCGGGCGACGGCGGTACCCCGCCCGGGAATGAGGGTCCGCCCGCCCGTGTTCTCCCCTCGACGGGATTTTCCGAGCTGTCCGAGGAGAGCGAAGACATGCAGGGCACTGTGACGATGTACAGCACGACGTGGTGTGGGTACTGCCGGCGGCTGAAGAGCCAGCTGGAGCGGGAGGGCATCGCGTACAGCGAGATCAACATCGAGCAGGACCCCGAGTCCGCCGCCTTCGTGGAGAAGGCGAACGGGGGCAACCAGACGGTCCCGACCGTGCTCTTCGAGGACGGCACCACGCTGACGAACCCCTCGCTGGCCCAGGTCAAGCAGAAGCTCGCCGCGTGACGCTCCGCGGCTCGCGCCGCGACCGACGCGAGGGCGGCCCCGGCAGTGCCGGGGCCGCCCTCGCGCGTCACACGAAGCCGCGGGTCGGCAGGGGCTTGCCGTACCACATCTCGATCAGCCGGGCCGCGATGGAGATGCCGTAGGGCGGCAGCACCTCGCCGGACTCGAAGGCCGCGTGCAGCTCCTCGCGGGAGAACCAGCGGGCCTCGTGGATCTCGTCGCCGTCGACGTCGATCTCCGTGGAGGTGGCGCGGGCCATGAAGCCCAGCATCAGGCTGGACGGGAAGGGCCAGGGCTGGCTGGCGACGTACTCGACCGGGCCGACGGTGACGCCGGCCTCCTCGGCCACCTCGCGGCGCACCGCCTGCTCGATGGACTCGCCGGGCTCCACGAACCCGGCGAGCGTGGAGAAGCGGCCCTCGGGCCAGTGGACCTGCCGGCCGAGCAGGATGCGGTCCTCCCCGTCCGTCACCGCCATGATCACGGCCGGGTCGGTGCGCGGGTAGTGCTCGGCGCCGCAGGCCGGGCAGCGGCGGATGTGTCCGGCCGCCGCGATGACCGTGCGCTCGCCGCAGCGGGAGCAGAAGCGGTGGGTGCGCTGCCAGTTCTCCAGACCGACCGCGTGCACCATGAGCCCCGCGTCGCGCGGCGACAGCAGCAGCCCGGCCTCCCGCAGCCCCGCCGGGCGCGCCGACTGGTCGATCCGGCCGGGCAGCGAGTCCTTCTGGAGGGCGAAGTAGCTCACGCCCTCCTCGTCGATGCCGAGGAAGTAGCGGTGCGCCTCGGTGAGCGGCGCCTCGAAGGACGGCGTCATGACGAGTTCGGTGCGGCCGTCCGGCGTCTCGTCGATGAGCACCTGACCGCCGGAGACCACGAAACAGCGGGTCGTGGGGTGGCTCCACGCCGCCGCGAGCCAGGCCTCGTCCAGCCGGTGGTGGGCGGCGCGGTCGATGCCGCTCGGGGCGGTCAGCGAGATGGGTCGGTCGGCTGTGTGGTCGGTCCAGGTGGTCACGTGTGCTTCCAACTCCCCCAGTACAGCGGATTCGGCGGGCGGTTCGGCGGGACGTGGGCGGGCGGGCACCGGGTCGGGCGCGGGCGGGGCGGGCAGGGCGGTCCCTCCAGTGTGCCCCGCGCGCGGGGCCCTTCCGTACCGGCGGCGGCCGGTCAGGGTGCGGTGCGCCAGTTCCGGGCCAGGTCGTCCCACAGGTAGGCGCTGGTCTCCACACCCTTGAGGAGGAGGCCCAGCTCGACCTTCTCGTTGGGGGCGTGCCAGCCGTCGGACGGGACGGAGATGCCCAGGAAGAGCACCGGCGCGCCGAGGACCTCCTGGAGGTCGGCGGCGGGTCCGGAGCCGCCCTCGCGGGTGAAGCGGACCGGCTTCTCGAAGGCACGGCCCATGGCGCGGACCACGGACCGCAGCGCGGGGTGGTCGAGCGGGGTCAGACACGGGCGCGTGGCCGAGCCGAAGTCGATCTCGCACCGGATGCCGGCGGGCACCCGCTCGGCGGCCCAGGCCCGGACGGCCTTCTCGACGTGGTCGCGGTCCTGGCCGGCGACCAGCCGGAACGACAGCTTCACCATGGCCGACGACGGGATGATCGTCTTGCTGCCGGGGCCCTGGTAGCCGCCGCCGATGCCGTTGACCTCGGCGGTGGGGCGGGCCCAGACGCGCTCCAGGGTGGTGTACCCGGCCTCGCCGTGGGTGGCCCGCGACTTGGCCGTGCGCAGCCAGCGCTCCTCGTCGAAGGGCAGCTCGGCGAACAGCTCGCGCTCGCGGTCGGTCAGCTCCACGACGCCGTCGTAGAAGCCCGGTATCGCCACGCGCCCCTGCTCGTCGTGCAGGGCGGCGACCAGGCGGGCGGCGGCGGTGGCCGGGTTGGGCACGGCGCCGCCGAAGGAACCGGAGTGGATGTCCTGGTCCGGGCCGTGCAACCGGATCTCGCACTCGGCCAGGCCGCGCATGCCGGTGCACACGGTCGGGGTGTCCTCGGCCCACATGCCGGTGTCGGAGACGATCACGGCGTCGGCGGCGAGCCGTTCGGCGCGCTCCTCGACCAGGGCGCGGAAGTGCGGGGAGCCGGACTCCTCCTCGCCCTCGATCAGCAGCTTGAGGTTGACGGCCGGCGCGGTGCGGCCGGTGGCGGCGAGGTGGGCGCGGACGCCGAGTGTGTGGAAGAACACCTGCCCCTTGTCGTCGGCGGCCCCGCGCGCGTAGAGGCGGTCACCGCGCACGACCGGCTCGAAGGGGTCGCTGTCCCAGCCGTCCTCGCGGGCGGCGGGCTGGACGTCGTGGTGGCCGTAGACCAGGACCGTGGGCGCCTCGGGGTCGCCCGAGGGCCACTCGGCGAAGACGGCGGGGGCACCCGGGGTCTGCCAGACCTCGGCGGTCGGGAAGCCGGTGTCCATGAGCTTGGCGGCGAGCCAGTCGGCGCTGCGCCGCACGTCGGGCGCGTGGTCGGGCTGGGCCGACACGGAGGGGATGCGCAGCCACGCGGCGAGGTCGTCGAGGAACGTGGCGCGGTGCTGCTCGATGTACGCGCGGACGGCGCTGTCCGGGGTCTGACTCATGCTCCGAGCCTATCGGCCCGCACCGGTGACCTCGGCGGGCGGTTCGTCACACTCAGCTCGCCCCCCGTGTGCTCTGCGTCTCACCCGTGAGCAGCCGCTCCAGCGCGGCACGGTCCGGCAGGCCCTCGGGGCGCACGACCTCGCCGCTGCGCACGTACAGGAAGGCGGCCGTGACCGACTCGGGCGGTACGCCCTGCTGCTCGGCCCAGGCCAGCCGGTACACGGCGAGCTGGAGGGGGTCGGCGGTGTGGGCGCGGCCGGTCTTCCAGTCGACGATCTCGTACGTCGCCCCGTCGCCGTCGCCGTTCCGGTAGACGGCGTCGATGCGGCCCCGGATGACGCGTCCGGCGAGGGTGAACTGGAAGGGGGTTTCCACGCGGTAGGGGGTGCGCCGGGCGTACTCGGTGCGTTCGAAGGCCTCCTTCAGGGCTTGGAGGTCGTGCTCGTCGGCGATCTCGGCGTCGTCGCCGCCGGGCAGCTCGTCCGGTTCCAGCAGGGGCAGGGTCAGCTCCTCGAAGCGGGCCTCGATCCAGGCGTGGAACCGGGTGCCCCGGCGCGCGGCCGGTCGCGGAGGGAGCGGCATGGGGCGCGCGAGTTCCTGTGCGAGCCCGTCGGGGTCCTCGGCGAGCCGCAGCAGCTGGGACGCGGTGAGCGTGGCGGGCAGCGGGACGTCGGTGACGGCCCGGCGGGCGCGCAGCAGCTCTCCGGCGAGCGCGTCGAGGTCGCGGTCCCAGGAGGCGACCGTGCGGGCCTCCTCCGGGGTGAGCGCGGTGGCGGGGCGGGGCTCGGCGGGCCGGGGGGCGTCCTGCGGGACGTCCTCGGGGGCGGACGCCTGGTGCGGGACCAGGCCGGTGGGGCCGGCCGGGACGGGGGCGGGGGTGCCAGGCGGCTCGTCGCCATACGGGCCGTCGTGCGGCTCGTTCTCGTACGGGCCGTCGTAGGGCTCTTCGTCGTACGGGCCGTCGTGCGGCTCGTCCTCGTACGGGCCGTCGTACGGCTCTTCGCCGTACACGTCGTCGTGCGGGTCCTCGTCCGGGGGTGCGGGCCAGTCCGGGTCCTCGTCGCCGGCCGGGTCGTGCAGGGCCGGGCCGGGGCCCTCGGGGCGGGCGGCGAGGGCGTCCAGGTGGGCGAGGACGGTCGCGGCGGCGGCGCGGCGGCGGGCCAGCGCGCCGGCGTCCAGCGGGAGCGGCCACACCTGGTCGTCGGTCGCCGTGTGCAGCGCCGGGTTCTCCGCGTTCTCGGGGGGTTCCTGCGCCCACGCCTCGATCTCGCCGTACCCGGCGGCGCAGTGGTCGTACAGGGCCTTCAGGAAGTCGGAGGGGCCGCGCTTCTTCTTCTGGCTGGGTCCCCACCAGTGGCCGGAGCCGAGCAGGAGGGAGCGGGGGCGGGTGAAGGTGACGTAGCCGAGGCGCAGCTCCTCGGTGTGCTGGTGGTCCTTCATGGCCTCGTGGAAGGCCTTCATGCCGCGCGCGTCCCAGCTGCCGACGTCGGGCAGGGTGTCGGCGTCGCCGCGCAGGGCGTGCGGCACCACCTTGGCCTGGGCGGTCCACTTCTCGCGGCCCTGGGCGCTCGGGAAGGTGCCGGTGACGAGTCCGGGGACGGCCACGACGTCCCACTCCAGGCCCTTGGACTTGTGCGCGGTGAGCACCTTGACGGTGTTCTCGCCGCCGGGCAGGGCGTTGTCCAGCCCCTTCTCGTACTGGGCCGCGGTGCGCAGGAAGCCCAGGAAGGCCAGCAGGGTGGCCTCGCCGTCGCTCGCGGCGAAGGAGGCGGCGACGTCCAGGAAGTTGGACAGGGTCTCGCGGCGGCGGGCGGCCAGCGCGTGCGGGGACGCCGACAGCTCCACTTCGAGGCCGGTGACGGCGAGGACGCGGTGCAGGACGTCCATCAGCGGGTCGGACAGCGAACGGCGCAGGTCGCGCAGCTCGGTGGCGAGGCGGGCGAAGCGCACGCGCGCGTCCGGCGAGAACGGCAGCCCGTCGTCGTTCCCGTCGCCCTCGATCGGCGTCTCCAGGAAGGTGTCGAGGGCGTCGGCGAGCGAGATCACCTCGGCCGGGTCGACGCCCTCGACGGCCGCCGCGAGCCGGCGGTCGGGGTCGTCGGCGGCGTCCACGCGCGCGTGGGCGACCAGCAGGCGGGCGCGGCGGCCCAGCAGGGCGAGGTCGCGGGGGCCGATGCGCCAGCGCGGTCCGGTCAGCAGGCGCACCAGGGCGGCGTTGGCGCCGGGGTCCTGGAGGACCTCGCAGACGGCGACGAGGTCGGCGATCTCGGGCAGGTGCAGCAGCCCGGACAGGCCGACCACCTCGACGGGAACGTCCCGGGCGACCAGGGCGCCCTGGATCTCGGCGAAGTCGGTCGCGGTCCGGCACAGCACGGCGATCTCGCCGGGCGGCGTGCCGGTGCGCACCAGGTGGGCGAGGGAGTCGGCGATCCAGTCGATCTCCTCGGCGTGGGTGGGCAGCAGGGCGCAGCGGACCGTGCCGTCGTACTCGGCGCCGGGGGCCGGGCGCAGGGCCTCCACGCCCGAGTGCATCGCGCGCAGGGGCGCGGCGAGGCCGTTGGCGAGGTCGAGCAGGCGCCCGCCGCTGCGGCGGTTCTCGCTGAGCGCCTGCCGGGCGGCGGGCCGGCCGTCGGCGTCCGGGAAGTGGTCGGGGAAGTCGTCCAGGTTGGCCACGGAGGCGCCGCGCCAGCCGTAGATGGCCTGGCAGGGGTCGCCGACGGCGGTCACCGGGTGGCCGGTGCCGCCGCCGAACAGGCCGGCCAGCAGGACGCGCTGGGCCACGGAGGTGTCCTGGTACTCGTCCAGGAGGACCACGCGGAACTCCTCGCGCAGCAGGCGGCCCACCTCGGGGATGCGGGCGAGGCGGGCCGACAGGGCGATCTGGTCGCCGAAGTCGAGCAGGTCCCGGCGGCGTTTCTCGGCTCGGTAGCGCTGGACGAGGTCGGCGAGTTCCCGGCGGGCCGCGGCGGTTTCCGGGACCTTGCGCAGGTCGGCGTTGGTGAGCTTGGCGCCGTCCAGGGTGCGCAGCAGGCCGGTGTCCCAGGCCCGCAGTTCCTCGGGGTCGACGAGGTGTTCGGCGAGTTCGGAGTCGAGGGCGAGCAGGTCGCTGACCAGGTCGGCGAAGGAGCGGGTCAGCGCCGGGTAGGGCCCCGGGGCCTCGCGCAGCACACGCGCGGCGAGCTGGAAGCGGGTGGCGTCGGCCAGCAGCCGGGAGCTGGGTTCCAGGCCGATGCGCAGGCCGTGGTCGGTGAGCAGGCGGCCGGCGAAGGCGTGGTACGTCGAGATGACGGGCTCGCCCGGCGGGTTGTCGGCCTCCGGCCAGGGGGTGTCGGCACGCGGCACGGTCTCCGAGGGGTGGCGGCCGGCCGGCGCGAAGGCGTCGGCGTCGGTGACCCCGGCCTTGATCAGCGCCTTGCGGACGCGTTCGGCCAGCTCGCCGGCGGCCTTGTTGGTGAAGGTCAGGCCGAGGACCTGTTCGGGGGCGACCTGCCCGGTGCCGACCAGCCAGACCACGCGGGCCGCCATCACGGTGGTCTTGCCCGACCCGGCGCCGGCCACGATCACCTGCGGGGCGGGCGGCGCGGTGATGCAGGCCGTCTGCTCCGGGGTGAACGGGATGCCGAGGAGCTCCTTGAGCTGCTCGGGATCGGTGATACGGGCGGACATGTCGAAAGAGGCTAGCGGCGGGCACTGACAGTCGGGGGCCGATCGGCCACCCCGGGCGAAAGATGCGCAGGTCAGCGCGGATGGTGGGGTATGTCACCCCGGTCGCGGACGCTTACTCCACGACGTGCCGGCCCTCCGGCCGGGCGCTGCACGAGGCGCGGAAGGCGCAGTGCGCGCAGTGCTGGCCGGCGCTGGGCGTGAACCGCTCGTCGAGGACCTTCCCGGCGGCGTTGGCCAGCAGTTCGCCGACCCACTCGCCCGCCAGCGGCTCCTGGGTCTGCGTCTTGGGCAGGCCGTCGCCGCCGTCGCGTTTGGCGGCGCCCTGGCGGAGGTGGACCAGTTCGGCGCCGCCCGGTTCGGGGCGGTCGCCGTCGAAGGCGGTGTCGACGGCGCCTTCGCGGACGGCGAGCTGGTAGACGGCGAGCTGGGGGTGGTGTTCCACCTCGCGCGCGGTGGGTGTCTGTTTGCCGGTCTTGAAGTCGACGACGTAGGCCCGGCCCGCGGCGTCCTTCTCCACGCGGTCCATCTGGCCGCGGATGCGGACCTGGTAGTCGCCCGCTTCGAGGGTGACGTCGAAGTCCTGCTCGCTGGCCACCGGGGTGCGGCCGGCCCGGTCCAGCACATGCCAGTTCAGGAAGCGTTCGAGCGCCACGCGCGCGTTGTCCTTCTCCTGCCGCGACTTCCAGGGGGCGTCGAAGGCGAGCGCGTTCCACACGGATTCCAGGCGTTCCATGAGGACGTCGAGATCGGCGGGGGTGCGGCCGGAGGCGACCTCGTCGGCGAGGACGTGCACGACGTTGCCGAAGCCCTGAGCGGTGGTGGCGGGGGCGTCGGCCTTCACCTCGCGGCCGAGGAACCACTGCAGCGCGCAGGTGTTGGCGAGCTGGTCGAGGGCGCTGCCGGAGAGCACCACCGGCTGGTCCCGGTGGCGCAGCGGCACCTTGCTCTCGGTCGGCTCGTACATGCCCCACCAGCGGTAGGGGTGCGCGGACGGCACCAGCGGGCGGCCGTCCTCGTCGGCGAGCGCGGCGAGCCGGGCGAGCCGGCGGGCGGCGGCCTCGCGCAGTGCGGCCGACGCGCGCGGGTCGACGGTGGTGGCGCGCAGCTCGGCGACGAGCGCGGCGACCGCCAGCGGGCGGCGGGGGCGCCCGATGACGTCCTTGGGTTCGACGCCCAGCTCGGTCAGGAACCGGGACGGCTGGTCGCCGTCGTCGGCGGGTGCCTTCACCGCGGTGACGACGAGGCGGTCACGCGCACGCGTGGCGGCGACATAGAACAGCCGGCGTTCCTCGGCGAGCAGCGCGCCCGGCGGCAGCGGTTCGGCGAGGCCGTCGCGGCCGATGCGGTCGGCCTCCAGCAGCGAGCCGCGGCGCCGCAGGTCGGGCCACAGGCCCTCCTGGACGCCGGCGACGACGACCAGCCGCCATTCCAGGCCCTTGGAGCGGTGCGCGGTCATCACGCGGACGGCGTCGGGGCGTATCGCGCGGCGGGTGAGGGTGTCGGCGGCGATGTCCTCGGCCTCGATCTCCGCCAGGAAGTTCAGGGCGCCCCGGCCGCCGGTGCGCTCCTCCGCGCGCGCGGCGGTGGCGAACAGCGCGCAGACGGCGTCCAGGTCCCGGTCGGCGTTGCGGCCGGCCGCGCCACCGCGCCGGGCGGCACGCTCCAGGCGCGCGGGCCACGGTGTGCCCTCCCACAGGTCCCAGAGCGCCTCCTCGGCGGTGCCGCCGCCCGCGAGGCGCTCGCGGGCCTTGCGCAGCAGGGCGCCGAGGCGCTGCGCCCCGCGCGCGTACGCCGGGTCGTGCACGGCCAGGCGCTCGGGCTCGGCGAGCGCCCGCGTGAGCAGTTCGTCGGAGGGCGGCGGCAGCGGGTTCCCGGCGACGCGCTCCTCCTCGCGCAGGGCCCGGCCCAGGCGGCGCAGATCGGCGGCGTCCATGCCGCCGAGCGGGGAGGCGAGCAGGGTGAGGGCGGTTTCGGTGTCGAGCCAGGGGGCGTCCGGGGCCGGGGCGCCGGGGTCGGCGGCTTGCTCGGCGGCGCCTTCGGCGGCGGCCCGCTCACTGGCGGCCACGGTGGCCTGCTCACCGCTGCCGACGGCCGGTTCACCCGTGTCGGTGGCCCGCTCACCGGAGCCTCCGACGGCAGCCTGCTCGTCGCTGCGGGCGGCCGGTTCACCCGTGCCTTCGGTGGCCCGCTCACCGCTGTCGGCGGCTCGCTCGCCGGCGTCCTCGACGACCGGTGCCTCCCCGGCGGGCGGCGCGCTCTCCCCCAAGCCGTCGGCGGGCTCCCCCGCGCGGTGCCGCGCCGCCGCCGCGGCGACCGCGCGCAGGGCCGTCAGCAGCGGCGCCACCGCCGGCTCGTGCCGCAGCGGCAGGTCGTCGCCGTCGATGTCCACGGGGACGCCCGCCGCGGTGAGGGCGCGGCGGAGCGTCGGCAGGGTGCGGGAGCCGGCGCGTACCAGGACGGCCATGTCGCTCCAGGCGACGCCGTCCTCCAGGTGCGCGCGGCGCAGGATGTCCGCGATGTTGTCCAGTTCGGCGCCGGCCGTCGGGTAGGTGTGGACCTCGACCCGGCCGCCCTCCCGTACGGGGGCCGGGTCGCGGTGGGCGCGGACCTTGTCGGCGGGCAGCCGGGTCAGCGGCATGCGCCGGGTGATCAGGCGGGTCGCCGCCAGCAGGGCGGCGCCGGAGCGGCGGGAGGTGCGCAGCACCTCGACGGGGGCCGGGCGGCCGTCCGCGCGCGGGAAGGCGGCCGGGAAGTCCAGGATGCCGTTCACGTCGGCGCCCCGGAAGGCGTAGATCGACTGGTCCGGGTCACCGAAGGCCACCAGGGTGCGTCCCTGGCCGGCCAGGGCGTGCAGGAGCCGGACCTGGGCGGGGTCGGTGTCCTGGTACTCGTCGACGTACACGGCGTCGTACTGGGCCGCGAGCCGGGCGGCGCTCTCCGGGCGACGGGCGAGCAGGACCGCGCGGTGCACCAGTTCCGCGTAGTCGATCACGCCCTGGAGGTCGAGCGTGTCGAGGTATTCGGCGAGGAAGGCGGCGGCGGCCCGCCAGTCGGGACGGCCGATGCGGCGCGCGAAGGAGTCCAGCGCCTCCGGGCCGAGGCCCAGCTCGCGGGTGCGGGCGAGGACGGCGCGGACCTCGTCGGCGAAGCCGCGCGTGGTCAGGCAGGCGCGCAGCTCGTCCGGCCAGCGCACGTGGGTCAGCCCGAGCCGCTCCAGGTCGGGGTGGCCGGCGAGCAGCTCGCGGACGGTGACGTCCTGCTCCGGGCCGGAGAGCAGGCGCAGCGGTGTGGTGAAGCGGTCGCTGTCCTGGTGGGCGCGGACCAGGGCGTAGCAGTACGAGTGGAACGTGGTCGCCCGGGGGGCGCGGGCGGCGCCCATGCGCAGGGCCATGCGGTCGCGCAGGTCGACGGCGGCCCTGCGGCTGAACGTCAGCACCAGGATCCGGGCGGGGTCGCCGCCGCGGGCGATCCGGGCGGCCACGGACTCCACGAGGGTGGTGGTCTTGCCGGTGCCGGGACCGGCGAGGACGAGCAGCGGTCCGTCACGGTGGTCAACCACGGCGCGCTGCGCCGCGTCCAGACGAGGGGGGTCCGTCACGGGCGGCGGGGTACGCACCAGTCGGTAGGCGTCACGTCCCCCCTGTCGCACCGCGGGGTGCGACAGGCGCCTGGTGGACGAGGAGGAGCTCACGTGATCGGCCGGTCCTGGTGGTTGTGCTGGTGGGCGGGCGGCCGCGCGTGCGAGGCGGTGACCGCGGGGTGAGGGGGACACGTGCCGCCGACGCTACGCCGACGCCCCGGGCGGAAGCAGTACTTCCGTTTCATCCCTCGGGGCGCTGGGGCCACGCGTGTCCCTCCCCCCACGAACGTACGGCATGCCACGGACGTCCCCGATGTCACCCGAACGGGCCACGGGTCTGCCCTGGCGGCATCCGATGGCGGAAGCTGTCAGATGTGACCCTCCGCGTCCGCGCCGCCGTCCCAGCGGGCCCGTCGCATGTCGAGCCGCGGCAGATGGCCCTGGGCGGCCCTGCCCGCCTGCCTCAGCGGGGTGCCCTCCGCGCGGTAGTGGGAGAGCGCGCGCAGCTCGTGCCCGGGCAGCAGCACCCCGTCGGAACGGACCACCCGCCACCACGGAACCGCGCCGCCGTAGAGGGCCATCACCCGGCCGACCTGGCGCGGGCCGCCCTCCTCCAGCCACTCGGCGACGTCGCCGTAGGTCATGACCCGGCCCGGCGGGATCCGCTCGGCGACCTCCAGGACCCGCTCGGCGTACTCCGGCAGCTCGTCCGCGTACCCCTCACGGGCGTCTTCGGGAGGGCTCTGCTCGCTCATCCACCCCATCCTGCCGCACCGCGTCGACATCCCGGCGGGGCGCGTGACGCACCGTCCCCTCGCCCCCGGGCGGCGCTTCGGGCAGACTGTGCGCCCGCGCATCCGCACCCTGATGCCCTGGTGCGCCGGTGGGACATGCCACCATCGTGCGGGCGGTGACTGGTGATACGAGACCAAGAAGAGACCATGGACGAGCAGGGCGCGCACCCCGACGAAGCGGCGGGCACCCCTGACGCCTCCGCGCACCCGGACACCCCCCGCGCGGGCGAGACCGGCACCGGCGCACGCCAGGAGGACGCCGGTCCGCCCGGGAACGACGCCGTACGCGCGGACGCGAACGCGCCCGAGGACGACGGTCCGCCCGGAAACGGCGGCGCGCGGGAGGACGACGACGCGCCCACGGACGACGCCCCGGGCGAAAACGGCGGCACGCGTGCGCGGGAGAGCGGCGCGGACGCCCCCGGGGAGGCGTCCGGTTCCGGGAGCACGCCTGCGGACCCGCCGTACGACGACGACCCGCACGCCGAGCGGGTGGCGGTCGACGAACCGCTGCTCCCCGCGCGCGTGCACCGCCCCTCCGACCTCATGCGGCTCCTGGTGGGCGTCCTGGCCATCGTGGTGCTCCTCGCGATCGCCGCGTTCGCGCACGGCACCACCTCGGGCCTCGAACAGGACATCAACAAGGGCACCGGCCAGGCCCCGGACCTGCTGATCAAGATCGCGGGACTGGCGTCCAGCATCGCGATCCTGCTGGTGCCGGTCGCCTTCGCCATCGAACGGCTGATCAAACGGGACGGGCTGCGCATCGCCGACGGCGTCCTCGCGGCCGTCCTGGCCCACGGGGTGACGCTCGCCACCGACCTGTGGGTCGCCCGGGCCGCCCCGGACTCCATCCAGGAGGCGCTCACCCAGCCCTCGCCGGGCGACATCCACGCCCTGACCGATCCGGTGCACGGCTATCTGGCCCCCGTGATCGCCTACATGTCGGCCGTCGGCATGTCCCGCAGACCCAGATGGCGCGCGGTGCTGTGGATCGTGCTGCTGCTCGACGCGTTCTCGATGCTCGTCACCGGCTACACGACCCCCTTCTCGATCATCCTGACGGTGCTGATCGGCTGGTCCGTCGCCTACGGCACCCTCTACGCGGTCGGCTCCCCCAACGTCCGCCCCACCGGCCAGACCCTGATGGCGGGCCTCAGGCACGTCGGGTTCCACCCCGTCAGCGCCTCCCGGGAGGACACCGCCGAGTCCGAGAGCGGCGACCGGGGACGGCGTTACTTCGTCACCCTGGAGGACGGCCCCCCGCTGGACGTCACGGTCGTCGACCGGGAACAGCAGGCGCAGGGCTTCTTCTACCGCGCGTGGCGCAATCTGACCCTGCGCGGCTTCGCCACCCGCTCCAGCCTCCAGTCGCTGCGCCAGGCGCTGGAGCAGGAGGCACTGCTGGCGTACGCGGCGATCGCGGCGGGCGCCAACGCGCCGAAGCTGATCGCCACCTCCGAACTGGGCCCCGACGCGGTGATGCTCGTCTACGAGCACACCGGGGGGCGGACCCTGGACTCGCTGGCCGACGACGAGATCACCGACGAGCTGCTGCGCAACACCTGGCACCAGGTACGGGCGCTGCAGTCGCGGCGCATCGCGCACCGCAGGCTGGCCGGTGACGCGATTTTGGTGGATCGTTCCGGCAGGGTGATCCTCACCGAGCTGCGCGGCGGCGAGATCGCGGCCGGGGAACTGCTGCTGCGCATGGACGTCGCCCAGCTGGTCACCACGCTCGGCCTGCGGGTCGGCGCCGAGCGGGCCGTGGCCTCGGCGGTCGGCGTGCTCGGCCCGGACGCGGTCGCCGACTGTCTGCCGATGCTCCAGCCGATCGCGCTCACGCGCTCCACGCGCGCGACGCTGCGCCGGCTGGCCCGGGAACGGGCCCAGCGCGAGCGCGAGGCGGTGCTCGAAGCCTCCCGGCAGGCCAAGCAGGCCCGGCTGGAGGAGGCGTCCGGGACGCCCGCGCCGGAGGCCGGAAAGCCCGACAAGAAGACGGTCCGCGCCGAGCAGCGCGCGGAGAAGCGGGCCATCGACGAGGCCCTGGAAGAGGCCCGCGAGGAGGATCTGCTCACCCAGATCCGGCACCAGGTGCTGCGGATCAGGCCCCAGGCGCCCGTGGAACCGGCCCGCCTGGAGCGGGTCCGGCCGCGCACGCTGATCAGCTTCATCGCCGGCGCGATCGGCGCGTACTACCTGCTGACGCAGCTGACCCACATCGAGTTCGGCACGCTGTTCGCGCAGGCCCAGTGGGGCTGGGTGATCGCCGCGGTGCTGTTCTCGGCGCTCAGCTACGTCGCCGCCGCCATGGCGCTGCTGGGGTTCGTACCGGAGCGGGTGCCGTTCCCGCGGACCGTGGCGGCGCAGGTCGCCGGGTCGTTCGTGAAGATCGTGGCCCCGGCCGCGGTCGGCGGTGTGGCCCTCAACACGCGCTTCCTCCAGCGCGCCGGCGTGCGCCCGGGGCTCGCGGTGGCGAGCGTCGGCGCCTCGCAGCTCTTCGGGCTCGGCTGCCACATCCTGATGCTGCTGTCCTTCGGCTATCTGACCGGCACGGAGAAGACGCCGTCGCTGTCGCCGTCCCGCACGGTCATCGCGGGCCTGCTGACCGTGGCCGTCCTCCTCCTCGTGGTCACCTCGGTGCCGTTCCTGCGGAAATTCGTCGTCACGCGCGTGAGGTCGCTGTTCGCCGGTGTCGTGCCGCGCATGCTCGACGTGCTCCAGCGGCCGCAGAAGCTCGTCACCGGCATCGGCGGCATGCTGCTGCTGACCGCCTGCTTCGTGATGTGCCTGGACGCCTCCATCCGGGCCTTCGGCGACGGCTCGGTGTCGCTGAGCATCGCGAGCGTCGCCGTCGTCTTCCTCGCCGGCAACGCGCTCGGTTCCGCGGCCCCCACCCCCGGCGGCGTCGGCGCGGTCGAGGCCACCCTCACGGTCGGCCTGATCGCCGTGGGCCTGCCCAAGGAGGTCGCCGCGCCGGCCGTCCTGCTGTTCCGGCTGCTGACCCTGTGGCTGCCGGTGCTGCCGGGCTGGCTGGCCTTCAACCACCTCACCCGCAAGGGCACCCTCTGAGCGCCCGGTGACGTAGCCCGGACGGCCCGCGCCCCGCGCGGGCCGGCGTGCGCACGCTCACGATGGGGAGCATGGCGAACCCCTCCCGGCTGCGCGCCGTCGCGCTGACCACGTCCGCTGTGCTGCTCTGCGCCGCGCTGGCCGGTTGCGACGGCCACTCCGAGGACGGGGACCTCACCCACCAGAGGCTGGACTGGCAGGACTGCCCCGCCCCGTCCGAGGCGGAGGGCGGCGGCAGCGCCCCCTCGCCGCTGCCGAACGGCACCGAATGGCAGTGCGCCACCATGAAGGCGCCGCTGGACTGGGGCGAGCCGAAGGGCGACACGATCGGCATCGCCCTGATCCGCGCCCGGTCCGACGGCCCCGCGAACCGCCGGATCGGCTCGCTGGTGTTCAACTTCGGCGGCCCGGGCGGCAGCGGCGTCACCACGCTGCCCGCGTTCGGCCCGGACTACGCCACCCTGGGCACCCGCTACGACCTGGTCAGCTTCGACCCGCGCGGGGTCGGCCGCAGCGCGCCGGTGCGGTGCGAGAGCGACGCCCGGCTGGACGAGTACTTCCAGCAGGACGCCACCCCGGACGACGCCGCCGAACGCGCCCAGCTGCTGCGGCGCACCCGGGAGTTCAACGCGGCCTGCGAGAAGAACTCCAAGAAGGTCCTTCCGCATGTGCGCACCACCGACGCGGCCCGGGACATGGACCTGATGCGCCAGGTCCTCGGCGACCGGAAACTGCACTACTTCGGCATCTCCTACGGCACCGAACTCGGCGGTGTCTACGCCCACCTGTTCCCCGGGAACGTCGGCCGGGCCGTCTTCGACGCGGTCGTGGACCCCACGCAGAACGCCGAACAGAGCGCGCTGGGCCAGGCGAAGGGCTTTCAGCTGGCGCTCGACAACTTCGCGGAGGACTGCACCTCGAAGACCACGGAATGCCCGATCGGCAGCACCCCGCAGGAAGTGAAGGAGCGCATCGCGAAGCTGCTCGCCGACCTGGACGAGAAACCGATCCCGGGCATCTCCCCGCGCGAACTGACCCAGACCGCCGCCACCAACGGCATCGCGCAGTCCCTGTACTCGAAGGACTTCTGGGAGTACCTGACCGAGGGGCTGGAGGAGGCCTACGACGGGGACGGCAAGATCCTCATGCTGCTGTCCGACTCGATGAACGGCCGCGGCGAGAACGGGGAGTACAGCAACCTGGCCGCGGCGAACGCCGCCGTCAACTGCTCCGACGACAAGGCGCGGTACACCGCGGAGGACGTCCGGCGGACACTGCCCCGGTTCCGTGCCGCGTCACCGCTGTTCGGGGACTACCTGGCCTGGGGCATGGTCAGCTGCACGGACTGGGCGGTGCCGGGCGCCGCCGACCATCCCGACGTGCGCGCGCCGGGGTCGGCGCCCATCCTCGTCGTCGGCAACACCGGTGACCCGGCCACCCCGTACGAGGGCGCGAGGAAGATGGTGGACGCGCTCGGCAAGGGCGTGGGTGTGGAGCTGACGTACAAGGGCCAGGGGCACGGGGCCTACGACAGCAAGAACAAGTGCGTGCAGCGCGCGGTGAACGGCTACCTGCTGGACGGCAAGGTGCCGAAGGCCGGCCTCGTCTGCTCCTGACAGCCCTCCGAATTCGGTAAGAGATAGCAGGTCAGAGGGTTATCCACAGGCTGTCACGGGCTGGGCCGAAGACGCCTGCCATGGCCTGAACGCCCGGCGCGGCACGACGCGACGGGCTTGTCAGGGGGGTGCGCGTGACGCGATTTCGGCGCTGGGCGGCCACGCTGGTGGCAGGACCGCGGCCGGCCGGCTGCGGCGGCTCGTCCGGCGGGGACGGAAAGGGCGACGAGGGCACGGGGACCGGGTCCGTTCCCGCGTCGGCATCGGGTTCCCCGGCCGCGCCGTCCGCAACGGCCCTGCGTCGACGCGACGGTGGACACCTGCCTGCTGAACGGAACGACACCGAAGGACGGCAAAGTCTGCTCGTAACAGACTAATTTCAACAAACTCCGCAAAATTAGACAGGCCACTCGGGGGTCGATACGCTCGGACGGTGGCCGCCACAGCCGATCCGATCGGGCAGGGCGCAGTGGCAGGCGCCCGTAGTGGCAGGCCCGTCAACCCACCGCGACGGCACACCGCATCTGGCGATCAGACGCCGTGCCCGGATGCGCACCGCTCGACGTCCTCGTCACTTGCCGACACATGCCGTCCTCAGCAGACGAGTGGAGACTGGTATGCGGGATTTCAGCAGGAGGGCCTACAAGCTGGGTACCGCCGGGGTCGTGGCCTCGCTGGCCCTGGTCGTTCCCGCCGCGACGGCCGGTGCGGCACACGCCAACCCGAACTCCGGCAGGGTCAAGGTGACCGGAACCGCGAGCTGCGAGCGGTTCGAGGACTCCTCGGTGACCGACGTGACGATCAGCACCAAGGGCAAGGTCGCCTCCGACCAGCTCTCCGGTGAGAACGTGGCCGAGTCCTACTCGATCACCTTCACCAAGGTCCCGGCGAAGAAGGGCATCGACGCCAACGTCAAGGTCACCTGCGTCGACAGCGACGACGAGGAACACACCTTCGCCAAGAGCATCAAGATCACCCGCCCGGCAAGCCCGGCGACCGAGCAGGAGACCGTCAACCTCAAGTAGTCCCCTGGAAGCCCACACGCCAACGGCAGAAGCCCACGGCATCCGAAGAGCCGTGGGCTTCGTCAGTCCCGCTGGTGGGGCGGGGCCGGGGTCAGTAGACCGGCTTGTCGGGTTCGATCTGGTTGACCCAGCCGATTACCCCGCCGCCGACGTGGACCGCGTCGGCGAAGCCCGCGGACTTCAGGACCGCGAGGACTTCCGCACTGCGGACACCCGTCTTGCAGTTCAAGACGATCTTCTTGTCCTGGGGAAGGTTCTCCAGGGCGGTGCCCATGAGGAACTCGTTCTTCGGGATCAGCGTGGCGCCCGGGATGGACACGATCTCGAACTCGTTCGGCTCACGGACGTCGATGATCCGGATGTTCTCGCCGTCGTCGATCCACTCCTTGAGCTGCTTAGGAGTGATCGTGGAGTCGACCGCCGCCGCCTGGGCCTCCTCGGACACGACGCCGCAGAAGGCCTCGTAGTCGATCAGCTCGGTGACGGTCGGGTTCTCGCCGCAGACCGCGCAGTCGGGGTCCTTGCGGACCTTGACCTGGCGGTACTGCATCTCCAGGGCGTCGTAGATCATCAGGCGGCCGACCAGCGGCTCACCGATGCCGGCGAGGAGCTTGATCGCCTCGTTGACCTGGATGGAACCGACGGACGCGCACAGCACGCCCAGGACGCCGCCCTCGGCGCAGGACGGGACCATGCCGGGGGGCGGGGGCTCCGGGTACAGGCAGCGGTAGCAGGGGCCGTGCTCGGACCAGAAGACGGACGCCTGGCCGTCGAAGCGGTAGATCGAGCCCCACACGTACGGCTTGTTCAGCAGCACGCACGCGTCGTTGACCAGGTACCGGGTCGCGAAGTTGTCGGTGCCGTCGATGATCAGGTCGTACTGGCTGAAGATGTCCATCACGTTGTCGGCTTCGAGCCGCTCCTCGTGAAGGACCACGTTCACGTACGGGTTGATGCCCTTGACGGTGTCCCGGGCCGACTCGGCCTTGGACCGGCCGATGTCGGCCTGGCTGTGGATGATCTGGCGCTGCAGGTTCGACTCGTCGACCTCGTCGAACTCCACGATGCCGAGGGTGCCCACGCCCGCGGCGGCCAGGTACATCAGCGCCGGCGAGCCCAGGCCGCCGGCGCCCACACAGAGCACCTTGGCGTTCTTCAGCCGCTTCTGCCCGTCCATGCCCACGTCGGGGATGATCAGGTGGCGGGAGTACCTGCGGACCTCATCTACGGTGAGCTCAGGAGCTGGCTCGACCAGGGGTGGCAGCGACACGGGGACTCCGTTGGTCGGTCAATCACTACAGTTGTTCTCCTCGTAACACTGCCACGCCCTTCTTCATTCCGAGACACCCGTTCCGGTGTGCGAGACGATCCCGTCCCAGCAGCCGGGCAGCGCCCTCGGCGGACCGGTGCGCCCGGGCGCGGCAGCGGTCAGATACGGCACGCCGCTTCCATCCAGATGTCGGCCAGGGACTCCTCGAGGTTGATGCGGGGCCGCCAGCCGAGGCGGTCGCGGGCGGTGCGCACATCGGCCTGCTGCCAGCTGCCGCAGCCGTCCGGGTAGGGATAGGCCACCGGCGGCGCGTGGTCGCCGTCGGCGCGGGGGTGCCCGAGGGCGGTGCGCAGCGGCCCGGGCGGCGCGTCCAGTTCGTGGAGGGCGCCGCCGTACCCGGCCACGCGTGCCAGGACGGCGGCCGCGTCCCTGAGACGGACGGCGCGTCCGGACCCGATGTTGATCACCCCCTGCGCGGCGGAGAGCGAGGCGGCGTGCACGGCCCGGGCGACATCGCGTACGTCCACGAAGTCGCGCTGGACGCCGAGGCCGCCGAGCTTGAGCTCGCCGTCCCCCGACTGCATGGCGCGGC
This sequence comes from Streptomyces sp. NPDC029296, assembly GCF_055569255.1. Taxonomy (NCBI): domain Bacteria; kingdom Bacillati; phylum Actinomycetota; class Actinomycetes; order Kitasatosporales; family Streptomycetaceae; genus Streptomyces; species Streptomyces sp. NPDC029296. The sequence continues at coordinate 248,623 of NZ_JBVHXT010000005.1, forward strand.
GCATGGCCTCGGCGAGCCGGCCGAGCGGGGAGCCCGCCGGGGTGCCGGGGCCGGCCGGTGAGAAGACGCGCAGGACGACCGCGTCCAGGCCGGAGCCGAGGACGAGTTCGGTCGCGGCGAGCTTGCTGACGCCGTACGGGCCGCCGGGGCGCGGGACGGCGTCCTCGGGCGTGGAGGAGCCGGGCTGGCTGGGCCCGTACTCGGAACCGCAGCCGATCTGCACCAGGCGGGCGCCGCAGCCGCTGCGGCGCAGCGCCTCGCAGACGGTGGCCACGGCGACGGTGTTGTGCCGGGTGAGTTCGCGGGCGCCGCCCCGGGTGGCGCCCGCGCAGTTGATGACGACTCCGGGGTGGACCGCGTCCAGGAAGCGGGTGAGCGCGCCCGGGCTGCCGGTGGCGAGGTCGAAGCGGACGTCGGCGTCGTCGCCGCGGCCGAGCGCGGTGAGCTGGACGGCCGGGTCGGCGAGCAGGCGGTCGGCGACGAAACGGCCGATGAATCCGTTGGCTCCGATCAGCAGGACCCTCATCGGGCGGCTCCCGGGGTGTGCGCGCCGGCGGTACCGGCCGTGTCGACGGCTCGTGCGGCTGCTCCGGACGCTCCGGCGGTTCCGGTGGCTCCGGACGCTCCGGGTCGGGAGGTGGTCATCTGGTCTTCTCCTTCGCAGAGATGGTGCGGATGCCCGCGGCGAGGGGGTCGGGCCGACGGGCGAGATCTACCCGGGGGGTGCTCCCGTGGGGGCGTGGGCCGAGGCCCGGGTGAGCGTGCGGCCGGTGTGCCAGAGCAGGGCCAGGGCCGCGGTGCCGCAGGCGAGGGACGGTACGGCGGCCTCGCCCCACGCGTCCACGAGGGTTTGGACCGGGACCGCCAGGAAGGCGCAGCCGGGCAGCCGGCCGGCCGTCGGCAGCGCCAGGGCCACCGCTTCCACGGCCGCTGCCGCGCCCAGCGCGCGGGCGGGGGCGCGCCGGTGGCGGTGCGCGGTGAGCAGGCGGGCGGACAGCAGCAGGGCGCCCAGGGTGAGGGTCTGCGGGTAGGCCGCGGGCTGGTGCAGGGCGGTGCCGCTGAGCGCGAGCAGGGCGGTGAGGGCGCCCAGGTACAGGGCGAAGGCGGCGGGCAGCAAGGGGGTCATCGCGGCGGTGAACGCCTTCAGGCTCCGGCTGCCGACGAGCCTGCGGCGGGCTCCGGCGGCGAGGAGGTGGGCACACCAGGCGGCGGGGGCGCAGGCCAGCAAGAGGGCCAGGGCGGGCGCGGTGGCCGTGGGCCAGGGGCCGTCCGGCGTCCCGGTGGGCGGGGCGCCGGGGCCGCCCGACAGGACGGCGCGGAGGAGGCCGTCGCCGAGGAGGGCGTACCCGAGCAGCCAGAGCGTCCACGCGCGCGTGCCGACGACGGCAAGCCGCGTACGCGTGCCCGGCGTGATGCGCCGGGCACGTGCGCCGGGCGGGCCGGCGAGCGGGCCGTGGCGCAGGGCCGCGCGGGTGGCGAGGGCGACGGCGAGGAGGCCGCCGAGCGCCACCAGCAGGCGGAGGGTGCCATGGGTGAGGGGCAGTCCGGTCACCGTCGCCGCGCCGAGCGCTCCGGGCAGGAGGGTGAGCAGGATCCAGCCGGCTCGGACGCGCGGTACGGGGAGGAGGGGGGGCTCCGAGGAGGGCCGCTCCGTGTGGCGCGGCACGCGCGCGTGCAGCTCCTCGGCGAGCGAGAAGACGTCACGGTGGCGGAAGTGGGCGGTGGTCCGGTCGGTGACGCCGTACGACTCCAGGCGCACGGCGATCTCCAACGGGTCCACGGCCCGCTCGGACAGCTCACGGTGCCGGTGCAGCAGGGCTTTCACCGGATCTCCGGAGCCCTGGGGAGCACCGCCGTCCCGTGTCCACGCCGGCCATCCGTCCGGCACGGGGGCCTGAGCGGGCGGCGCCTCGCCGTCCCACCCGGCGCGTGCGGCCGACCGCGCGGAACCGCTCTCAGAACCTCGCCCGGCCGGTGCTCCGGAAACGGGGCCGGCCGGCCGGTGGGCCGACGGAGCGGCCGCCTCGTGGGCGGAGGGCGAGGGCTTCGGGAGGAACGGACCGTCGGTCACCGCGGGCGGCGTTGCGCGCCCGGAGTCCGGGGGAACGGCCGGGGCCGGTACCCGTCCCGTCGGCGCCCACTCCCCCGACCGCGCGTCCCACGGGTCCGCGCCGCTCGGCATCGCCGGGTGGTCCGAGGCGGCCGGGTCTCTCCGGGGCGGAGCGCCGTCGCCCACGCCGTCCCCGCTCCGGGCGGCCGGCCCGTTCGCCTCTCCCGGCCCGGCCACCCTGCCCGGCCCGACCGGCTCCCCCGGCCCGCCCACCACGACCGGCTCTCCCAGCAGCCCCTGAGCGTCGATGGGCAAGCTGGAGCCCGGTCCGTCGGTGGGGGGGCCGCCCCGCAGGCCGGTCATCGGGTCTCCTTCGCCGACGGCCGGGCGGTGCGGGCCGGGGGGTGTGCGGCCCAGCCGGGGACGCCGCGTGGCGGGGCGGGGGCCGTGGGGTCGGCGCAGTGGCCCGGGACGAAGGTCTCGGCGGGGGTCGCGAAGGGCCGGGGCGCGTCCGGGGCGGACCGGCGGACCGGGCAGCGGGAGACGATCTCCAGGTAGAGGCCGTGAAAGGCCGCGACGGTCCGCTCGATGGTGAACAGTTCGAGCGCCCGGGCACGCGCGGCGGCACCGAGGCGCGCACGGCGCTCGGGGTCGCGCAGCAACGCCACGCACGCCGCCGCGAGCGCCCGTGGATCGCCCGGCGGCACGACCAGTCCCGTGCCGCCGATGACCTCCACGACCGCGCCCACGTCGGTGGACACGGTGGCCCGGCCGCCGAGCATCGCCTCGACGAGACCGGTCGGGAAGCCTTCCGCGCGGCCGGAGCGGACGGCGACCGCGCCGGCCGGGTACGCGTCGGACACCTCCGTCTCCTCGAAGGAGACGGGCCGGTCGCCCTCCGTCCCGCCGGGGAACAGCCGCGCGGCCAGCGCCCGGCAGTGACCGAGATAGGCCGCGCCCTCGGCGGCGGACGGTGTGCCGACGATGCGCAGGCGGGCCTTCGGCTCTTCCCGGCGGACCTCGGCGAAGGCGTGCAGCAGCGAGACCAGGTCGTCGGCCGGGTCGACGCGCCCGGCCCAGACCAGCGTGTCCGGGTCGGCCGGGCCCGTCGCCGCGCCCGCCTCCGTGAACCGCTCGGCCTCCACGCCGGGGTACACCGTGCGGATCCGGGCGCGGTCGGCGCCGCACCGTTCCTGCCAGCGGCGCGCGTGCGCGTCGCCCGAGGTGAGGAGTTCGGCCGCGCGGTAGACCTCGGCCGCGAGCCGGCCGTGGAAGGCGGCGAGCACGGCGCGTACGGCGGGGGCGGCGGTGCCGGGGCCGGACGTCAGGTAGTGGGTGCGCAGGTGCACGTCGTACTCGGTGACGAGCAGCGGCACGCCGTGGAAGTGCCGGGCGAGCAGCCCGCAGAGGGCGGGCGGGCCGCCCGTGGTGGCGTGGCAGAGGTCGGCCGCGCCGAGGGTGTCGTCGCCGTACCAGTCGAGGGAGAGGGGGCGCAGGGCGCGTTCGAGGTGTGCGGCGACGGTGAGCAGGTCGGTCACCCGCGCCTCGTGCGCCGTACACAGCGCGCGGGGCGCCCGGCAGGCTCGTTCCAGGGCGCCCAGGGCGGTGTCCGAGCGCAGGGCGCCGGCCAGGCCGCCTTCCTCGCGGGCGAGTTCGGCGAGCCCGTACAGCGCGCTGCCGAAACGGTCCGCCAGATCCTTGGACCCGCCATGCGCCTCCCCGGCGGCCCCTGCGCCCGCACACACCGCCCCGACCAGTTCGCCGTAGCACTCGGCGAAGCGTCGGCGCACGCGGCGGCCGTAGGGGAGGCCGGCGTCCCCGGCCGTCCACGGCGGCGCCGTGCGCACCCGGCGGACCTGCGGCGGCAGCGGGGGCCGGGCCCCGGTCCGTCGGCGCCGGCGTTCGCGGAGCACGTAGACGTCGAACTCGTGCTGCCCGAGCCCGCGCACCAGCCGTTCGCACCAGGACGGGTCGGCACCGCCCGCAGGCGGGCGGGCACCGTCGGTCAGCATCCCCAAGCGCATGTGTGCACCCCCGGTCTCCCGTCTGGGGAGCCGCCTTCGGACCGGCGGCTCGCAGCGGGATGAACGTAAGGGGACAAGGCGGTGGGGGGGGGGGGGGGGGGGGGGGGGGGGGGGGGGGGGGGGGGGGGGGGGGGGGGGGGGGGGGGGGGGGGGGGGGGGGGGGGGGGGGGGGGGG
>NZ_JBVHXT010000006.1:0-33305 GCF_055569255.1 Streptomyces sp. NPDC029296
GACGCGACAGACGGGCACTCGGCCTGCCCATCAGCAGGCTCAGAACGCGAAACGGTCTGCCGACTCCGTCGGCAGACCGTCATGAAAGGCCGAGGCTAAGGCCGCGCTCGCCGAACGCGGTCTGGGCAGCAGCCGCGGATCGGCGCTCCGCGCGTGGGTGCGGCGCCATCCGGTGCGGATGGTCACCGGTGCCGCCGCCTCGCTGATCCGCTCGATCGACGGCGGTCCGGCGATCCCGCCCGGCCGCGGGATCAGCGCCTCGCGCAGCGGCGTCGGCGGGGCACCCACGCTGCTGTCGAACGCGGAGACGTTCGCGCAGCTCGCCGTCGCCGCCCGGATCGGCCCGGAGCGCTACGCCCACACCGGCCTGTACGAGGAACCGGGCACCGTGATGCTCACCGTGTCCGGCGCGGTCGCCCGCCCGATGGTGGTCGAGGTCCCCACGGGTGTGCCGCTGCGCTACGTCCTGCGGCTGGCGGGCGCCCCGCCGGTGCCGCAGGACGTGCCGACCGGCGGCTATCACGGCAAGCGGATCGACGCGGAGACCGTGGACGAGGCGAACGTCTCCCGCAACTCGCTGGAGGCGGTGGGCGGTTCGCTGGGCGCGGGCGCGATCCTGCCGATCGGCCGGGAGACGTGCCCGCTGGGCGAGTCGCTGCGGGTGGCGCAGTGGCTGGCCGAGGAGAGCGCCGGCCAGTGCGGGCCGTGCCATCTGGGGCTGCCCGTCGCCGCGCGCGGACTGGAGGATGTCCTGAACGGCGGTGGGCCGGCCACCCTGGAGGCGCTGAAACAGGTCGCGAACAACGTGAAGCGGCGCGGCGCGTGTTCGCACCCGGACGGCTCGGCGATGTTCCCGGAGCCGACCCTCAAGGCGTTCACCGGCGACCTGGCGGCCCATGTCCTCGGGAACGGCTGCGGACGGCCCGTGGAGGGCGTTCTGCCGCTCTTCGAGGGGGGGCGGGACCGCCACGGGCGTCCCGGGCGGCACGGAGCCCGCGGAGAGCGGTGCCAGCCGCCGGAAGATCCACGTCGACTGGACGCTGTGCCGGGGCCACGGGCTGTGCGCGGTCATCCTCCCGGAGGTGTTCGAACTCGGCGCGGACGGCTTCCCGACCGTCGCCCAGGCCCAGGTGCCGCGCTACGCGGAGGCGAAGGCGCTGCGCGCGGTGCGCCGCTGCCCGGCGCTCGCCCTGCGCATCGAGGAGGATCCGCGCGGGCAGGCACCGTCGCGCAGTCTGCCGGTGCTCTCCCAGGGGCGCGGGCGGCGTGCGCTGGGCCGCACGCGGGCCTTGCGTTCGCAACACGCCGAAGGCGGACCATCCTCGGGATGATCCGCCTTCGACTTCTGTGGAGCTAAGGAGAATTGAACTCCTGACCTCCTGCATGCCATGCAGGCGCTCTACCAACTGAGCTATAGCCCCTTGTTTTGTTGTTTCGCCCGGTTCCCCCGGCGACGACGTAAACATTACAGGCCCCTGGACGCAGCACCAAATCGGTTTCGACTCCACACCGATATGGCCGTAATGTCGGTTTCCATGACCCGGATCGCGCCGCCCCCAGCACACCGCCGGATCCCGGTCTCCCTGGGCGTGTGCCTGGTGTCCTTCGCCGCCTTCTGGGCCGCGCAGCGGGCCGCGCACGTGTCCATGGTCGACCTGATGGTCTACCGGGCCGAGGGAGCCGCCGTGCGCGCCGGCGGCGATCTGTACGCCCTGCGGGCGACCAGCGCGCGTCTGCCCACCACCTATCCGCCGTTCGCGGCCCTGCTGTTCACCCCGCTGTCCCTGCCGGACACCGCGTCACTGCGCACGCTGGCGACGGCCGGCAACCTCGCGCTGCTGGTGGTCTTCGTACGGCTGTCGCTGAAACTCGTCGGCCACGCGCGCGTGGAGACCTCCTGGTGGGTCGCGGCGACGGCCGTGTGGTGCGAGCCGGTGTGGACGACCCTGCGCTACGGCCAGATCAACCTGCTGCTGGCCGTGCTGGTGCTGTGGGACCTGACCCGCCGTCCGGCCGGCGGGTACGACCGCTGGAGCGGGGTGGGCCTCGGACTGGCCGCGGCACTCAAGCTGACGCCCGCGCTGTTCGCCGTGTTCCTGCTCGCCACGGGCCTCGCGGACCGGCTGCGGGGCGGGCGGGGCGGGCCGTGGCTGCGGCACGCGCGCGGGGCGGCCGTCGTGTTCGCCGGAGCGACCCTGCTGGCGGCGGCCGTCCTGCCGTACGACTCCCGGCGGTTCTGGACGCGCATGGTGTTCCGCGCGAGCCGGGTCGGGACGGCGGAGGACACCGCCAACCAGGCCCTGCGCGGGATCCTGGCCCGCCTGCTGCACACGCCCGACCCGGCGGCCTTCTGGACGGCCGGCGCGGCCGTCCTGGGCGTCCTGGGCGTCACGGTGGCCGTGCGGGCGGAGTTGCGGGGGCGGCGGGCCTGGGCGGTGTGCGCCTGCGCGGTCACCGCCCTGTTGGTCAGCCCGGTGTCCTGGTCCCATCACTGGGTGTGGTGCGTGCCGCTCGTGCTGCTGCTGTGGACGCGCGGACACCGGGCGGTGGCCCTGGGCACCCTGCTGGTCTTCTGGTCGTACGTCCCCTGGTGGGTGCCGCACGGACCCGGACGGCCGGAACTCCACCTCAGGGGCACGGACTTGCTGCTGTCGGCCGGCTACGGCATCACCGGTGCGCTCTTCCTGGCGCTGACCCGGACCCCGACGCCGGCGCCCGGCGAGATCCGCGTCAAGCCGTGACGAACTGGTAGAACCGCTTGAGCGTGCAGTGCTCCTCCAGAAGGCGGCCGTAGATCGGCTCGCCTTCCAGTTCCCGGTAGGTCTCGATGGGGTCGCCTTTTATGATCAGCGCCCGCGCGCATTCCTCGCACCAGTACTGGTAGTCGGTGTTGATCGGCTCCATGTCACGGACGATGGGCGTACCGCTCCCGCACCAGTCGCACTTCCGCCTGTGTGCACCCATCGCTCAGCTCCAGATGTGGCCGCAGGCCGTGCACACGTACGAGATTCCGCCATTGTCGCCGAGGACTTGCGCCACATGCGCGGAACCGCAGGAAGGGCAGCTCAGGCGGGTGGTCGTGTCCCGTATCAACGCCGCACCGAGGAGGTGGCCGACCTCCTCGAGGATGCTCGCAGGCATCGCTACTCCTCCCGTCGGGCCGCGTCCCCTTCCGGCCGTTTGATTCTGCCACGGCCTGACCAATACGGTCAGCGACGCCTCAGTACCAGTCCGGACACGGCCCCCGCCGCGGCCGTCCCGGCCAGCGCCCAGGCGCACACCGAGAGCGCCTCCGCGGAGGTGTACGGGCCAAGAGCCCCGGCCGACTCGATCCGGTTCAGGAACAATGTGCCGAAAGCCGCCACACCGATCAGCTGGCCGAGTTGTGCGACCGTCGCCAGCAGGCCGCCGGCGTCCGCCGCGTCCTCGGGCCGCACGGTGGCGAGTGCCTCGGTGAGCGTCGGGCTGAACGCGAGCGCCAGCCCGGCTCCCGTGCCCGCGTACCCCGCGTACAGCACCGCTCCGCCGGACCCGCCGCCGTGGAAGGCGAGTCCCACGACGGCGACGGACACCGCGGTGAGCGTGAACCCGGCCGGCGTCAGCGCCCGCTGCCAGGCCGCCGGCCACTTCCGCCAGGTGAGGCTGACGGCGCCGAAGAAGACCGCGGTCGGCACGAAGCCCAGCCCGGCGCGCAGGGCGCCGTAGCCGAGGCCGCCCTGCACGTGCAGGGTCAGCGTGAAGAGGAAACCGGCGTTGACCGACATCACCGCGAGGATCCGGAAGACGGCCCGCCCGATGCCGGGGTGCCGCAGCACCCGGGGCGTGATGAGCGGGGCGCCGCCGCGCCGGGCCAGCCGGGACTCGTAGCCGCAGAACGCGGCGAACAGCACCGCGGCCCCGGCCAGCGACAGCCACGACCACAGCGGCCAGTCCTCCTCCTGCCCGAGCACCAGCGGCACGGTCAGCAGCGACACGGCGGCGCCGAGCAGCACCAGTCCGGGCAGGTCGAGGGGTCGGGCCCGGTCCCGTCCGGCCGCGCCGTCCAGCGGCAGGACCCTGCGGCCCAGCAGGAACAGCACGGCGCCCACCGGCACGTTGACCAGGAACACCGGCCGCCAGCCGGTGCCGAACAGGTCGGCGCTGACCAGCACACCGCCGACGACCTGCCCGGCCGCCGCGCCGACGGCCAGGACCGCCGAGTAGGCGCCGAGCGCCCGGGCCCGGGCCTCGCCGGTGAAGGTGCGCTGGATGAGGCTGAGCACCTGCGGGATCATCAGCGCCGAACCCGCGCCCTGGGCCAGCCGGAACACGATCAGGGCGGTCGGGCCCCAGGCCAGTCCGCAGGCGAGCGAGGCCCCGGTGAACAGGGCCAGCCCGGCGAGATGCACCCGGCCGTGGCCGAGCCGGTCCCCGAGCCGGGCGCCGGTGATCAGCAGCACGGAGTAGGTGATGGTGTAGCCGGCTACCACCAGTTGCAGGTCGGCGCCCGAGGCGTGCAGGCCGGTGCCGATCGAGGGGGCCGCGACGTTCACGATGAAGACGTCGAGCGCGGCCATGAACAGGGCGGCGAGCAGCACGCCGAGCAGCAGCCGGGGCCGGTTGTCAGTGGCGGGTGCTTCACTGTCCGTGACGGAGGATTCCGCCCGGACGGCGACCGCGAGGTCACTGTCAGTGGCGGCTGGTTCACTGGTGGCAAGGGTCGGGGCGGGCTTGGTGCCCGGTCCGGTCCGGGGGGTCGTCGTCATGGCGTCGAGCGTGACGACGGCTCGGTACGGGTGCCGAGTGCCCGCTGATGCTGGTACTGCCAGCACCTGGCAGAAGCGGGCCCGGGTACGGACGATGAGACGGACACGACGGGGGCTGGACGATGGGGACAAGGACACAGCGGCGCAGGCCGGAGCTCGCGGCCTTCCTGCGCAGCAGGCGGGCCCGGGTCACACCGGCGGACGTGGGGATGCCGCCGGGTCTGCGGCGGCGCACGCCCGGGCTGCGCCGGGAGGAGGTCGCGCAGCTCTCGGGGGTGGGCGTGACCTGGTACACGTGGCTGGAGCAGGGCCGGCCGATCAACGCCTCGCCGCAGGTGCTGGACGCGGTGGCACGCACGCTGCGGCTGGACCCGCCGGAGCGGGAGCACCTGTACCGGCTGGCCGAGGTGCCCTTCCAGCCGGACCCCGAGGGGCTCAGCCGGCGGATCGGCACGGAGGTGCAGGGCATCATCGACGCCCTCGACCCCATGCTGGCGGTGGTCTACAACGCGCGGTACGACGTCCTGGCCACCAACGCGGCCTACCGCGAGCTGTTCCTCGTGCCGCCGATGGAGGCCGGTGGAGCGGGCCTGCCGAACGTGCTGTGGACGCTGTTCACGCTGCCGGAGGGGATCTGCCCGCTGGTGCACCGGGAGGTGGAGCTGCCGCTGATGGTGGCGACGCTGCGGTCCTCCTACGGCAGACACGTGGGCGAACCGGCCTGGGAGGACTACATACGCGGGCTGTCGGCGGCGAGCGGCTGGTTCGCGGAGCTGTGGGCGAGCTGTGAGGTGGTGCCTCCGGGGCCCCGGGTGAAGACCTTCCGGCACGCGGCGGTCGGCGAGATGCGGATGACCTCGCAGTCGCTGTCCATCGACGGGATGCCCGAGTGCCGGATCGTGGTCTACACCCCGGAGGACGAGGACGCGCGGGCGAAGATCACGTTGCTGCGGGAGTGCAGGGAGCGGCTGTTCCCGCCGGCGGCCGAGGAGGTGGCCTCTCGCTGAACGCAGAAAATCCCGCCCCTGAAGGGGACGGGATCCTCATCACCGATCTTTGACAACTCAACAGAGTGTCGATCAGTGGAGCTAAGGAGAATTGAACTCCTGACCTCCTGCATGCCATGCAGGCGCTCTACCAACTGAGCTATAGCCCCTGGTGTTCTTCCCGCTCGGCGGGGCGAACAAGAAGAACTTTAGCCTGTGACCTGCCGGAAAGTGAAATCCGGGGTCCGGGGGCCTCGGGACGGTCAGTCGTCGTCGCCGAGGACGGGCTCCGGGAGGGTGCCCGCGTTGTGCTCCAGCAGGCGCCAGCCGCGGGCGCCCTCCCCGAGCACGGACCAGCAGCAGTTGGAGAGTCCGCCGAGGCTCTCCCAGTGCCGGGCCTCCAGGCCGAGCAGCCGGCCGATGGTGGTGCGGATGGTGCCGCCGTGGCTGACGACGACGAGGGTGCCGTCCTCGGGCAGCTTCTCGGCGTGCCGCAGCACGACGGGGGCGGCGCGGTCGGCGACCTCGGTCTCCAGTTCGCCGCCGCCGCGGCGGACCGCCTCACCGCGCTTCCAGGCGGCGTACTCCTCGCCGTGGCGGGCGATGATCTCCTCGTGCGTCAGCCCCTGCCAGACGCCCGCGTAGGTCTCGCGCAGGCCCTCCTCGCGGGTGACGTCGAGGCCGGTGAGGGCGGCCAGCTCGGCGGCCGTGTGCGCGGCGCGCCGCAGGTCCGACGAGACGATCGCGTCGGGCCGCAGGGAGGCGAGCAGCCGGGCGGCGCGGCGGGCCTGGCCCAGGCCCGTCTCGGTCAGCTCGACGTCCGTGGTGCCCTGGAAGCGCCGCTCGACGTTCCAGGAGGTCTGGCCGTGGCGCCACAGGATGATGCGGCGGCCCCGGCCCTTGCGGTCGGTCACCTCACCCGTGGCGCTCATCACCACTCCCCGCCCGGCTCCTGGTCGGCCTCGGCGGCCTGCAGCCGGGCGTGCTCCTCTGCCTTGCCCCGGGTGGCCTTGGCGTCGGCGGGCAGTTCGATCTCGGGGCAGTCCTTCCACAGCCGCTCCAGGGCGTAGAAGACCCGCTCTTCGCTGTGCTGGACGTGCACGACGATGTCGACGTAGTCGAGCAGGACCCAGCGGGCCTCGCGGTCGCCCTCGCGGCGGACCGGCTTGGCGCCGAGTTCCTTCAGCAGGCGCTCCTCGATCTCGTCGACGATGGCCTTGACCTGGCGGTCGTTCGGCGCGGACGCGAGCAGGAAGGCGTCCGTGATCGACAGCACGTCGCTCACGTCGTAGGCGATGACGTCATGGGCGAGCTTGTCGGCCGCGGCCTGGGCGGCGGTGTTGATGAGTTCAAGGGAACGGTCTGTGGCGGTCACTACATGGCTTTCCGTCGGCGGTCTTTTGTCATCAAGGGTCTCACGGACCGCCCGGCACCCCCCACGGGATTACGGCGGCACGTGGGGTTCCCCCGGGCCGCGCTCCGCCGGGGAGCGCGGCCCGGGGTCAGGAGGAGGACGGCTCGTAGTCGCGGCCGAGGACCACCGAGACGTCGGCACCGGAGGAGACCGTGCCCTTGGTCACGGAGCCGGCGGGCAGGCCGAGGGTCTTGGCGACCTCGGTGGCCTTGGCCTTGTCGGCGGCGTCCGCGTAGGTCACCTTCGAGGTGGCCTCGGTGCCGGCGGCGCTGCCGCCCTCCAGGAAGGTGAAGCCGCCGTTGAGGAGCACCACGCGGGCCTTCTCCGTGTCGTCCTTCACACCGGTGGCGTTCTCCACGGAGACCCGGACCGCGGAGCCGGCGTCGGGGCTCTTCGCGGTGCCGCCGAGGATGCCCTTCACCACGCTGTCGCCGGTCTCGGCACTGAGCGTGCCGTCGGGCCGCACGGGCAGCAGGGCGGTCCGGTAGTCGCCGCTCTTGGCGAGGTCGGCGAGCCTGGCGAGGAAGGTGCCGAGGTCCTTGTCGGTGAGCGGCGGGTCGAGGATCTGCGCGAGCGTCTGCACGGTGGTGGTGGCGGACGCCGGGTCGGAGGACATCTTGCGCAGCACGCCCTGCATGACCTGGCCGAACCGCTGGAGCTGGGCGTTCTCGGACTCGCCCGAGGCGCGGTAGGTGGCGTAGGCGACGGCCATCTTGCCGCTGAGGGTCTGGTCCTTGCCCTGGTGGACGAGCGGCGCGGCGCCCTTCTTCTTGGCGTCCGGGTCGGGCACGTCGGTGTCGGTGTCGATCTCGATGTTGCCGACGAGGTCGACGAGGTTCTGCAGGTAGGGGGTGTCGAGCCGCCAGGTGCCCTGGATGCTGGTGCCGAGGACCGTGTCGAGCTGGTCGCGGGTGCCGGAGGTGTCGTCGTCGTCCACGGACTTGGCGAGGGTCGTGGTGGAGCCGTCGTCGCCGGTCAGCGCCAGGGAGTTGGGCAGTAGCACCGTCGTGCCCTGCTTGGTGGTGGCGTTGTCGACCAGCAGCGCCGTGGAGGTGCCGCCCTTGACGGTGTTGTGCAGGTGGACGACGAGCACATCGCGTTTCTGGGCGGTGACCGCGGTGGCGGTGCCGTCCGAGCCGCCGGAGGAGGAGAGGCCGGGCAGCTTCCCGGCGTACCAGAGGTAGCCGGCCCCGCCGGCCGCGACGAGGGCGAGGACGACGAGCAGGGCGATGAGCCGGCCGCGGGCGCGGCGCCGGGCCTCCTCGCGCCGCTCGGTGCGGTTCTCGGTGAACTTCAGCCAGTCGATGACGTCCTCGGAGTCGCCGTCCGGCTCCTCGACGAAGGCGAACTGGCCGGTGCGGTAATCCGGCGCGGCCGGGTCGGGCCCGGTCTCCCCGGCGGCCGGACCGTCCTCCGCGGCCGGACCGTTCTCCGCGCGACCGGCCTGCTGGGGGATGTAGGCGGTCTGCTCGGCGACCAGGGGCTGCCGGCCGCCGCTCGCGGTCTGCCCGTAGGGGTCGTAGCCGGTGGTGTCCTGGGTGCCGGCGCTCGTGCCGGTGGCGTACGGGTCGTACGGGTCGTACGGGGTCTGCGCGCCGTAGGGGTCGTAGGAGCCGTACGCGTCGTAGGCGGGCTGCTGCTGGCCGGCGGTGTAGGGGGCGTAGCCGTAGCCCTGCTGCTGGGCGTACGGGTCGTAGTGCGCCTGCTGGGCCTGGGGAGCCTGCTCGGCCGGTACCTGCTGGTACACGGGCCGGCCGTACTCGTCGTAGCCGACGATCTCGTACGGAACGGCGCCGTAGCCCGCGTCACCCGCGTCGTATCGGTCGTTCACCGGTGCCCCTCTCGGCTCACTCGCCGCCGCGGTACAGCTCGCGCTTGTCGATGTAGCGCACGACTCCGTCCGGGACCATGTACCAGATGGGGTCGCCCTTGGCGACTCGCGCGCGGCAGTCCGTGGAGGAGATGGCGAGGGCCGGCACCTCGACCAGCGAGACGCCGCCTTCCGGCAGGCCCGGGTCGGTCAGGTGGTGGCCGGGGCGGGTGACGCCGATGAAGTGCGCGAGGGAGAACAGCTCCTCGGAGTTGCGCCAGGTCAGCAGCTGCGCGAGGGCGTCGGCGCCGGTGATGAAGAAGAGGTCGGTGTCCGGGTTGAGGGCACGCAGGTCGCGCAGGGTGTCGACGGTGTAGGTGGGGCCGCCGCGGTCGATGTCGATGCGGCTGACGGAGAACTGCGGGTTCTCGGCGGTCGCGATGACCGTCATCAGATAGCGGTCCTCGGCCGGGGACACCTTGCGGTGGGACTTCTGCCACGGCTCGCCGGTGGGGACGAAGACCACCTCGTCCAGCTGGAACTGCGCGGCGACCTCGCTGGCCGCCACCAGGTGCCCGTGGTGGATCGGGTCGAATGTCCCGCCCATGACACCCAGGCGGCGCTTGCCCGTGTGGACGGGACCGTTGCCCGGCCCGTGCTGGGGGTGTTTCACCGTGTCGTCGGCCGCCTCGTGTGCCGGACCGGTAGGCATGTCCTGCTCTCCCATGCGTGCAGACCCTACCGGCCCGGCTTCGAACGTCCGGCCGGGGACGGGGTCCCCGCTCAGCGGTCGCGGTTGAAGCGCGTCGTGATCCACAGCAGCAGGAGCAGGATGATCAGGGCGCCGCCGCCGGTGATGGCCGGGTTCAGGCTGTTGTGGTTTCCGCCGTGCTCCTCGCCCTCGGCGGCGAGGGTGACCAACTGGGCTGCGGCGCTGTGGAAGCTCATCTTCGGCAGGACCTATCGCGTGTGGGCGGAATAAAGATGTCGGCTCATCGTAAGCGGGCGGCCTCGGGGCGATCACGCCGACTCCGCCGTTGGGGACGCGAGGCGCCGGCGGCCGGCCCCGGCGCGGACCGCCGGCCGCCCGGCGGACGGGGAACCTCGGCCGGGTGTCAGTCGTCCTTCTGCTTGTAGCCGCGCAGCAGGAACCAGGCGGTCAGTACGCAACCGAGGACCATCACGATCAGGACGACGCGGAGCAGGTTTCCCGCCCCGTGCTGCTGGACGGCGATCGTGGCGGCCTCGGTCAGTCCGGCGGCTGCGGGGTGGTGCTCCATGGCGGCGACTCCTTCGGGTGTACTGCTCGCCACGGTATCTCCGCCTAGGCTGGGTCCCGCCTCGGGGGCACAGTGGGCACCGACACGTGCATGGGGGAAGACATGTCCGACGACGGCCGGCAGGACACCGGGCAGGAGCGGGTGCCCGGCAGGCAGCGCAGGCGCTTCCCCGGGATCTCCTCGCGCGCGTACGAGCACCCGGCGGACCGTTCTGCCCTGGTCGCGCTGCGCAGGCTGAGCGGGTTCGACACCGTGTTCAAGGCGCTCAGCGGGCTGCTGCCCGAGCGGAGCCTCAGGCTGCTGTTCCTGTCCGACTCGGTGCGGGTCTCCGAGCGGCAGTTCTCCCACCTGCACGACATGCTGCGGGACGCCTGCTACATCCTGGACCTGGAGAAGGTCCCGCCGATGTACGTCACACAGGATCCGCAGCCGAACGCGATGTGCGTCGGCCTGGACGAGCCGATCATCGTGGTCACCACGGGGCTGGTGGAGCTGCTCGACGAGGAGGAGATGCGGGCGGTCGTCGGGCACGAGGTGGGGCACGCGCTGTCCGGGCACTCGGTGTACCGCACGGTCCTGCTGTTCCTGACCAGCCTCGCGGTGAAGGTCGCCTGGATCCCGCTGGGCAATCTCGCGGTCATGGCGATCGTGACGGCGCTGCGGGAGTGGTTCCGCAAGTCGGAGCTGTCCGCCGACCGGGCGGGTCTGCTGGTGGGCCAGGACCTGCGGGCCTCCATGCGGGGCCTGATGAAGACGGCGGGCGGCAACCACCTGCACGAGATGAACGTGGACGCGTTCCTGGAGCAGGCCGAGGAGTACGAGTCGGGCGGGGACCTGCGCGACTCCGTGCTGAAGATCCTGAACGTGCTGCCGCGTTCGCACCCGTTCACCACCGTACGGGCCGCCGAGCTGAAGAAGTGGGCCGAGTCGCGGGACCACCAGCGGATCATGGACGGCCACTACCCGCGGCGCGGCGAGGACAAGGACGCCTCCGTCGGTGACTCCTTCCGCGAGTCGGCGGCGAGCTACGCGAGCGATGTGAAGGGCTCCAAGGACCCGCTGATGAAGCTGGTCACGGACCTCGCGGGCGGCGCGGGCGACCTGGGCGGCCGGGTCCGCCGGGGCTTCGACGGCTTCCGCAGCCCTCCGCCGGGCCCGGGTCCGGGCACGGGCCCCGCCACGGGGGACGCCGCCGGCACGGACGAGTAGCGCTCCGCCAGCCCTCCGCCGGGCACGCCCGGGGCCCACCGGGGGCCTCGCAGCGCCCCCGGCACCCCTCACACCTCCGGCTGCGCCCCCGTCGCCAGGGTGCCGCACAGGGCCGCCGGGCTGTCCGTGTCGTAGGGGTCGGTGCCGGCGGGGCCGCCCGTTCCGGCCGTCTGGCCGGCCAGGAGGGGGCGCAGGTAGGCCGCGGAGTCCTCGGCGCAGGCGAGGGGGCCCGCCTGGACGTAGGCCGTGATCAGCTGGACCTGGCGGGTGCGCAGGTCGTCGCGGTCGAAGCGGAAGGTCAGCTCGCGGCGGACCGTGAAGAGGGACGCGGGGGCGTCGGAGGCGGCGCCGGCGGGGCGCAGGGCGTAGACGAAGGTGTGGTCGGCGGAGACCTCCAGCGTCGCCGCGTCGGCCTCGTCGGCCTTCAGGGTGCCGAAGACCCGGATCCGGTCGTCGGCCAGCCGGGCTCGCGCGGGGTCGATGCGGACCACCCAGCCCGTGGGCGCGTGCCGCCCGTCCGCGGCCGGGTGGCCGAAGCTCCGGTCGAACTGGTCGAGCTGGTCGGAGTCGACCAGGGCCCGGGCGGGGCGCGCCTCCCGGCCGGCCAGCACGTCGGGGTCGAGCGAGGAGCGGACGAGGTAGTCCTTGACGGTGGTGAGGGCGGTCACCACCTGGCTGTCGGAGAAGTGCGCGGTGCCGCGCGAGGGCGGCAGGGGTATGCCCTCGGCGCCGACGTCGAAGTGGGCGGCGGGGCTGCGGGCGAACAGCCTCCCGGTGTCGCCGGTGCCGGGCACCCTGCCCTGCGGGGCGAGCGGGATCACCGTCATCCGCAGGGCCTCCACGGTCCGGCGGGCCTGCGCGGAGCCGTAGGGGTGGCGGACGCCCATGTAGAGCGCGGTGCCGAAGGCGAGGGCGATCAGCAGGACGAGGAGCAGGGCCTGCCGGGTCGGTCCGCGGTGCAGGGGCGGGCGGCGGCGTACGGCGGGCGCGCGGTCGGCCATCCGCTCCGCGGCGGAGGACTCCTGGAGGCGGGCAGCACGGACGAACGACTCGTCGAAGACGACGGATCGGTATTCGTCCTCCGCACCGCCGGGGCCGCCCTCGGGTGTCCCCTCCGGTGGGTCTCCAGGCCCGCCCATACCTTCAGAGTAGGTCCGGCGGGCCCCGGGTAAACGCCCGGCCGACGCCAACTTCTGACAGGTTCTCAACAGGGTCGGGCGGGGTGCTCCAAGGGCGCTCAGGGGGAGGGCGGAACGGCCGAGACGGCCGGCCGGCGGTGGTCGTCGGCGGGGGCGGGAGCGGACGCGGTTTCCTTGCCTATGCCGGTCGAGGCGGGCGCGGGCACCCGGTCGCGGGTTCCCGAGGAGCCTCCTCGGTAGACGGCGGCGAAGGCCAGGGCGACCATGCCGATGCCCATCACGACGGCGAGGAGCCAGGCGACGGGGCGGTGCCAGCGGACCTGCTTGCCGTACGGGCCGTAGGGGCCGTCGCCGAGGACGTACCGGTCGTCCGGCTCGTCGTCGTCGTGATCTTGACCGAATCCGGCACTCTCGGGGCCGTAGCCGTCGTCGTAGCGCTCGGCCCGGGCGCGGGCGCGGCGGGCCTCCGCCTCGGAGGCCTCGGCCCTGGCCTGGGCGGCGGCGAGGAGGCGTTCGACGGCGGACGGTTCATGGACCGTGGCCGCCCGTACGAAGGCCTCGTCGAAGACCACGGAGGCGAACTCTTCGTCCGGCACCCCGTGGTCGTGGTCGTCGTCGGGCTCCCAGCCGTCAGGGAACGGCGTGCCCCCCACGTCCTCCGGCACGGATCCAGAGTAGACCTGGGGGGTCAATTTGGGCAGACGGTATGGAAATTCGTCTGGTGGGTGAGACGCCTCCCGGCCGCGCTCCCGGCGCCGGGGGCGCTTGAGCCGGACGGGTGAACCTCAGCGGCGTACGTGTCCGTCGCCGGTGACGATGTACTTGGTGCTGGTCAGCTCCGGCAGGCCCATCGGGCCGCGGGCGTGCAGCTTCTGGGTGGAGATGCCGATCTCGGCGCCGAAGCCGAACTGGCCGCCGTCGGTGAACCGGGTGGAGGCGTTCACGGCGACGGTGGTGGAGTCGACCAGCTGGGTGAAGCGGCGGGCGGCCTGCTGGGAGGTGGTGACGATGGCCTCGGTGTGGCCGGAGGTCCACAGCCGGATGTGCTCGACGGCCTTGTCCAGGGAGTCGACCACCGCGGCGGCGATGTCGTGGGAGAGGTACTCGGTCTCCCAGTCCTCGGGGGTCGCCTCGACCACGGTGGCCCGGGACTCCTTGGCGTAGGCCATGACCCGGTCGTCGGCGTGGACGGTGACCCCGGCCTCGGCGAGGGCGTCCAGGGCGCGGGGCAGGAACTCGGGGGCGATGTCCTGGTGGACGAGGAGGGTCTCGGCGGCGTTGCAGACGCTGACCCGCTGGGCCTTGGAGTTGATCAGGATCTCGACGGCGGTGTCGATGTCGGCCCGGGCGTCGACGTAGACGTGGCAGTTGCCGGTGCCGGTCTCGATCACGGGGACCGTGGACTCGTTGACGACGGTCCGGATCAGGGAGGCGCCGCCGCGCGGGATGAGGACGTCGACCAGGCCGCGGGCGCGCATCAGCTCGCGGACGGAGTCGCGGCTCTCGCCGGGCACGAGCTGGACGGCGTCGGCGGGGAGCCCGGCACCGCCGACGGCGTCCCGGATCACCCGGACCAGGGCGGTGTTCGACTCGTAGGCGGAGGCGGAGCCGCGCAGCAGGACGGCGTTGCCGGACTTCAGGCACAGGGCGGCCGCGTCGACCGTCACGTTCGGGCGGGCCTCGTAGATGATGCCGACGACGCCGAGCGGGACGCGGACCTGGCGCAGGTCGATGCCGTTGGGCAGGGTGGAGCCGCGGACGACCTCGCCGACCGGGTCGGGCAGCCGCACCACGTCGCGGACGTCGGAGGCGATGGCGCGGACCCGCTCGGGGGTGAGGGTGAGCCGGTCGACGATGGCCTCGCCGGTGCCGTTCTCCCGGGCCTTGGCCACGTCCCTGGCGTTGGCCTCGACGATCTCGGCGGTCCGGACCTCCAGGGCGTCCGCGATGGCGAGCAGCACGTCGTCCTTCACGGCACGCGGCAGCGGCGCGAGGTCGGCGGCGGCGGCCTTGGCCCGGTAGGCGGCCTGGGTGACCGGGGACATCGAGTCGTACGGCGAGAGCGTGGTCATGGGGGAAGGGTAGTGCGCGGGGCGCCGCGGTTCAGCGGTCGTCCCACACCCCGAGACACCCCAAAAAGGGCCAACCCCTCCCCCGGGTTCCCTGCGGCTCCTTCCGCGATCCTTACCGGCTGCCCCTGGGGTCCCGGCTCAGAACGGGTGTACCCCCACCGGTGTGGCCGGTGACGGGCCGTAGCCCTCGGCGATGCGGTGGTGGTAGGTCTCGCGGTCGATGACCTCCAGGCCGACGATCTCCCAGCGCGGCAGGCCGGCGCTCTGCCGGTGCTCGCCCCACAGGCGCAGCGCCACCGCGGCGGCGTCGTGCAGGTCGCGGGCCTCTTCCCAGTACCGGATCTCCGCGTGGTCGGTCGCGTATCTGCTGGTCAGCAGGAAGGGGTGGTCGTGGGCGAGCTGCTCCAGGGCCCGCCGCAGTTCCGGCAGCGGGACCTTCTCACCGGAGACGCTCAGGGTGACGTGCCACAGCCTGGGCAGGTCCCTGGGTTGCTCAAAGGTGTCCCCGGCCGCGACGCTCGTCAGAGCACCGCGGGACGCCGCCCCCGGGCGCACTCGTCTCACGACGGCCTCCTTCACGCATGGCCGGCAAGGCCGTATGGCTCGCTTGGCCCCTTGACGGAACGTGTTCCCTTCAACATGTTCCCGAGACAAAGTTGAGCAGGCCGCACGAGTTCGCGTGGGGGTTTTACGGAACGTCCCCCACCGGGGGCGTCCCGCACGCTCCGCTTTACGAGTGGTTTTGCGAGCGTCACCCGTGCAGGAGCACCAGGTCGTCCCTGTGTACGACCTCGCGTTCGTACGCGGCGCCCAGCTCCCGTGCGAGCTCGTGCGTCGAACGCCCGATCAGCCGGGGGATCTCCTTGGCGTCGAAGTTGACGAGTCCCCGGGCCACCGCGCGGCCCCGCGCGTCACGCAGTTCGACGGGGTCGCCGGCGCTGAACTCGCCCTCCACGGCGGCGATCCCGGCGGGCAGCAGCGACTTGCGCCCGTTCACGACCGCGTCCACCGCGCCGTCGTCCAGGGTCAGGGCGCCCTGCGGGGTGGAGGCGTGCTGGAGCCACAGGAGGCGGTCGGCGGAGCGCTTGCCGGTGGGCTGGAAGTAGGTGCCGGTGTCGCCGCCGGCCAGGGCCTCGGCCGCGTGGACGGCGCTGGTGAGCACCACCGGAATGCCGGCGGCGGCGGCGATCCGGGCGGCCTCCACCTTGGTGACCATGCCGCCGGTGCCGACGCCGGCCTTGCCCGCACTGCCGATCTCGACGCCGGCGAGGTCCTGCGGGCCCCTCACCTGAGCGATCCGGGAGGTGCCGGGCCGGCTGGGGTCGCCGTCGTAGACGCCGTCGACGTCGGAGAGGAGGACGAGCAGGTCGGCGTGGACGAGGTGGGCGACGAGGGCGGCGAGGCGGTCGTTGTCGCCGAAGCGGATCTCGTCGGTGGCGACGGTGTCGTTCTCGTTGACGATCGGGAAGGCGCCCATCGCGAGCAGCTCGTCGAGGGTGCGCGAGGCGTTGCGGTGGTGGGCGCGGCGGCTCATGTCGTCGCTGGTGAGCAGGATCTGGCCGACGCGGACGCCGTAGCGGGCGAAGGAGGCGGTGTAGCGGGCGACGAGCAGGCCCTGGCCGACGCTGGCGGCGGCCTGCTGGCGGGCGAGGTCACGGGGGCGGCGGCGCAGGCCGAGGGGGGCGAGGCCGGCGGCGATGGCGCCGGAGGAGACGAGGACGATCTCCCGCTCCCCGCCGCCGCGGCTCTTGGCGAGGACGTCGACGAGGGCGTCGACGCGGTCGGCGTCCAGGCCGCCCTCGGCGGTGGTCAGCGAGGAGGAGCCCACCTTGACGACGATCCTGCGGGCCTCGCCCACGGCCTGCCTTGCCCTTGCCACGGTGCCTTCCGTCCCCTCGCGCGCTGTCGGCTGCCTGCCCGGCAATCTACGCGAGCGGGGCCGGGAGGCGCTCACCGGTCCAGCTCCCGGACAGCGCGGGGGCGCATGGTTCGCTCACAGATTCGCGGACGGCAAAAAAGTTGTAGTGGTTGCCTGTAGAAATCAAAACCTGATCCAACATAAGTTGAACTTTGTGTCACATAATGTTCGCCCTGTGAAGCGTGTCCTGCTGCGCTCGGGCAAGAGCCCGTACGACGTCCTGTCCGTCGAGGAGGCTCTCCACCGGGACGTCATCGCCACCAACTCCGGCAACCTGATCTTCAGCGATGCCGCGCACAAGATCCTGGAGACACCGCACACCGAGGTCGTCTCCAACGGCATCGGCACGGACGTCTCGGCGGCGGCCCGGATCAACGAGGAGTACGACGTCTTCGTCGTGCCGCTCGCCAACGCCTTCCGGCCGTCCTTCGAGGGCCGGCTCAAGCGGCTGACCCGCCTGATCGACAAGCTGCGGATCCCCGTCGTGGTGCTGGGGGTCGGCGCGCAGGCCGGGCTGGGGTACGACCCGGCACGGCTGAAGCCGATGGAGCAGTCGGTGCGCGACTTCTGCGCGGCGGTGCTGGAGCGCAGCGCCTCCATCGGGGTGCGTGGCGAGTTCACCGAGCAGTACCTGCGCGACCTGGGCTTCCGTGATGTCGAGGTCATCGGCTGCCCGTCGCTGTTCCTGTACGGCCGGCAGCTCGACGTGCGCAAGCGGGTGCCCCAGCTGACGGCGGACGCGCGGATCGCGGTGAACGGTTCGCACCACGCGGTGCAGAAGCAGGGCCTGGACCGGATCATCACCCGCGCCCACGACCGCTACCCGAACCTGTGCTTCATCGGGCAGAACATCAGCGACGCCCGGCAGCTGCACTGGCGGGACCTGAGCGACCCCAACGCCCGGGTGACGGCGATGCCGACGCACCCGGACCACCCGATGTACCGGGAGGGCAAGGCGCGGGTGTACGTCGACCCGGTCACCTGGATCGACGACCTGCGCTCCTACGACTTCTCCTTCGGCTCGCGCATCCACGGCAACATCGCGGCGCTGCTCGCGGGGACGCCGGCGACGGTGCTGTGCGGGGACTCGCGCACGCTGGAGCTGTGCCGGTACTTCGAGATCCCGCACCGGCGGCTGGACCAGGTCACCAAGGAGCTGCTGGCGGCGGATCCGGTCCGGCTGTACGAGCAGCTGGACCTGAGCGGGCTGGTCGGGGGCCACGCGGAGCGCTTCGACCGGTTCGTGGCCTTCCTGGACAAGAACGGGCTCGACAACACCTTCACGCACGGCGACGGCGGCGCGGCCTTCGACAAGAAGATGCGGTCGCTGGCGTTCCCGCCGGGCATCCGGCCGTGGAACGACGCCGACCCCGCCGCGCTGAGCGGCCGGTTCGGCTGGCTGCACAGCCAGGTGAGCGAACTCGCCCGGGACAACGAGCGGTTGCGGCGGGAGCTGGCGAAGGCGAAGGACGCGGCGAGCCCGGCCTCCGGCACGTCCGTCTACCGCCGTGCGCGACGCGTGGTGGGCCGCCCCCTGCGCCGCGCACTCCAGTCGGGCAAGCAGTAGCCCCGCGGGGAAGGAGGGGGCCGGGTGCGTCCGCCCGGGCCCCGGCCCCGCCCGCCGTGGGACGTCAGGCCGCCGCCGCTCCGAATTTCTTGCCCGCCAGCAGGCGCCGCAGCTTGCGGCGGATCTTGCGCACGGCGCGGCGCGGGACGGAGTTGGCGACCGCCTCGCGGTAGCCCGGGTAGGCGCGGGCCTCGCGGGCCTCGGCGCGATAGACCTCGTCGGGCACGCCGGCGGCCTTGGACCGGAAGTGCGGGTAGCCGAGGTAGAGCCGGGTGCCGCGCTTCTCCAGCACGGCGTCGGGCTGCTTCTTCTCCTTGACGAACTTGACGACGTCGACCAGCAGATCGGGCCGCTGCATGGCGACCAGGTGCAGCCGCAGCCGCTCGTGCACCTTGAGCCGGCGGGCCACCCCGGGCGTCCAGTAGGCCTCCATCAGCGGCTTGGCCAGATCGAACTTGTTCCGCCGGATCTCCTCACCGTCCGTGAGGAACTTCGGGCCGAACTGCGGCAGCAGCGTGACGAGGAACGGCCGCACCATGAGCAGGTCGCGCTTGTCGCCGGCCGGGACCATGTCGGCGATCAGCTTCATCAGGGAGCGCGCGGAGTCGAAGCGCAGGGTGTAGCTGCCGCTCTTGGTGACCTGCTTGCCGTCGTCGCGGCCGACCAGGTAGTAGCAGGTGTAGTCGGCGACCACGGAGACACCGTCGGCGCGCAGGTACGCCTCCAGGGTGAAGAGGGCGTCCTCGCCGGTGAACAGCGACTCGTCGAACCGCATGCCGTGCCGTTCCAGCAGGGACCGGCGGAACAGCTTCTGCGCGCTGAGGGTGAACTTGATGTTGGAGGTGAAGACGTCGGCCCGGTCCAGCGTCTTGCCCCACATGGACTTGGGCGCGGAGCGGTTGACGCCCTCGACCCGGCCGAGGACGACGTCCGTGCCGTTCTTGTCGGCCATGGCGACCATGCGCTCCAGGGCCTCGGGGCCGAGCCGGTCGTCGGCGTCGAGGAAGAAGACGTAGCGACCGCTCGCCTTGGCCAGGCCGACGTTGCGGGGGCCGCTCGGGCCGCCGGAGTTCTCCTGGCGGACGACGGTCACCGGCATGGGGGCGCGGGCGGCGAACTCCTCCAGGCAGTCGCCGGTGCCGTCGGTGGAGCCGTCGTCGACCGCGATGACCTCCATCCGGTCCGCACCGATGGTCTGCGCCTCGACGGATGCCAGGCACTCGACCAGGTACGGCATCGCTTCGTACGCCCCGATGACCACGCTCACATCGGGCTGCGTCACGACGGTCACACTTCCCCCTCGTTCACCAAGATTTTTCCCCGCATCGACTCGATCGCAAGGTGCTAGACGGGTGGTCGGGGGTGGCGGTTGCCTTGCCGAACGCCCTGAGTGGCGGAACTCACAGACAGCCGCCGCACAGACAGTACGCCGGCACGGTAAGAACCGCCCAGGACCGGTTGAGAGCGGGGCAAGACGCGAGTGCGGGCACGACGTGAACGCAGGGCACGAGAAGGCCCCCGGGGAGTGCTCCCCCCGGGGGCCGGGTGTGCTGCGGCGGGCCGGTCAGCCCGCGGTCACGCCGTCCGTCTCCCCGGCCGACACGGCGCGCTGGGCCGGCACCGCGCCGGTCAGCTCGGCCGCCTGGGCGGGGTCGGCCTCCGCGGCCAGCCGGGCCTCCTGGCCGGCGTTGCGGGCCTCGGACTTGCGGGCCAGGTCGGCGACGGCGCCGTTGAACTGGTCGATCGAGGCCGGCTCGTCGGGGCCGAGCAGGTACTCCTTCAGGTCCTTGCGGTCCTCCGCGAGCGGGTCGGCGGACGGATTGCGCACGGCGTGCAGCAGATCGCCCAGTTCGACGGCGCTGTTGGACAGGATCACCGCGGCGCGCACGGCCGTGTTGTGCCGCTTGAACTCCTCGACGCCCACCGCGGCGGAGTCGGTGACGGCGTACGGCTTGCCGCTCGCGATGAAGTCGGAGACCACGGAGGAGATGTCGGAGACCATCGCGTCGGAAACGTTGAAGCAGTCGTACAGGCGCGGTTCGGCGCCGGTGATGACGCGGTGCTCGTGCGACGGGAAGGAGCGCCAGTAGGCCTCGTTCCACTCGGCGCGCAGCCGGGCGATCTCCTCGTGCTTGACCACGTCCACGATGCCGTCGCGGGTGGCCTCGGCCTCGTCGCCCTTGGTGCCGCCGGCGCCGGCCAGCTCGGCGAGCCGGGCCTCGATGCGGGCCAGTTCGGCCTTGGCGCGGTCCATCGCGGCGCGGTCGGCGGTGAAGCGGGAGTCGCCGGCGCGCTCGGCGGCGGCCTTCTCGACCATTGCGGCGATGCGCTGGTGGGCGGCCTTGGCGTCCTTGCTGACGGTGCCGGTGAACGGGTGCGGCTTGTACAGGACGCGGACCGGCGGGTCGGCCGTGATCAGCCGCTGGACGATGTTCTCGCCTGCCAGCACGATCGAGGTGTTGCCGGGGTTGCCGTCCCAGCCCTCCCAGGTGGGGGCGTAGAGCACGGTGGGGATGCGTCCGGCGGGCACGCCCTGCCGGCTCTGGATGGGCGCGAGCTGCGGGCGGCCGACCTCCACGATGTCGTCGTCGCGGACGCCGACGTCGGCGATGGCGTAGCGGTCGCGGCCGGCCCGGCCGGCGGTCCACACCTCGTCGTACACCTTGCTGTACGGGTTGACGCTGGCGAGCTTGTCGCTGTCGCCGTGGCCGATGAAGACGTGCTTCATGGTGGGCACGCGCAGCAGGTGGATGTTCTTGCCGACGTTGGCCGCGTAGAGCGCGACGCGCACGGTGGACAGGTCCAGGTTCATCAGGTGCACCCCTCCGGGCACGCAGATGACGGGGACCGTGGTGGGCGCGAGGTTGTTCAGGATGACGCGCTCACGCAGGATGATCAGCGGCCGGGTCTCCAGCCGCTCCATCGTCTCCAGCCACATGTTGACCTGGTAGGCGGAGTCCTTGGAGCCGGAGAAGTACAGGACCGTCTCCGGCTTGTAGCCGGCCAGCCAGTCGTCGACGGCGGCGAGGACGGCGTCGGCCCGCGGCGGGATCCGCCGGCCGCGCACGTGGGGCACCAGGGCGAGGACGTAGAGGCAGCCGAGGCCGAAGGTGAGGCCGACGCCGACGAAGCCGGGGGCGGCGGAGTCCAGCCCGGCGGCGACCAGGATGCCGGCGACCGCGAACAGGTCGAGGTGGAGCATCTTCTCCGCGGAGCGGTGCAGCAGCCCGCGCGGCGGGGCGTCCGGGATGCGGATGCGGGACTTCAGGTCGACGTTGCGGGTGGCGACCGGCATCCGGCGGCGGTTGCGGATGAGGGTGACCAGGGCACCGTGCGGGGCCTGGAGGCCGTAGAAGGCGATGAAGCAGGCGACCGCGCCGTAGAAGATCAGGTCGTCCGAGAGGGACAGGCGGGCCAGCAGCAGGACCAGCAGCAGCTGCCGGATCAGGAAGCGGATCGACAGACCCGCCCGGACCTTGCTGAGGCGGTTGATCAGGTAGCTGCCCTTGCGGTGCAGATAGTGGTCCGCCAGATACGTCACGGCGGCCAGGGCCGCGAAGGCGGGAACGCTCGGGACGAGCGCGGCCAGCATGAGGGCCGGGAAGCCCAGCATCACGAGGACCGCCGCGGCCAGCTCGGCCGCGTTGCCCACCCGGGCGACGCGAATAGCGGTGGATATCACGGAGAAACCTGCTCTGGGAGGGAGGGGTGCCGGTTTTGTTCAGTCATGCCGGAAATGCCGGTGTTTCGGGGAATGTGCGAATATTCGCGGTGTACGGATTCAGGCCCCTGCGAACACCCGGTGAACGAGCGAGCACAGAGGCCTGAATTCATGAAAGCTATTTAACGGCGATTATTACACGCCGTCCTGACGGTCCAGCACGGAGGCCAGCGCCTGCTCGAAGCCGGAGGCCCGGGCGGCGCCCGCGGTCGGGTCCTGCTGGCGCACGTCGATGACATGCCCGGTCAGCTCCGACAGCAGCACGTCCAGGGAGGTCCGGGCCACGGCCTCGGAGGAGAGCAGGGTGCCCGACGGCTCCTGGCCGAAGGCCTTGGTGCGCATCGGCGTCGCGGTGCGCTCGGGGTTGATGCAGTTGACCCGGATGCCGTCGGCGGCCCACTCGTCGGACAGCGCCTGGGTGAGGTTCACCATGGCGGCCTTGGTGGAGGAGTACAGCGAGTACTCGGCGCGGCCCCGGGTGTAACTGCTGGAGGTGTAGAGCAGCAGCTGGCCCTTGGTCTCGGCCAGGTACTTGTAGGAGGAGCGGGCGATCTGCACCGGCGCCAGGTAGTTGACCTTCAGCGCCTCCTCGATGGTGGCGTTGTCGGTCTCGGCGAGCTTGCCGATGCGCAGCACGCCCGCGGTGTTGACCACGTAGTCGATCCGGCCGGTGTCCGCGTAGGCCTTGGACAGCGCGTCGTCGACCTCCTCCGGGTTCTCCACGTGGGTGCCGGTGGTGGAGCGGCCCAGCGCGTAGACCCGCGCGCCGTAGGACCCGGCGAGTTCGGCGATGTCCTTGCCGATGCCGTAGGAGCCGCCGAAGATGACGACGGTCTTGCCGGTGAGCAGCTCGCGGTAGGCGTCCTCGCCGTTCTGCTCGGGCGCGGCGGTGGAGGCGAGCTGGAACAGCTTGTCGGCGATGAAGACGTCGACCGGCTGGGTCACCTTCATGTTGTACTCGTCGCCCGCGACGACGTGGATCGGCACGTCCGGCAGGTACTTCAGGACCACCGAGCAGTCGTCCGTGGCCTGGAAGTTCGGGTCGCCGGCCGCGACCTCGTAGGCACGGCGGATGGTGGACAGCTTGAAGGCCTGCGGGGTCTGGCCGCGGCGCAGCCGGGAGCGGTCCGGGATCTCGGTGATGAACTCGCCGTCCTCGCCGTGGGTGCGCGTGACGATGATGGTGTCCGCGGACGGGATGGCGACGTCCACCGCCTGGTAACGGTCCAGTGCGGCCACGCAGTCGTCGATGACGCGCTGCGAGAGCAGCGGGCGCACGGCGTCGTGGAAGAGGACGTTGAGGTCCTCGCCCTCGGCCAGGCCCTCGCGGAGGGCGGCGATGGCGCGCTCGGTGGTCTCGTTCCGTGTCGCGCCGCCCTCGATGACCTTCTTCACCTTCGTGAAGCCCGCCTTGGCGACGATCTTCTCGACGTCCGGCACATAACCCGGGGCCATCAGCACGATGACGTCGTCGATCGAGTCGGCGTTCTGGAAGGTGGTCAGGGTGTGCTCGATGACTGCCTTGCCGGCGATCTTCAGCAGCTGCTTGGGGATCGACAGACCCACCCGCTGGCCGGTGCCACCGGCCAGGATCACTGCGGTGGTACGGGGCTTGGCTATGCGCTGGGACACAGGTGACCTACCTTGGGGCGACAGGGAACCTTGAAATGGTCCCACTTTCGGTTACCGCGATGCAAGGTGAGCGACTCTCACCGCATATGTGCGCGCAACCTGTCATTCACCTTTCACTCCCGGTGACACGCGACGGGCGGCGTGAATGCCGGTGAATTTGCTGTGAGTAACTCCACAGGTGTCCCGGGAACGACAAGAGCCCGGGACCCGTCCGGGTCCCGGGCTCGCGTGGAAACCGTCACACCAGGCGGACGCCCGGCTCGTCCGACTCCACCCGCAGCCGGGCCAGGGTGCTCGCCGTCGCCTGCGGCTTGAGCACCGTGTCGACCACACGGACCCGCGCGTCGATGCCGTCGGGGCGGATGTCGAACAGGTGGTAGCCGCGGTGGGCGTCGATGAGCTTCCAGTGCGGGTTGTCCGCCATCAGCGGGTCCCACTGCTTGTGGAAGGCGTCCTGGTCCTGGTCGCCGCTGCTGGAGATGGAGGTGCCGACGAACTCGGCGCCGACCACGTCGGAGTCCGGGTCGTCGAAGTCCGTCTTCAGGTCGCTGATCATCGTCAGATGGCGGTCCCCGGTGAGCACCACCGGATTGCGGATGCCGGCGAACTCCTCCAGCAGGGCGTTGCGCTCGACCTGGTAGCCGTCCCAGGCGTCGTAGAACCAGAGCTTGCCGTCGCCGGGCAGCAGATCGGTCTCGGCCATCATGATCTGCGAGGCGACGAGGTTCCAGCGGGCCGGGGAGTCGTACAGCCCGTCCAGCAGCCACTGCTTCTGCTCGGCGCCGAGCATGGTCCGCGTGGGCTCCTGGGCGCCCTCCTGCGTGGTGGCCTGGTCGGTGCGGAACTGCCGGGTGTCGAGGACGTTGAGCCGGGCCAGCCGGCCGAACTCCAGGCGGCGGTACATCTGGATGTGCGGGCCGTCGGGGATCGCCGAGGCGCGCACCGGCATGTGCTCGTAGTACGCCTGGAAGGCGGCCGTCTGCCGGGCCAGGAACTTGTCGTGCGGCTGCTTGTCGGGGTCCTGCGGGACCTCGCCGGCCCAGTCGTTGTCCACCTCGTGGTCGTCGAAGGTGACCACCCAGGGGGCGTTCGCGTGCATCGCGGCGAGGCCGGGGTCGGTGCGGTACTGGGCGTACCGGTTGCGGTACTGGGTGAGGGTGTACGGCTCGCCCTTGCCCTCGTGCCGCCGCACGGCCGTCGCCGAGGGCGTGGACTCGTAGATGTAGTCGCCGACGAAGAGCACGATGTCCGGGTCCTGCGCGAGCATGTCGGCGTACGGCGTGAAGTAGCCGTGCTGCCAGTTCTGGCAGGAGGCCAGGGCCACGCGCAGCGCGCCGCCCCGCTGCCGGGGATGGGGCGCGGTGCGGGTGCGGCCGGTGGGCGAGAGCTGGGTGCCGGCCCGGAAGCGGTACCAGTACGCGCGGTCCGGGCGCAGGCCGCGGACGTCCACGTGGACGCTGTGACCGAGTTCGGGGCGGGCCTCGGCGGTGCCCCGGCGGGCGATCCTGCGGAACCGCTCGTCCTCGGCGATCTCCCAGTCCACGGGGAAGGCGGCGGCCGGCATCCCACCGCCGTTCAGCGGGTCGGGCGCGAGTCTGGTCCACAGCACGACGCCGTCGGGGAGCGGATCACCGGAGGCCACGCCGAGGGTGAACACGCCGTCGGGCACCGGGGTCCCGGCCGCGCGGGCGGTGCCCGGCAGCCACAGCTGGGCGGAGGCCGCGGCCCCGAGGACGGCGGCCCCGGCGGTCAGAAAGCGGCGGCGGTCGGGGGATGATGCGGTCATGCGCTGACTCCCTTTGCCACAGTGGCCACATGGACGGGTGGGTCGGACATGCGGAAGTTCAAACGGCCGTACGGTCCGCCTGCTGAACCGGGTCCATCAAGGGCATGACAACTGGGGAGACAACAGGAGACCCGTCACGGCACGGGAAAACCCTCGCGCCACGACGGGACTGACGGTAGGTCAGAAACCGGCCCTCCCGCCGGTACCGGTGACCGGCTTCACCCGGGGAGCACGGAACCGAGCCAGGCGCCGGACGCGGTGGTGCCGAGCGTGCGCGCGGTGACGGCGAAGGACCCCTGGGCGCTCATGCGGCCCGGGAACACCCAGAAGGCGCCCGCGTACGCGTCCTCCTGGGGCGCGGCGACCACCGGCTCGGCCTTTCCGTCGCCGTTGCCGTCCACGAGGTACACCTGGTACCCGAACCAGTCGTCCTTCTCCGCCGTCCCCGGCACACCGGGGCTGTTCTGGCTGAACACCTTGGTCCCGGCGCCGGTCACGCCCGAGCGGCCGCCGGGCAGGACGGCGAAGGTGCCGGGCGAGCGCAGCCCGTCGAAGTCCTCCCAGGGGAGGCCGGCCACGATGTCGGCGCGGCCGTCGCCCGTCACGTCGCCGACGGACAGCGCCTGTCCGAACCCGTCCCGCTCCTGGACACCGGGCACACCGGGCGTGTCCTGGGTGATCACCTGGGGCCGGCCGGGGCCGAGGCCCTGCTTGCCGGCGTAGC
This sequence comes from Streptomyces sp. NPDC029296, assembly GCF_055569255.1. Taxonomy (NCBI): domain Bacteria; kingdom Bacillati; phylum Actinomycetota; class Actinomycetes; order Kitasatosporales; family Streptomycetaceae; genus Streptomyces; species Streptomyces sp. NPDC029296. Next base: position 26,004 of record NZ_JBVHXT010000006.1, read on the forward strand.
GGACGCGCACGGTCTGCCCGCCGACCACCAGGTCCGCGCGGCCGTCGCCGTCAAGGTCGCCGAGGGCGATGTCGCCGCCCTCCGTGCCCCTGAAGTCCTCCAGTTCCACGGGGGCGCGCAGTCCGTCGCGGCTGCCGCGCGCGTAGAACACGCCGTAGCCGTAGTCGCCCTCGTCGTCCCGGTCGTAGGCCCGGGCCAGCGTGGCGGTGTCGTCGATGCCGTCGCCGTCGGTGTCGCCGACCGCCACCGCGACCGTGCTCAGGTCCCCGTCGATGAACTGCGCGCCCTCCTGGGTGGCCGCGGGGCGGCCGTCCCGCCCGAACGGGCCGAACAGCACCCGCCCGGCCTGCGCCAGGTCCTGGTGACCGTCGCCGTTGAAGTCACCGGCGACCGTCAGGTGGTCCAGGTAGGGACCGCTGTCCCCGGCGGGCAGCAGCGTGCCGGAGACGAAGCCCTTCGGGCCGCCCCACAGCACGGTCCGGCTGCCGGCGCGGGCCACACCGTCCTGGGTCCACCGCTCGCCGCTCGCACCGACCAGCAGATCGGTGAAGCCGTCGCCGTCCAGGTCCGCGGTGACCAGCTGGTCACCGAAGCGGTCGCCCTTCTCGACGGTTCCGGGAACGCCGGGGGACGCCTGTGTGTAGACCTTCCCGTGCTTGGGGTCGAGCCCCTTGGCGGAGCCGTACAGCACCGCCACGTAACCGGCGTTGGCCTTGCCGCCCACGGTGGCCTGGAGCGCGGAGACGGCCAGGTCGCCGTAGCCGTCGCCGTTGAAATCGGCACGTACCTTCCGCGCGGGCGGCTTGGGGGCGGCGTCCGCGGCCGGTGCCGTCAGCAGGGCGCCGGCGGCGAGGGCGACGCCGACGGCGAGCGCGAGGGTACGGCGGTGGAAGGAACGGGGCTGGTCAGGCACGTCGTCTCCAGGGTCGGTGAAAAGAGCGGTGCGACCCGCGACGGATCAGGATCCGTCACGGGTCGCACCGTTCGACTCACCGGTACGGGAGGGGGTTGCCTCCCGCTTCGCCGCCGGTTTCCCCGGCGTTCACTTTCGGCCACCGCCGCCGCCCGAGGGCGAGGCGTAGGACGGGACGTACGCCCCGCTCGGACGCATCGGCCCGCCCGGACGGGCCGGCTTACTCGAACGGGTCGAACTCGTCGTACTCCCGCAGCACCTCGTCGCGCTCCGCCTGCTTGTCCCGGCGGCGCTGGGCCGCGGGGCGGGGCTCGTCGAAGCGGTGGTCCTCGCCGCGGCGGCCGAGCATCTCCGCGCCGGACATGACCGTGGGCTCCCAGTCGAAGACGACCGCGTTCTCCTCGGGGCCGATGGCGACGCCGTCGCCCGCGCGGGCGCCCGCCTTCATCAACTGCTCCTCCACACCGAGGCGGTTGAGCCGGTCGGCGAGGTACCCCACGGCCTCGTCGTTGTTGAAGTCGGTCTGGCGGACCCAGCGCTCCGGCTTCTCACCGCGCACCCGGAACAGCGGCTCCCCGCCGGCGTCCTCGCGTACGACGGTGAAGCCCGCGTCGTCCACGGCCTTGGGCCGGATGACGATCCGGGTCGCCTCCTCCTTCGGCTTCGCGGCGCGCGCCTTGGCGACCAGCTCACCGAGGGCGAAGGTCAGCTCCCGCAGACCCGTGTGGGCCACGGCCGACACCTCGAAGACGCGGTAGCCGCGGGCCTCCAGGTCGGGGCGGACCATCTCGGCGAGGTCCTTGCCGTCGGGCACGTCGATCTTGTTCAGGACGACGATCCGGGGCCGGTTGCCCAGCCCGCCGTACTGCCGCAGCTCCTCCTCGATGACGTCGAGGTCGGAGACCGGGTCGCGGTCCGACTCCAGCGTGGCGGTGTCCAGCACGTGCACCAGCACGCTGCACCGCTCCACGTGGCGCAGGAACTCCAGGCCGAGGCCGCGGCCCTGGCTGGCGCCGGGGATGAGACCGGGCACGTCGGCGATGGTGTAGACGGTGGAGCCCGCGGTGACCACGCCGAGGTTCGGGACCAGCGTCGTGAACGGGTAGTCGGCGATCTTCGGCTTGGCCGCGCTGAGCACGGAGATCAGCGAGGACTTGCCGGCGCTCGGGTAGCCGACGAGCGCCACGTCGGCGACGGTCTTCAGCTCCAGGACGATGTCGTGCAGGTCACCGGGCTCGCCGAGCAGCGCGAAGCCGGGCGCCTTGCGCCGGGCGGAGGCCAGCGCCGCGTTGCCGAGACCGCCCCGGCCGCCCTGCGCGGCGACGTACGAGGTGCCGTGGCCGACCAGGTCGGCGAGCACGTTGCCCGCCTTGTCCAGCACGACCGTGCCGTCCGGGACCGGCAGGATCAGGTCCTGGCCGTCCTTGCCGGAACGGTTGCCGCCCTCGCCGGGCTTGCCGTTGGTGGCCTTGCGGTGCGGGGAGTGGTGATAGTCCAGCAGCGTCGTGACCGACTGGTCGACGGTCAGGATGACGTCACCGCCACGGCCGCCGTTGCCGCCGTCGGGTCCGCCGAGCGGCTTGAACTTCTCACGGTGGACGGAGGCACAGCCGTGGCCTCCGTTACCCGCGGCGACATGCAGTTCGACGCGGTCCACGAAGGTGGTCATGGTGGGGTGCCTCCAAAAGATGACGGGTTTTACCTGTGTTAACACGCGAAAGGCGGACCCGCCTTCCCGACCGGGAAGTGAGGTCCGCCTCGCGAAAGCGTTCGGTGCTGAATCAGACGATCAGACGATCAGGTGATTCAGGCGACCGGGACGATGTTCACGACCTTGCGGCCGCGGTGGGTACCGAACTCCACCGCACCGGGCTGCAGGGCGAACAGCGTGTCGTCGCCGCCACGGCCGACACCGGCGCCGGGGTGGAAGTGGGTGCCGCGCTGGCGGACCAGGATCTCACCAGCGTTCACGACCTGACCGCCGAAGCGCTTCACGCCGAGCCGCTGGGCGTTGGAGTCGCGACCGTTCCGAGTGGACGATGCGCCCTTCTTGTGTGCCATTTCTCCTCAGTCCCTTACTTCGCAGCCGTGGGGATCGACGTGACCTTGATCGCCGTGTACTGCTGGCGGTGACCCTGCCGACGACGGTAACCGGTCTTGTTCTTGTAGCGCAGAATGTCGATCTTCTGGCCCTTGTGGTGGTCCACGACCTCGGCCTGGACCTTGATGCCGGCCAGGACCCACGGGTCGCTGGTCACGGCGTCGCCGTCGACAACGAGCAGGGTCGAGAGCTCGACCGTGTCGCCAACCTTGGCAGTGGAAATCTTGTCAACCTCAACGATGTCGCCGACAGCAACCTTGTGCTGGCGACCACCGCTGCGCACGATGGCGTACACGCGGATCTCACTTTCGCTCGCTCGGAACCGGCACCCCCGCAGGCCAGCCGCCCAGAAACACCAGAGGCGACCTCTCCCGGCCAACCGTGTGCCCGGGAGGAAGAGGTTTACGGGGATGTGGCGTGTCAGTGGACACGCCGACGGTCAAGAGTACGGGGCCGCTGTCCAAGGGGTCAAACCGGGCCCCGCCGGTGTGCGGCCGGTCACGGGGACCGGCCGCACACCTGGGACTGTCAGCCCTCGTCGCCGGCGCCGGAGACCGTGGTGGTCTTCTTCGCCGTCGACTTCGCGGCGGCCGTCTTGGCGGTCTTCGTCGCCTTCTTGGCCGTCGTCTTCTTGGCGGCCGTCTTCTTGGCCGTCGTCTTCTTCGCGGTGACCTTCTTCGCCGCCGCCTTCTTCGCCGGGGCCTTCTTGGCCGCCGCCTTGCGCGCGGTCTTCTTGGCCGGAGCGGCTTCCTCGGCCGGAGCGGCTTCCTCCGCCGCCTCGGCCACCGGGACCTCGGCCACGGGGGCTTCCGCCGCCGGGGCCTCCTCGGGCGCCGTCGCCGGGACGACCACCACGGCCGCCTCCTCCGGTGCCGTCGGCGCGGTGGCCTTGCGCACCGCGCGGCGGCGCGGCCGGGCCGGCGCCGGGGTACTCTCGGCCGCCACCGGCTGCTCGGTCACCGCCGGCTGCTCGGTCACCACCGGCTGCTCGGCCTCGGCGGACCGCTCCGCCGGGACCTCGGCCGCGGGCGCGGTCTCGGGCACCGTCACCACGGCCGCCTCGGCGCCCGCGGGGGAACCGGCCGGAGCCGACACCTTCCGGGTCGCCCGGCGGCGCGTACGGCCCTTGGGCGCGGCCTCCTCGGCGGGAGCCTCGGCCTGCGGCGCCGGGACCACCTGGTCCTCGACGGCCGCCGGCTCGGCCAGCGCCTCGACGGCGGGCTCCGGCCGCACCGGGCGCGCCGCCGCCTCCTCGGCGGTGACGTCCTGGGCGGTCGGCACCTCGGGCTCCGCGGCCGGCTCGGCCTCGGCCTTCTCCGCCCTGCGCGGGGCCTTCTCCGCCTTCGGCGCGCCCGCCGGAGCCGAAGCCCGGCGGCTCGCCCGGCGCCGGCCGCGGCCACGGGTGGCCGCGGCCTCCGCCTCGGCGACACTGCTGTACAGCTCCTCGTCCGGCGCGAAGTCGGGCGCGGGCAGGGCGATCGGCTCGGCGGCCTCGGCGGCCACCTCGGCGGCGGACTCCACCGCGGGCTCGACGGGCGCGCCGGCCTCCACGGTCACGGCGGGGGTCTCGTGCACGTGCTCGTGCACCGGCTCCGCCGCCTCGGCGCCCCGGCCGCCGCGCTTCTTGCGCTTGCCGCCGCCACCGCCCGCGGCGGCCTGGTCGAGGTGGACGACGACACCGCGCCCGTTGCAGTGGACGCAGGTCTCGGAGAAGGACTCCAGCAGGCCCTGGCCGACCCGCTTGCGGGTCATCTGCACCAGGCCCAGCGAGGTCACCTCGGCCACCTGGTGCTTCGTACGGTCCCGGCCCAGGCACTCCAGCAGGCGGCGCAGCACCAGGTCGCGGTTGGACTCCAGGACCATGTCGATGAAGTCGATCACGATGATGCCGCCGAGGTCGCGCAGCCGCAGCTGGCGCACGATCTCCTCGGCCGCCTCCAGGTTGTTCCTGGTGACCGTCTCCTCCAGGTTGCCGCCCTGGCCGGTGAACTTGCCGGTGTTGACGTCGATGACGACCATCGCCTCGGTCCGGTCGATCACCAGCGAACCGCCGCTGGGCAGCCAGACCTTGCGGTCCAGCGCCTTGGCGAGCTGCTCGTCGATCCGGTAGGTGGCGAAGACGTCGACCTCGCTCGTCCACTTCGACAGCCGGCCGGCCAGGTCCGGGGCGACGTGCGAGACGTAGCCGTGGATGGTCTGCCAGGCGTCGTCGCCGCTGACGATGACCTTGGAGAAGTCCTCGTTGAAGATGTCGCGCACGACCCGGACGGTCATGTCCGGCTCGCCGTACAGCAGCGTCGGGGCGTTGCCGCTCTTGGCCTTCTTCTGGATCTCCTCCCACTGCGCCTGGAGCCGCTCGACGTCGCGGCGCAGCTCGTCCTCGCTCGCGCCCTCGGCCGCGGTGCGCACGATGACGCCCGCGTCCTCGGGGACGATCTTCTTGAGGATGGTCTTCAGCCGGGCCCGCTCGGTGTCGGGCAGCTTGCGGCTGATGCCGGTCATCGAGCCCTCGGGCACGTACACCAGATAGCGGCCCGGGAGGGAGACCTGGCTGGTCAGACGCGCGCCCTTGTGGCCGATCGGGTCCTTCGTGACCTGCACGAGCACCGGCTGGCCGGACTTCAGGGCCGACTCGATGCGGCGCGGTCCGCCCGACATGCCGAGCGCCTCGAAGTTGACCTCGCCGGCGTACAGGACGGCGTTGCGGCCCTTGCCGATGTCGATGAAGGCGGCCTCCATCGACGGCAGCACGTTCTGGACCTTGCCCAGGTAGACGTTGCCGACGTACGAGGTCGACTGCTCCTTGTTGACGTAGTGCTCGACGAGCACGCCGTCCTCCAGGACACCGATCTGCGTACGGTCGCCGTGCTGGCGGACCACCATCACGCGCTCGACGGCCTCGCGGCGGGCCAGGAACTCGGCCTCGGTGATGATCGGGACGCGGCGGCGCCCCTGCTCACGGCCTTCCCTGCGGCGCTGCTTCTTGGCCTCCAGACGGGTGGAGCCCTTGATGGACTGCACCTCGTCGGACGGCTCGCCGGCCTTGCGCGGCTCGCGGACCTTGACGACGGTGCGCTCCGGGTCGTCGGCGGACGGCTCGGCGTCGACGGTGGCGTCACCGGCCCGGCGGCGGCGGCGACGGCGCCGGCGGCTGCTGGCGCTGGACCCGGCGGGCTCTTCGGCGCGGCCCTCCTCGGCGTCCTCCTCGTCCTGCTCGGCGGTGTCCTCGGCGTCCTGGGCGGCCTGCTCGGCGGCCAGGTCGTCGACGTCGGCGTCGCCGCCCTCGCCGTCGGCGGCGTCACCGCGCCGGCGGCGGCGTCCGCCCCGGCGGCGACGGCGGCGCGAGCCGGACTCCTCGTAGCCCTCGGCGCCCTCGGTCTCGTCGCCCTCCTCGTCCTCGGCGAGGTCCTCCGTGGCCTCGGGGGCCTCGGGGGCCTCGGGGGCCTCGGGGGCCTCCTCCGGCTCCTCCGTGGCGGCGGGCTCGACGGGCCGGGTGTCCTCGGCGGCACCGCGGCGGCGCCGGCGCCGGCGGGTGCCGGTCTCGGCGCGCTCCTCCGTGAAGTCCTCGGGCTCCTCGGGCTCCTCCGTCTCGGCGGCCTCGGCCGCGGCCTCGGCGGCGGCCCGCTCCGGGGTCTGGAACCGGGGCTCGGTGAACACCGGCGCCTGGAAGACGGCGACGGCCGGGCGGGCGGGGCGGCGCTTGCCCTTCGCCTGGGCGGGCTCCGCGGGCTCGGCGGCCTCGGCCGGCTCGGCGACGGGCTTGGGCGCGGTGGGCTGCGCGGGCTCGGCGAACCCGGACGCGGCCCGTACGGCACGGCGCCGGGCGCGGCGCGGCGTGGCGGCCTCGGCGGCCGGCGCGGGGACCTGCGGGGACTGGGCGGCGGTGGCCGGCTCGGTGGTGTGCGTGGTCACGGGGACCTCCGGCTCCGCGGCGGGGGCGGGAGCGTCCTCCCCGGCCTGGGTGGCGGCGGGAGCCTCGGCGGCGTCCTCGCTCGTGGGCGCGCCGGCGGGCGCGGACACCCGGCGGGTGGCCCGGCGCCGGGTACGGCGCGGGGCGGCCTCCTCGACGGGCGCCTCGGCAGCCGCCTCGGCGGGCGCCTCCTGCGCGGCGGGGGCGGCCGGCTCGGTCACCTCGGCGGCGGGTGCGTCTTCGGCACCCTTGGGCGCACCGGCGGGCGCCGACGCACGACGCGTGGCCCGACGACGCGGACGCGCGGGAGCGGCCTCGGCAGCCTCCTCGGCGACCGGCTCCTGCACGGCGGGAGCCGCGGCTTCACTCACCTCGGCG
>NZ_JBVHXT010000006.1:33403-192582 GCF_055569255.1 Streptomyces sp. NPDC029296
CGACAGACGCCTCTTCGACACCCTGCGGCGCACCGGCGGGCGCCGACGCACGACGCGTGGCCCGACGACGCGGACGCGCGGGAGCGGCCTCGGCAGTCTCCTCGGCGACCGGCTCCTGCGCGGCGGGAGCCGCGGCTTCACTCACCTCGGCGACAGACGCCTCTTCGACACCCTGCGGCGCACCGGCGGGCGCCGACGCACGACGCGTGGCCCGACGACGCGGACGCGCGGGAGCGGCCTCGGCAGCCTCCTCGGCGACCGGCTCCTCGGCCGCTTCCGTCCCGGCGGCGGCCGGGGCGACGGTCTCGGCGGCCTCGGCGGGGACCGGCGTAGCGGCGGCGGCCGACGCGCGGCGCGTGGCCCGGCGGCGCGGACGCGCGGCGGGAGCGGCCTCGTCGGGCGTCTGGGCCGTGGCGGCCTCGGTCCCGGCGGGCGCCTCGGCGGCCGCAGCGGTGTCGGTGTTCTCGGTGGTGGCGGGCGGCGTGGCCACGCTGCGCGTGGCCCGGCGCCGGGTGCGGCGCGGCGCGGCCTCCTCGCCGACGACGACGGCACCGGCCTCGGTGACGGCGGGGGCCGGCTCGGCGGTGGACGCGGCCGGGACGACGGTCTCGGCGGCCTCCGCGGCCTCGGCGGTCGCCGGTGTACCGGCGGGCGCCGACGCACGGCGCGTGGCCCGGCGGCGCGGACGCGCGGCGGCGGGCTCCGCGCTCTTCGCCTCCTGGCCGGTCCCGGCGGCCTCTGCCGCCTCTTCGGTCACCGTCTCTTCGGCGCCGGTGGCCTCAGCGGCCTCGCCGCCCTCGGTCGCCTCGGCGACCTCGTCCGTCTCCGCGGCCGGTATGGCCGGCACGGTGACCTCCGCGGGCGCCTCGGCCGCCGCGGCGGGCGGGCCCGCCGGGCGGGAGGCGGCACGGCGACGCCTGCGCGGGGGCAGGGTGTCGCTGGGGGTGTTCAGTTCGGAACCCTCTTGGGGTTCGTTCGGTCCGAGCATGCGGGCGTATCTCCCGTCAGGCTCCCGGGCGCCGCACCTGGTCCGGCGCCGGTCTCTGGGGACCGTCCGCCGTTGACGTCCGCGGCCCGCGCGATACGCGGTGGCCGCCGTCCGGGGCGCGGGCGCCGCACGGGAGCACTCTGTGTCCTGTCTCGCCGGTTCCGTACGCCTTGTCGGTACGGCCTGGCGAAAGTCTTCTGGTCGGTGCGCTGCCCGACCCAGGTGGCTCCCGAGTCCGAGGGCGGCGCTACGACGTCCGTCCCTACGCGGGACCTTCCGGCATCGCCGCCGTCGCGGCGGCGGCCGGCTGGGCCGTCAGGGCCCCGGCAGCCTCGCGGTCGGGCGCGAGCGGGTCGGTCACCGTGCCGGTCTCTTCATCGAACAGCCCCTGCGCCAGCCTGGTCACCGCTGCGGCGACCGGCGGCGCCAGGTCGGCCACGGCGCGGAGACCGGACAGGACGTCGTCGGGTCGTACGGCAGGCGTCACGTGCCGAACAACCAGCCGCAGTATCGCACAGGGCCGGTCGCTCGGCCTATCAGCCGGAGCGCCGTGCGTTTCCAGGCTCACCACCGCCGGGCGGGCGTCGAAGGTGCGGACGCCGTTCTTGGTCATCCGCTGCACCTCGACGGCGTCGGCCCGGGTGAAGGCCGCCACCGCGCGCTCGGCCTCGGCGGGCTCGACGCCGTCCAGCCGCAGCTCCCAGACGGAGGCCGTCAGCCGGTCGGCGAGGCCGGAGGTCCGTGCCTCGACCGCCTCGACGATGTCGAGCCCGGTGGGCAGCGACTCGTCGAGGAGGGCGCGCAGGGTCTCCGGGTCGCGCGGTGCGGTGAGCGCGATCTCCAGGTACTCCGCCTCACTGCCCGTGCCGGTGGGTGCGGCATTGGCGTACGACACCTTGGGGTGCGGTGTGAACCCCGCCGAGTACGCCATGGGCACCTCGGCGCGGCGCAGCGCCCGCTCGAAGGCGCGCTGGAAGTCTCGGTGGCTGGTGAACCTCAGGCGGCCGCGCTTGGTGTAGCGCAGACGAATGCGCTGCACCGCGGGTGCGGGCGGCGGGCCTTCGGGCTGTCGCTTGCCCAGTGTCGCTCAGTCCTTCGTGAGTGCGGTCTTGCTCCTACCAAGAGTACGTGTGTCGCGGCCCACGGGTTCCCGCCGGTCCGCATCGACCGGTTGCCCGGGAGTGCCGAACACCATGCGCCTGAATTCGGCGCGCGCCTGGCGCATGGTGTCGCGGGCCGTGGTCAGCGCCTCGCGGGCGAGGCGGCCCACCGTGCGCACGCCCGCGGCGACCGGGCGCAGGACGGTGGCCCGTACGGCGTGCCCGAAGGGGGTGAGGACGGTGCGGTACGCCCAGCGCACCGGCTCCACGAAGATCCACCGCAGGAGGGTGCCGAGGGCGCGGCCGACGGCGCGGGAGATCCGCCCGGCGATCCGCCAGGCGTGCCCGAGGGCGTCCCGGACCTCGCGGACGACGAGGGCGAGGAACCGGCCGGCGGGGGCGAGGACCCGGCGCCACAGGGCGAGCGCGGGCAGCACGACCAGCACGCGGGCGGTCCAGTACAGGGCCAGGCCGACCGCGCTGACGAGCACTCCCAGCAGCCATCCGACGCCTCGTACGCACCAGGCGACGGCCCGGCCGGCAGGGGCGAGGACCCAGGTGTACAGCCATCGGGCGGGGACGACGACCAGGTACCGCACCAGCCGGGCGACGGCCGTGCTGGCACCGAGCCCGAGCACGGCCAGTACGGCGCCGACGCCCTTCAGCAGCCGGACCAGCGCCCGCCCGACGGGGACGAGCACGCGCGCGTACACCCACGCGAGCCCGGCGCCGGCCCCGCGCGCCAGCCAGGCGAGGGCGTGCCCGGCGGGGGCGAGGACGTACCGGTGGAACCACACGGCCGGTACGACGACGAGGACCCGGCCGAGCCAGGCGAGCGCCCTGCCGGCGGGTACCACGAGATGGCGCCACAGGGCCACGAACGGCCGGACGAACAGGGCCCTGCCGGTCCAGGCGAGGGCCCGGCCGAACGGCCTGAGCACGGTGTCCCGCAGCAGCCGTCCGGCGACGACGAGCGCGTCCCACACCATCCGCACCGGCACGACCAGCACCAGGACGACGATCCGCACGGGCAGGCGCACGGCGACGACGAGGCACCCTTCGCCCTGGTGGCGCGGCTCCGGCGGCTTCTGAGCATCCATGCCCGGGAAGACGCGCGGACCGGCCGTTCGGATGCGGCCCTGTCATGTTCATCACGCACAGCGCCGTGCGTCGGGCGCCGATGAGCCCCCTCGCGACCGGGCGAGGGGGCTCAGGGGGCGTAGGGACGCGGGGCGGGCGGCCTCAGTGCGTGTGGCCGCTCGCGGCCGGCGTCGGGCCGGCGTTCTTCACCGTCAGGGGCAGCAGCTTCTTGCCCGTGGGGCCGATCTGGATGTGGGTGTCCATCTGCGGACAGACACCGCAGTCGAAGCACGGCGTCCAGCGGCAGTCCTCGACCTCGGTCTCGTCGAGGGCGTCCTGCCAGTCCTCCCAGAGCCAGTCCTTGTCCAGGCCGGAGTCGAGGTGGTCCCAGGGCAGGACCTCCTCGTAGGTGCGCTCCCGGGTGGTGTACCAGTCGACGTCCACGCCGAAGGGGGCGAGCGCCTTGTCGGCGCAGGCCATCCAGCGGTCGTAGGAGAAGTGCTCGCGCCAGCCGTCGAACCGGCCGCCGTCGTCGTACACCGCGCGGATCACCGCGCCGATGCGGCGGTCGCCGCGGGAGAGCAGGCCCTCCACGATGCCGGGCTTGCCGTCGTGGTAGCGGAAGCCGATCGAGCGGCCGTACTTCTTGTCGCCGCGGATCTTGTCGCGCAGCTTCGCCAGGCGGGCGTCCGTCTCCTCGGCCGACAGCTGCGGCGCCCACTGGAACGGGGTGTGGGGCTTGGGCACGAAGCCGCCGATGGAGACCGTGCAGCGGATGTCGTTGGAGCCGGAGACCTCGCGGCCCTTCTGGATCACCCGCGTGGCCATGTCGGCGATCTGCAGGACGTCGTCGTCGGTCTCGGTCGGCAGGCCGCACATGAAGTACAGCTTCACCTGGCGCCAGCCGTTGCCGTACGCCGTCGCGACCGTGCGGATCAGGTCGTCTTCCGAGACCATCTTGTTGATGACCTTGCGGATGCGCTCCGAGCCGCCCTCGGGGGCGAAGGTGAGACCGGACCGGCGGCCGTTGCGGGTCAGCTCGTTGGCCAGGTCGATGTTGAAGGCGTCCACGCGGGTGGAGGGCAGGGAGAGGCCGATCTTGTCGTCCTCGTAGCGGTCCGCGAGGCCCTTGGCGACGTCGCCGATCTCGCTGTGGTCGGCGGAGGACAGGGACAGCAGGCCCACCTCCTCGAAACCGGTCGCCTTCAGGCCCTTGTCGACCATCTCGCCGATGCCCGTGATGGAACGCTCACGGACCGGGCGGGTGATCATGCCGGCCTGGCAGAAGCGGCAGCCGCGGGTGCAGCCGCGGAAAATTTCCACCGACATCCGCTCGTGGACGGTCTCGGCGAGCGGCACCAGGGGCTGCTTCGGGTACGGCCACTCGTCCAGGTCCATGACGGTGTGCTTGGACACGCGCCACGGCACGCCGGAGCGGTTGGGCACCACACGGGCGATCCGGCCGTCGGGCAGGTACTCGACGTCGTAGAACGCCGGGACGTACACCCCGCCGGTCCGCGCGAGCCGGAAGAGCACCTCCTCGCGGCCGCCGGGGCGGCCCTCCGCCTTCCACTCGCGGATGATCCGGGTCATGTCGAGGACGGCCTGCTCGCCGTCGCCGATCACGGCCGCGTCGATGAAGTCGGCGATCGGCTCCGGGTTGAAGGCCGCGTGACCGCCGGCCAGGACGATCGGGTCCTCGTCGGTGCGGTCCCGGGACTCGAGCGGGATGCCCGCCAGGTCCAGCGCGGCGAGCATGTTCGTGTAGCCCAGCTCCGTGGAGAAGCTGAGGCCGAACACGTCGAAGGCCTTCACCGGGCGGTGGCTGTCCACCGTGAACTGGGGGACGCCGTGCTCGCGCATCAGCGCCTCCAGGTCCGGCCAGACGCTGTAGGTGCGTTCGGCGAGGACGCCCTCCCGCTCGTTGAGGACCTCGTAGAGGATCATGACGCCCTGGTTGGGCAGGCCCACCTCGTACGCGTCCGGGTACATGAGCGCCCAGCGGACATCGCACTCGTCCCACGGCTTGACCGTGGAGTTGAGCTCGCCGCCGACGTACTGGATCGGCTTCTGCACGTGCGGGAGCAGAGCTTCGAGCTGCGGGAAAACCGACTCGACAGGCATCTCGCGAACCTTCATGAGCTGACAGGGGGACCATCAAGCGTAACCCGCCCGGCGGGTCGCCCCGAACGCTCAGCCGGACAGCGCGCCGCCGGCCGCCTTCCAGCGCCCGGGCAGCCGTGCCTCCAGCCCGGCCGCGCGGCTCTCCTCCCTGCCGTACAGCAGCCCGTAGGTGAACGCGCTCTCCCCCGCCGCGTGGGCCACCGCGGCCAGCTCGCGCAGGACGCGCCGGGCCATGACGCTGTCCTGGTGGTCGCCGAGCAGGGTGGTCAGGCTCTTCATGGCCTTGGTGAGGGCGCGGGCGGGGGCGCCCAGGGCCTCGGTGGCGGCCTCGGCCGCGTACCGGGTGCGCTTGGCCTTCTTGCGGGCCTCGTGCAGGGCGCGGTCGCGCTCCTGCCCCGGCGGCAGCGCGAGCGCGTGCTCCATCAGGGCCGTGAGCTTGCGCTCGTCCTTGCGTACGGCCTTGCCGAGCGCCTTCTCGGGTTTCCGGCCGGCCGCCCTGCGCAGCGGGGGCTCGGCGAGCAGGGCGTCCAGGGCGTCGAGCAGGGCCAGATAGCGGCGGGAGTCCAGGACTCCGGTCAGATGGGCGCGGGCGCCGCGGCGGGCCCCGGCCCAGGCGGTGAGCCGTTCCGGGACGGGGCCGGTGACCAGGGCGGGCGGCAGCGCGTCGAGGGCGCTCGTCAGCCGGTCGGCCAGCACCTCCTGGTCGCGGTCGACGCCCAGTTCGCCCGCGAGCCACTTCAGCTCGGCGCCGACGGGGCCGGTGACGGCGCGGTCGAGGACGCCGGTGAAGGTGCGCAGGGTGCTGCGGGCGCGGCGGGTGGCGACCCGCATCCGGTGCACCGAGTCGGGGATGCCGCGGCGCACGGCGGGGTCGAGCGCCACCAGCGCGTCCCGCTGGGCGCGCAGATAGGCGAGGACATGGTCGCCGGCCGTCTCGGGCGCGGCGGGGGCGGCCGGCTTGCCGGTGTGGTCCGGCGCGGTCTCCGCCAGGGCGCGGGCCAGCTTGGAGGGGGAGGCGGAGGGCCGCACACCGGCCGCGCGCAGCCGCTTCTCCAGCCGGTCCAGGAGGGCCGGGTCGCCGTCGTCGGCGAGTTCCACCTCGATCTCGGTCCACCGGGCGGTCCCGCCCGGGCCGGTGAGCCGCTCGGCGGTCACGGTGTCGACGCTGGCCTCGGCCAGCAGGGCGCCCCGCGCGTCGAGCAGGTGGCGCACGTCCCGGGCCGAGCGCAGCCGGACCAGCGGGACCAGCGGGCGGTCCCGGACCCGGGAGCGGACGAGGGCGGCGATCTCCTCGGGCACGGTGTCGCCGAGCGGGGCCCGGATCTCGTCGCGGACCCCGGGGGCGACGGGGAACTTCAGGTGCCAGCCGGCGTCCGAGCCCCCGGTGCGGCGGCGGAGGGTGAGCGAGGCCGCGGTCAGGCGTTCGTCGGTGGTGTCGTAGTACGTGGCGTCCAGCTCGACCAGGCCCCGGTCGAGGACGGAGGCCACCGGGCCGGCGCCGGTCAGGTCGGGCAGCCCGCTGCCGTCGGATTCGTACTTGCGCTCGATCTCGCGTTTCGCGTCCGCCATGCACCGAATCTAATGGCGGCGGCGCCGATCCGTCAGGGGGCGCCGCCGCTCCCGGGCCCTACGCCGACATCGGCCGCTGCACCTTGATCGACTGGAGCAGTCCCACGGCCACCCATACGGCGAACATCGACGAGCCGCCGTACGACACGAACGGCAGGGGCAGGCCGGTGACCGGCATGATGCCGAGGGTCATGCCGATGTTCTCAAAGGACTGGAAGGCGAACCAGGCGACGATCCCGGCGGCCACGATCGTCCCGTACAGCTCGGTCGAGTCGCGCGCTATCCGGCAGGCGCGCCACAGCAGCAGGCCGAGCAGGAAGATGATGAAGCCGGCGCCGACGAAGCCCAGCTCCTCCCCCGCGACCGTGAACACGAAGTCCGTCTGCTGCTCGGGCACGAACTGGCCGGTGGTCTGCGAGCCGTGGAAGAGCCCGGCGCCCGTCAGGCCGCCGGAACCGATGGCGATGCGGGCCTGGTTGGTGTTGTAGCCGACGCCCGAGGGGTCCAGGTCCGGGTTGGCGAAGGCCGCGAAGCGGTTGATCTGGTACTCGTCCAGGATGTGCAGCTGCCAGATCGCGACACAGCCGACCACCCCGGCGACGAGCAACCCGAACACCCAGCGGTTGGAGGACCCGGAGGCGAGCAGCACGCCCAGGATGATCGCCACCATGGCCAGCACCGAGCCGAGGTCGGGCATGAGCAGCAGGATCATGATCGGCACGGCGGCCAGGCACAGCGACTGGAAGACCGTGCGGTGGTCGGGGAACGGCTTGTCGCCCGCGTCCACCCGGGCCGACAGCAGCATGGCCATGCCGAGGATGATCGAGATCTTGAGGAACTCGGCCGGCTGGAGCGAGAAACCGCCGATGACGAGCCAGTTGCGCTGGCCGTTGATGGTCGCCCCGAGCGGGGTGAGGACCACCAGGGCGAGGAGCACCGACAGGCCGTAGAGGATCGGCACGACGTTGCGCAGGGCGCGGTGGCCGAGCCAGACCGTGGCGATCATCAGGGCGATCCCGATGCCCAGGTTCATCAGGTGGCGCAGCAGGAAGAAGTACGGGTCGCCCTGGTTCAGCTCGGTGCGGTTGCGGGTCGCCGAGTAGACCAGCAGCGAGCCCAGCAGGGACAGCGCGGTGGCCGCGAGCAGGATCGGCCAGTCCAGCCGGCGGGTGAGCGAGTCGCGGGCGAAGAGCCTGGTCCAGCCGGCCCGCTCGGGGCCGTACCCGGAGACGGAGAAGCTGTTCGTGCCGGTCATGAGGGCATCCTCCGGCGTCCCCGGGTCCGCTGTCCGCGGCGCCTGCGGGTGTCGCGGTTGCCGGTCGTGGGCGACGGGGCGGTGCCCGCGGGCTGCTGCTCGTCGCCGTTGGTGGGGTTGTCCTTCTGCGCGGTCTCGGCGTCCTTGGCCGGGTCGCCGGTGACCTTCGGGGCGGCGATGGTGCCGTCCGTGCGGACCTTGGGCAGGCTCTTCTGCGGCTCGGGCAGCAGCGCCTTGCCGCTGTCGACGGAGCCGTCGCCCTGGACGCCGTAGAGCGCGCTGTAGATGTTGCGCACGGCCTCACCGGAGGCGCCGGATCCCGTACCGGCCTGGGCGATCGTCATGATCACCGTGTAGTCCTCGGAGTACGTGGCCAGCCAGGACGTGGTCTGCTTGCCGTAGACCTCGGCCGTGCCGGTCTTGGCGTGCAGCGGGATCTTGTCCTGGGGCCAGCCGCCGAACTTCCAGGCCGCCGTACCCCGGGTGATGACGCCCGCGAAGGCGTCGTCCATGCCCCTGAGGGTGGCCTGGCTGACGGGGAGCTTCCCGCGCTTCTTCGGCTTGATCTCCCGCACGGTCCTGCCGTCGGGGCTGATGATCGCCTTGCCGATGGTCGGCTGGTACATCGTGCCGCCGTTGGCGACGGCGCCGTAGATCACGGCCTCCTGGATCGGGGTGACGAGTGTGTCGCCCTGGCCGATGGAGTAGTTGATCGAGTCGCCCTCGCGCATCTTGTTGCCTTCGAGGCAGTTCTCATAGGCGATCTTCTCGACGTAGGAGCCGTCCTTCTTGCCGGACTTGCACCAGGCGTCCTTGTTGGCCTTCCAGTACGCCTCCTTCCACCGGCGGTCGGGGACGCGGCCGGTGACCTCGTTGGGCAGGTCGATGCCGGTCTCCTTGCCGAGGCCGAACTGGTGGGCGGCCTTGTAGAAGTAGTCCTTCGGCCGGCCCTTGGGGTTGCTGCCGCCGTCCCTCTTCCACTCCTTGTCGGACAGGTAGTAGAAGACGGTGTCGCAGGAGACCTCCAGGGCGCGGCCCAGGGAGATGGGGCCGAAGTTCTCGCCCTCGAAGTTCTTGAAGACCTGGCTGCCCACCGAGTAGGAGCTGGTGCACGGGTAGCGCCCGTCGAAGGCGTAGCCGGCCTCCACGGCGGCGGCCGTGGAGACCACCTTGAAGGTCGAACCGGGTGCGGCCTGGCCCTGTATGGCCCTGTTCAGCAGCGGGTAGTCCGAGTCCTTGCCGGTGAGGGCCTTGTAGTCCTTGGCGGAGATGCCGCCGACCCAGACGTTCGGGTCGTAGGTCGGGGCGGAGGCCATCGCGACGATCCGGCCGGTCTTGGCCTCCATCACCACCACGGCGCCGGAGTCGGCCTTGTAGTTGGTGCCGGTGATCTTGTCGTACTGCTGGCGGGCGGCCTTCATCGCCTTGTCCAGCTCGTACTCGGCGACCCGCTGGACGCGGCTGTCGATGCTGGTGACCAGGTTCGCCCCGGGCTCGGCCGCGTCCGACTCGGCCTTGCCGATGACCCGGCCGAGGTTGTCCACCTCGTAGCGGGTCACGCCGGCCTTGCCGCGCAGCACCTTGTCGTACGTCCGCTCCAGGCCGGAGCGGCCGACCATGTCGGAGCGCAGGTACGGCGAGTCGGTGTCCTTGGCCTTCTGGATCTCGTCGTCGGTGACGGGCGAGAGATAGCCGAGCACCTGCGCGGTGTTGGACTTGCCCGGGCCCGGGTAGCGCCGGACGGCCTCGGGCTCGGCGGTGATGCCGGGGAAGTCCTCGGAGCGCTCGCGGATCTGCAGGGCCTGCTTGGGCGTGGCCTCGTCGGTGATGGGGATCGGCTGGTACGGCGAGCCGTTCCAGCAGGGCCGGGGCGTCTTGGCGTCGCACAGCCGGACCTTCAGCATGACCTCCTCGGGGCTCATGCCGAGGACGCCGGCCAGCTTGGTGAGGACGGCCTTGCCGTCGTCCTTCTGCCGGCTCAGGTCGGTGCGGGAGGCGGAGACCACCAGCCGGGTCTCGTTGTCCGCGAGGGGCACCCCGCGGGCATCCAGGATGTCCCCGCGCACGGCGGGCTGGACCACCTGCTGGACGTGGTTGCCGGACGCCTCCTTCTGGTACTCCGCGCCCTGGCGGATCTGGAGGTACCACAACCGGCCGCCGAGCGTGCCGAGGAGGGAGAGGACGAGGATCTGGATCACGACGAGCCGGATCTGGACCCGCGGGGTCCGACCGGTCTCGGGAATGTTGGTCACTGCGGCTTTCTCCCCCTCTCAGTGCGCGGACGTCCGCGCCCGGACGTCTGTGCGTGCCATGTGCGTGCGTGCCGTATGCGTGCGGGGCACCGGGCGGCGGGCCCGCCGCCCCGGCACGCATGATGAACGACCGGCCAGTGAACGCGCGTTCCAGGAAAGCCGACCCGTTCGAGTGAACCTGCCGGGTGCGAACTCGTCGCCGGTCACAGCCGCTTGACCCCCTTGATGCGGCCGACCCGCGCGGACCGGGTGCGGGCCTTGGCCTTCAGCGCGCCGAGACCGCCGCGCTGCCCGCCGACGCGCAGTCCCGTGCCGGAGGAGAGCCAGCCGGAGGAGATGTCCCCGGCGCCCGCGGCGGGGCCGGTCTCGGTGAGCGGGTCGTTGTCGGCGCGGCGGGCCAGCCACATCACGCCGGGCACCACGAACGGGCCGAGCAGCAGGTCGTACAGGGCGGCCGAGAACAGCAGCCCGGGCAGGCCGACATGGCGGGCGGCGGTGTCGCCGACCAGGGCGCCCACCCCGGCGTAGAGCAGGGTGGAGCCGACGGCGGCGGCGACCACGACGGCCATCGGCCCGGTCGCCGACTTCAGCCGGCCCTTCTCCGGCCGGATCAGCCCGGCGAAGTACCCGGTGACGCACAGCACCAGGGCGTAGCGGCCGGCCGCGTGGTCGGCGGGCGGGGCCAGGTCGGCGAGCAGGCCGGCGCCGAAGCCCACGAGGGCGCCGCCGGCATGGCCGTACACCATCGCCAGGCCGAGGACGGTGAGCAGCAGCAGGTCGGGCACCGCGCCCGGCAGGTGCAGCCGGGCCAGGACGCTGACCTGGATCACCAGGGCCACCACGACCAGCGTGCTGGAGAGCAGGATCCGGTTGACACGCATGGGATTCGGCTCCTACTGCTGCTCGTCGCTGGCGGTGTCGGTGCTGTCGGTGTCCGGGGCGGGGGCGCCGGCCGACGGGTTGACGGTGACGGTCACCGTCGGTGTCGGCACCGGCTTCGGCTTGGCCGGGAGCACGGTGTCCCGCGGGTCCTTCTTGGGGCCCTGCACGACCACGCCGACGATGTCGAGCTTGGTGAAGCCGACGTACGGGGTGACGGACAGGGTGCGGGTCAGGCCGCCGCCGGAGGGGTCGACGCGGGAGACCACGCCGACCGGAACGCCGGGCACGAACGGCTTGTCGGACTGGGAGCCGAAGGTGACGAGCCGGTCGCCCTTCTTCACCTCCGCCTTGCCGTTGAGCAGTTCCACGCGCAGCGGCCGGTCGCCCTGGCCGGAGGCGAAGCCGAGTTCGTCGCTGCCCTCCATGCGGGTGCCGACGGTGAAGTCCGGGTCGTTGGCGAGCAGCACGGTGGCCGTGCCGGGGCCGACGGTGGTGACCCGGCCGACCAGCCCGTCCCCGTTGAGGACCGTCATGTCCCGCTTGATGCCGTCGTTGGCGCCGACGTCGATGGTGATGGTCCAGGAGAAGCCCTGCGCCGACCCGATGGCGATGACCTCGGCGCCCTTGATGGCGTACTGCCCCTCGCCGGCGATCTTCATCAGCTTGTCGAGCTGCTCGAGCCGGCTGCGGTTGCGGTCGTCGCTGCCGAGCTTGGCCTTGAGGGCCGCGTTCTCCTTCTCCAGCGCGGCGAGCCGGTCGTGCCGGCTGCCCGAGTCGCGCACGGCCGAAACGGCGTCACCGACCGGGTCGACCGCGCCGGACAGCCCGTCCTCGACCGGGCCGAACACCGCCGCGGCGGCGTGCCGGGCACCGTCGACCGGGGAGTTCCGCCCTCCGCGGATGTCCACCGTGATCAGCGCGAACGCGATGGCGACCAGCAGGACCAGGAGCAGCCGGCTCTCTTTCGTGTCCCTCACGTGCGGCGGCCGTGCCCTTCCTCAAGTAGGAATTCGGCGGGCCCCTGGAAAACGCGAATGGTGCGGCGCAAACCGGCGAGGCCCAATTGGTGGAGCTTATGCCTCTATATCAACGATCCGCCGCACGAGAGGAGAACGTCTCGTACGGCGGAATGGAAGAGTCGCCTCATCTGCGCGGCTGGGCGTCCAGAACCTGCTGCAGCGCCTCGAACTCCTCGACACACTTACCGGAACCGAGCGCGACGCTGTCCAGCGGGTCCTCGGCGATGTGGATCGGCATGCCGGTCTCGCGCCGCAGCCGCTCGTCCAGCCCGCGCAGCAGCGCTCCGCCGCCGGTCAGCACGATTCCCCGGTCCATGATGTCGCCGGACAGCTCCGGCGGGCACTTGTCGAGGGTGGTCTTGACCGCGTCCACGATCGCGTTGACCGGCTCCTCGATCGCCTTGCGGACCTCGGCCGCCGAGATGACGACGGTCTTCGGCAGCCCGGACACCAGGTCCCGGCCGCGGACCTCGGTGTGCTCGTCGGTGTCCAGGTCGTACGCCGAACCGATCGTGATCTTGATCTGCTCGGCGGTGCGCTCGCCCAGCAGCAGGCTGTACTCCTTCTTGATGTACTGGATGATCGCGTTGTCCAGTTCGTCCCCGGCGACGCGGATGGACTGGGCGGTGACGATGCCGCCGAGCGAGATGACCGCGACCTCCGTGGTGCCGCCGCCGATGTCCACCACCATGTTGCCCGTGGCCTCGTGCACCGGCAGACCCGAGCCGATGGCGGCGGCCATGGGCTCCTCGATGATGTGCACTTGGCGGGCACCGGCCTGCGAGGACGCCTCGATGACCGCACGGCGCTCGACGCCCGTGATGCCCGAGGGCACGCAGACCACGACCCGCGGCCGGGCCAGGTACCGCCGCTTGTGGATCTTCAGGATGAAGTAGCGGAGCATCCGCTCGGTGATCTCGAAGTCGGCGATCACACCGTCCTTCAGCGGGCGCACGGCCACGATGTTGCCCGGCGTCCGGCCGATCATCTTCTTCGCTTCGGCACCGACCGCGAGGATCCCACCCGTGTTGGTGTTGATCGCCACGACGGACGGTTCGTTCAGTACGATCCCGCGACCCCTGACGTACACCAGCGTGTTGGCGGTCCCGAGGTCGACAGCCATGTCACGGCCGATGAACGACATTGAGTTCCCCATCCGGATTCATCTGGCCTCCCTGCGCTTTTGAAGGCATGTCAGGTCGGCGAGGCGGGTGCTGTGACGTGAAGGCTTCCATCGTAAACGCGCCTGCACGAACACTGCGCGAGGGTCTCCGCCATTGTCACCAGATGGCGTGCCGCCCCGCTTGTGGAGACGGGCGTTCGGGGGCGCGCGTTCCCTCAAATGCGCGGACCGTGCGGCGACGTCCGCGGGAAAGCGCGGGAAAGGCCCGGGACCGGGCCCGGACCTTCTCCGCGGGCCGCCGCCGGCCCTACACGCGACCCGGGAAGAAGATCTTCACCTCGCGCTCGGCGGACTCCTCCGAGTCCGAGGCGTGGATCAGGTTCTCGCGGACGATCACGCCGAAGTCACCGCGGATCGAGCCGGGCGCGGCCGCGATCGGGTCGGTCGGGCCCGCCAGCTGACGCACGCCCTCGATCACCCGCTCGCCCTCCACGATCAGCGCGACGACCGGCCCGGAGGACATGAACTCCACCAGCGGCTCGTAGAACGGCTTGCCCACGTGCTCGGCGTAGTGCTGCTCCAGCGTGGCGCGGTCCAGGGTGCGCAGCTCCAGCGCGGTGATCTGCCAGCCGGCCTTGCGCTCGATACGGCCGATGATCTCACCGGTCAGCCCACGACGGACGGCGTCGGGCTTGAGGAGGACAAGGGTGCGCTGGCTCACGAGGGGCTCCTTACACGGCTTACGGGTGCGGTGGCACGAGGTTACAGGGCGTGCCGGGGCGCCCGTTACGCAGCGTCAGCCGGGGAGGAGGACGCCTGCGAGCGTGCCGCGAAGCGGGCCTTCGCCTCGTCCACCTTTCTCCCGAAGTGCACCGATGCCCACCACAGCGCGGCGAAGACCGCGCCCATGAAGTACATGGTCGGCACGAACACTCCGGAGGCGATCAGAGCGATCTGCAGGGCCCAGCCGAGGGCCACCCCGCCGGGCCGGGTCACCATGCCGCACAGCAGCACGCACAGCACCATGGCGATGCCGCTGACCAGCCATACCGTCGACGTGGCCAGGCCCGGGTCCTTCATGGCGACCAGCCCGGCGAAGCCGATGATGAAGAACTCGCCGATCAGGGTCGACGCACAGAGCGTCCGCATGTTCCTCAGCCCTTCCCCAGCAGCAGCCGGGCCTCGCCGACCGTGATGACGGAACCGGTCACCAGCACACCGCCGCCGGCGAACTCGCCCTCCTCCTCGGCCAGCGTGATCGCGGCCTCCAGGGCGTCCGGCAGCCGGGGCTCGACCTGCACCCGCTCGTCACCGAACACCTCGACGGCGATCGCGGCCAGCTCGTCCGCGTCCATGGCGCGGTGGCTGGAGTTCCGGGTGACGACGATCTCGGCGAAGATCGGCTCGAAGGCCTCCAGCAGCCCCCGCACGTCCTTGTCGCCGCTCGCGCCCACGACGCCGATCAGCCGGGTGAAGTCGAACGCCTCGCGCACCGCCTCGGCGGTGGCCTCGGCGCCCGCCGGGTTGTGCGCGGCGTCCAGCACGACCGTCGGGGAGCGCCGTACGACCTCCAGGCGGCCCGGGGAGGAGACGGCCGCGAACGCCTTGCGGACGGTGTCGATGTCCAGCGGCTCCGCGCGCTGCGCGCCGACCCCGAAGAACGCCTCCACGGCGGCGAGTGCCACGGCCGCGTTGTGCGCCTGGTGGCCGCCGTGCAGCGGCAGGTACACCTCCGGGTACTCGCCGCCGAGGCCGCGCAGGGTGAGCAGCTGCCCGCCGACGGCGACCTGCCGGGCGACGACGCCGAACTCCAGGCCCTCGCGGGCGACGGTGGCGTTCACCTCGACGGCCTTCTTCAGCAGCACCTGCGCCGCGTCCACCGGCTGCTGGGCCAGGATGACGGTCGCGTCCTGCTTGATGATGCCGCTCTTCTCGCCGGCGATCTCCGCGGGCGTCCCGCCGAGCCGGTCGGTGTGGTCCAGGGAGATGGGGGTCACCACGGCCACGTCGCCGTCGATGACGTTCGTGGCGTCCCAGGAGCCGCCCATGCCGACCTCGACCACGGCGACGTCCACCGGGGCGTCCGCGAACGCGGCGTACGCCATGCCGGTGAGGACCTCGAAGAAGGAGAGCCGGTACTCCTGCTGTCCGTCCACCATCTCGACGTACGGCTTGATGTCCTGGTACGTCTCCACGAACCGCTCGGCGGAGACCGGGGCGCCGTCCAGGCTGATCCGCTCGGTGATCGACTGCACGTGCGGGCTGGTGTAGCGGCCGGTGCGCAGCTCGAAGGCGCCGAGCAGGGCCTCGATCATGCGGGCGGTGGAGGTCTTGCCGTTCGTGCCCGTGATGTGGATCGAGGGGTACGAGCGCTGGGGCTCGCCGAGGACGTCCATCAGCGCGGAGATCCTGCTGACCGAGGGCTCCAGCTTGGTCTCGCCCCAGCGGGTGGCCAGCTCCGCCTCCACCTCGCGCAGCGCCTTGTCGACCTCCGGGTCCTCCGGGCGCGCGGGTACGTCGGCCTGGGGCGTGCCGCCCTGGGTACGCAGGGTGCGGCTGCCGGCCTCGATGACCGCGAGGTCGGGGTCGCGGGTGGTCTCGGCCTCGATGATCTCCTCGAAGCTGTCGAGAGGGTCGGGCTGCTCGGTACCGTTCGGGTCGCTCACGGGGCCCAGTCTACGGAGGCGGGCGGACAAAGGGTGCGGTGGCTTCACGGCGCCGGTACGGATGGCTCGCCGCAAGCCGAAGGCCCCGGTGCTTCAGGGGCACCGGGGCCTTGAGCAGCGTCGAACGTTTCGCGCTGCGCTACCTGGCGACTCACGCTTCAGCGTCAGACGTTTGACGCTCTCGTCAGTGACTCACGCTTCCGGCAGCCTCTCCAGCTGCGCGGTGATGCGGGCGATGTCCTCGTCCGCCTTGGCGAGGCGGGTGCGGATCTTGTCCACGACGTGGTCGGGGGCCTTGGCGAGGAACGCCTCGTTGCCGAGCTTGGCCGCGGCCTGGGCCTTCTCCTTCTCCGCTGCGGCCAGGTCCTTCGCCAGGCGCTTGCGCTCCGCGGCGACGTCGATCGTGCCCGAGAGGTCGAGCGCGACCTGCGCGCCCGCCACCGGCAGGGTCGCCGTGGCCGTGAAGGACTCGCCCTCGGGCTGGAGCCGCAGCAGCTGGCGGATGGCCGCCTCGTGCGGGGCGAGGGCCGTGCCGTCGAGGGTCAGGCGGGCCGGGACCCGCTGGCCGGGCTGCAGGCCCTGGTCGGCGCGGAAGCGGCGGACCTCGGTGATGACCGACTGGAGGGTGGAGATCTCCTGCTCGGCCGCCGTGTCACGGAAGCCGCTGTCGGCCGGCCAGTCGGCGATCACGATCGACTCGCCGCCGGTCAGCGTGGTCCACAGGGTCTCCGTGACGAACGGGACGACCGGGTGGAGCAGCTTGAGGGTGACGTCGAGGACCTCGCCGAGGACCCGCTTGGCGACCTCGGCCGGCTCGCCGCCCGCCTGGAAGACGGTCTTGGACAGCTCGACGTACCAGTCGAAGACCTCGTCCCACGCGAAGTGGAAGAGGGCGTCGGACAGCTTGGCGAACTGGAAGTCGTCGTAGTACGCGTCGACTTCGGCGACCACCGAGTTCAGGCGGGAGAGGATCCAGCGGTCGGTCGCGGACATCTTCGCCGGGTCCGGCAGCGGGCCCTGGACGGTCGCGCCGTTCATCAGCGCGAAGCGGGTCGCGTTCCAGATCTTGTTGGCGAAGTTGCGGGAGCCCTGGACCCAGTCCTCGCCGATCGGCACGTCGACGCCCGGGTTGGCGCCGCGGGCCAGGGTGAAGCGCAGGGCGTCGGAGCCGTACTTGTCCATCCAGTCCAGCGGATTGACCGCGTTGCCGAAGGACTTCGACATCTTCTTGCCGAACTGGTCGCGGACCATGCCGTGCAGGGCGATGGTGTGGAACGGCGGGGTGCCGTCCATCGCGTACAGGCCGAACATCATCATCCGGGCGACCCAGAAGAAGAGGATGTCGTAGCCGGTGACCAGGACGGAGTTCGGGTAGAACTTCGCGAGCGACTCGGTCCGCTCGGGCCAGCCGAGGGTGGAGAACGGCCACAGGCCGGAGGAGAACCAGGTGTCGAGGACGTCGGTGTCCTGGTGCCAGCCCTCGCCCGTCGGCGGCTGCTCGTCGGGGCCGACGCAGACGACCTCGCCGTTCGGGCCGTACCAGACCGGGATGCGGTGGCCCCACCACAGCTGGCGCGAGATGCACCAGTCGTGGAGGTTGTCGACCCAGTCGAAGTACCGCTTCTCCATCTCCTGCGGGTGGATCTTGACCTTGCCGTCGCGGACGGCGTCGCCGGCGGCCTTGGCCAGCGGGCCGACCTTGACCCACCACTGCATCGACAGGCGCGGCTCGATGGTGGTCTTGCAGCGCGAGCAGTGGCCGACGGAGTGGACGTAGGGCCGCTTCTCGGCGACGATCCGGCCCTCGGCGCGCAGCGCGGCGACGATCGCGGAGCGGGCCTCCAGGCGGTCCATGCCCTGGAAGGGGCCGTGGACGGTGATGACGGCGTGCTCGTCCATCACGGTGATGGACGGCAGGTCGTGGCGCTGGCCGATCTCGAAGTCGTTCGGGTCGTGGGCCGGGGTGACCTTGACGGCGCCCGTGCCGAACTCGGGGTCGACGTGGGTGTCGGCGACGACCGGAATGGAGCGGTCGGTCAGCGGGAGCCGGATGAGCTTGCCGACGAGGTGCTTGTAGCGCTCGTCGTCGGGGTGGACGGCGACGGCGGTGTCGCCGAGCATCGTCTCGGCTCGGGTGGTGGCGACGACGATGGACTCGTCCCCGTCGCCGTAGCGCATGGAGACCAGCTCGCCGTCGTCGTCCTGGTACTCGACCTCGATGTCCGAGATGGCCGTCAGACAGCGGGGGCACCAGTTGATGATGCGCTCGGCGCGGTAGATCAGCTCGTCGTCGTAGAGCTTCTTGAAGATGGTCTGGACGGCCTGGGACAGGCCCTCGTCCATGGTGAAGCGCTCACGGGACCAGGCGACGCCGTCGCCGAGGCGGCGCATCTGGCCGGAGATCTGGCCGCCGGACTCGCCCTTCCACTGCCAGACGCGCTCGACGAAGGCCTCGCGGCCCAGGTCGTGGCGGGACTTGCCCTCCTTGCCCAGCTCGCGCTCGACGACGTTCTGCGTGGCGATGCCGGCGTGGTCCATGCCGGGCTGCCACAGCGTCTCGTAGCCCTGCATGCGCTTGCGGCGGGTGAGCGCGTCGATCAGCGTGTGCTCGAAGGCGTGCCCGAGGTGCAGGCTGCCCGTGACGTTCGGCGGCGGGATGACGACGGTGTACGGCGGCTTGTCGCTCTTCGCGTCCGCCTCGAAGTACCCCCGCTCCACCCAGCGCTCGTACAACGGCCCCTCTACATCGGCCGGCGCGTACTGGGTCGGCAGTTCGGTGTCGGGCGCGGAGGGCTGCTGCTGAGCGTTGTCGGTCACGGGGGCCAGTTTAGAGGTGTCACGGGGTGGTCCCGAAACGCGTTTGTTCTGTAACGGTGCGGCCCCCGGTGCCGTGCGTTTCCCGGGCCTGGGCCAGGATGTCAGGAACACATAAGCTTCTGGAGGGGAACCCAGGAATGAGCAACAACCAGCCGGGCCCGTACGGCCAGCCGCCCCAGCAGCCGGGTCCGTACGGCCAGCCGGGGCAGCCTGGGCCGTACGGCCAGCCGGGCCCCTACGGCCAGCAGCCGCAGGCTCCCCAGCCCGGCTACGGCTACCCCCAGCAGGCCCCTCCGGCGCCGCAGCCGGGATACGGCTACCCGCAGCAGGGCGCCCCGCAGGGCACGCCCCCGCAGCCGGGCCCGTACGGCCAGCAGCCCGGCCCCTACGGCCAGCAGCCCTACGGCGTGCCGCAGCCGCCGCAGCCGGCCGGCGGGAAGAAGAAGACCGGTCTGATCGTCGGCGCGGTGGCCGTGGTGGCGGCGCTGGCGGTCGGCGCGTACTTCGTGCTCGGCGGCAGCGACGGCGGCGGCGGTGTGGCGGACGACGGCCCGCACAAGCTGACGACGCCGGCGACAGTGCTGACCGAGTACAAGAAGAAGGACGGCAACGGCGACACGATGACGAAGGAGGATCTGAAGGACGCCGAGAAGTGGGGCGTCCACGATCCGAAGGACGTCAGCGCGCAGTACGAGTCGGGTGACGACGACAACCCGCTGAGCAAGAAGATGCTCCAGTTCGGCGGCGTGTACGGCACGATCGACGACCCCGAGAAGGCCGTCGACGCGATGTTCGCCTACATGAAGACCAAGGCCACGGAGGAGAAGGACAGCGAGGTCACCCTGAACGGCGAGCCGAAGGCGTACACGCCGGCCGGACTCGACAGCGCGATCCTCAAGTGCCAGCAGGCCAGCGCCCCCACCGGCGCGGGCAACGGCGGGCCGAAGGACGTCACGATGAGCATCTGCATCTGGGGCGACCACAGCACCCTCGGGCTGGTCATGCCGATGGACATCGCCAACCTCGCGGCGGGCCGGAGCAGCGACCCGGCGACGGACGCGCAGACCGTCGCCAAGTTCCGCGGTGAGGTCCGCGTCAAGGCCTGACGCCTTTCCGCGGCGGCGAAGACGGCGAAGGGGCCCCGGTCGGCTGACCGGGGCCCCTTCTTCGCGTCCGTGTCCGGCGCTTACGCCGTCTTCTGCTCCCCCGAGCCCCGGCCGCGGGCGTCGCGCGGGATCAGGGTGGGGTTGACGTTCGAGAGGACCACGTCGGCGGTGATGACCACGCGGGCGACGTCCTTGCGGGACGGGACCTCGTACATCACGCCCTGGAGGACCTCCTCCATGATGGCGCGCAAACCCCGGGCGCCGGTCTGGCGCAGGATCGCCTGGTCGGCGATGGCCTCCAGCGCCTCGCGCTCGAAGTCCAGCTCCACCCCGTCCAGTTCGAACAGGCGCTGGTACTGCTTGACCAGGGCGTTGCGGGGCTCGACCAGGATCTTCAGGAGCGCCTCGCGGTCCAGGTTGTGAACCGACGTGATCACCGGCAGACGGCCGATGAACTCGGGGATCATGCCGAACTTGACCAGGTCCTCCGGCATGACGTCCTCGAAGACGTCCTTGGCCTCCAGCTCCCGCTTGGACAGGATCGTGGCGCCGAAGCCGATGCCCTTGGCGCCGGCCCGCGCCTCGATGATCTTCTCCAGGCCCGAAAAGGCACCGCCCACGATGAACAGCACGTTCGTCGTGTCAATCTGGATGAACTCCTGGTGCGGGTGTTTGCGGCCGCCCTGCGGCGGGACCGAGGCCGTCGTCCCTTCCAGGATCTTCAGCAGGGCCTGCTGCACGCCCTCGCCGCTGACGTCCCGGGTGATCGACGGGTTCTCGCTCTTGCGGGCGACCTTGTCGATCTCGTCGATGTAGATGATCCCGGTCTCGGCCTTCTTGACGTCGTAGTCCGCCGCCTGGATCAGCTTCAGCAGGATGTTCTCGACGTCCTCGCCGACGTAGCCCGCCTCGGTCAGCGCGGTGGCGTCGGCGATCGCGAACGGGACGTTCAGCATGCGCGCCAGGGTCTGCGCGAGCAGGGTCTTGCCGGAGCCCGTGGGGCCGAGCAGCAGGATGTTGGACTTCGCCAGCTCGATCGCGTCGTCCCGGCCGCTCGCGCCGCCGTTCTCGCCCGCCTGGACCCGCTTGTAGTGGTTGTACACCGCGACGGAGAGCGCCTTCTTGGCGGCCTCCTGGCCGACCACGTAGCCCTCGAGGAACTCGTAGATCTCGCGGGGCTTGGGCAGTTCCTCCCAGCGCACCTCGCTGGTCTCCGCGAGCTCTTCCTCGATGATCTCGTTACAGAGATCGATGCACTCGTCGCAGATGTACACACCGGGCCCTGCGATGAGCTTCTTGACCTGCTTCTGGCTCTTGCCGCAGAACGAGCACTTGAGCAGATCGCCGCCGTCACCGATGCGTGCCACGGTGTGCTTCCCCTTCGCCTGGGAGACGCCTGGACGTCATGAGTCCAGCGGCTCCTGGTGCTGCCTTATGTCCGACGGTACCTTGCCGGGCCCGGTGTTCGGGCCCCCCTTGGCAGGGTTCACTTTGCCGTGCACCGCGCCAAGGGGGGCTCGGGGTGCCGCGTTCCGCGTCAGCGGACGGCGGCGTTGTTCAGCTTGCGGGTGGAGATGATCTGGTCGACGAGGCCGTACTCCAGCGCCTCCTCGGCCGTGAGGATCTTGTCGCGCTCGATGTCCTCGCGGACCTTCTCGAGCGGCCGGTTGGAGTGCTTGGCCAGCATGTTCTCCAGCTGCTCGCGCATGCGGGTGAACTCGTTGGCGATGATCTCCAGGTCGGAGAGCTGGCCGCGGCCGGTGGAGCCCGCCGGCTGGTGGATCAGCACCCGGGAGTTCGGCAGCGCCATGCGCTTGCCGGGCGTGCCGGCGGCCAGCAGGATGGCCGCGGCGGAGGCCGCCTGGCCCATGCAGACCGTCTGGATGTCGGGCTTCACGAACTGCATCGTGTCGTAGATCGCCGTCAGCGCGGTCATGTCGCCGCCGGGGCTGTTGATGTAGATCGAGATGTCCCGGTCGGGGTCCATCGACTCCAGGCACAGCAGCTGCGCCATGACGTCGTTGGCCGAGGCGTCGTCGATCTGGACGCCCAGGAAGATCACGCGCTCCTCGAAGAGCTTCGCGTACGGGTCGTACTCGCGGATGCCCTGGGAGGTGCGCTCGACGAAGCGCGGGATGACGTAGCGGCTGTCGGGCCGGGGGCCCTCGTACATGCCGCTGGCGGCGCCGGGGAAGTTGCTCATGGGGTGTTCACCGTCCTGGTGGCGTTCTGGGGGCTTCGGTCTCGGCGGTGCGTGGCGTGGCCGGGCCGGTCAGGCACCGGTGCCGCCGCCGCCCGGAACACCCGAGGCGTGCGTGATGATCTCGTCAATGAGACCGTACTCCTTGGCCTCTTCCGGGGTGAACCAGCGGTCGCGGTCGCCGTCGCGGATGATCGCCTCGACCGTCTGGCCGGAGTGCAGCGCGGTCAGCTCCGACATGCGCTTCTTGGTGCGCATCAGGTACTCGGCCTGGATCTTGATGTCCGAGACCGTGCCGCCGAGGCCGGCGGAGCCCTGGTGCATCATGATGTCCGCGTGCGGCAGGGCGAAACGCTTGCCGGCGGCGCCGCCGGTGAGCAGGAACTGGCCCATCGAGGCCGCCATGCCCATGGCGATGGTGACCACGTCGTTCGGGATGTACTGCATGGTGTCGTAGATCGCCATGCCGGCCGTCACCGAGCCGCCGGGGCTGTTGATGTAGAGGTAGATGTCCTTGTCCGGATCGGCGGCAAGGAGCAGCAGCTGCGCCGTGATCTTGTTGGCGATGTCGTCGTCAACCTGCTGGCCGAGGAAGATGATCCGCTCGTTGAGCAGCCGGTTGTAGACCTGGTCGCCGAGGCCACCACCGATGGAAGGCTCGCCGGCGGCGGAGGGCATCAGATTCGTCACGTATCCACCTGCTCGTCTTACGACGGCGCCGGGCCGTCTCACGTCGTCCTGCCGGAGGCTTGGCGGGGGGTGTCAGGAGACTCCCCTGCCCCCGTATTCATGGACCCTAACGCTCAGGCTCCGTCGGGGAATCCCGGAGATGGGGGTGTTCGCCGGGGGCGTAGCGCGCGGGACTGACCGGGATGCCGGGTCCGGTGCGCGGAAAGCGGTGCGGTGGTCGTCGGGCCGCGGGCGCGCCGCGGCTCGTCGCGCGGTTCCCCGTGCCCCCGGGGCAGGCCGCGGCCCCGGGTGCGCGAACGGGCCCCGGGGACAGTCCCCGGGGCCCGCTGTACGCGCCTTACAGGCGCCGCAGGGCCGTCGCTCAGCCCTCGGCGTTCTCCTCGGCGGACTCGGAGGCCCCGGCCGCGGCCTCGGTCTCCTCCTCCTCGTCGTCCAGGTCGACGACCTCGCCGTTGGTGTCCTTCACCGTGGCGGCCTCGACCACGACGGCCAGGGCCTTGCCGCGGGCGACCTCGCCGACGAGGAGCGGAACCTGGCCGCCCTCGACGACGGCCTGGGCGAACTGGTCGGGGGACATGCCGGAGGAGGCGGCACGCCGCATGAGGTGCTCGGTGAGCTCCTCCTGGTTGACGTTGAGCTGCTCCTTCTTGACCAGCTCGTCCAGCACGAACTGGGTCTTGATGCCCTTGACCGCCGCCTCGCGGGTCTCGGTCTCGAACTCCTCGGCGGTCTTGCCCTGGATCTCCAGGTACTTGTCGAGGGTCAGGCCCATCTGGCCGAGCTGGTGGTGCTCCAGGTTGTGCTTGCGGGTGTTGATCTCGTCCTCGAGCAGCTTCTCGGGGACGGGGACCTCCACCAGCTCCAGCAGCTTCTCCAGGACGCGCTCCTGGGCCTGCGTGGCCTGGTCGAACTGCTTCATGTTGGCGAGGCGCTTGCGGCTGTCCGCCTTCAGCTCCTCCAGGGTGTCGAACTCGGAGGCGAGCTGCGCGAACTCGTCGTCCAGCTCGGGCAGTTCACGCTTGGCGACCTGGGTGACCTTGACGGTGACCTCGGCCTCCTTGCCGGCGGCCGAGCCGCCCTTCAGCTCGGAGGTGAAGGTGGCCTCGCCACCGGCCTCCAGGCCCTTCACGGCGTCGTCGATGCCCTCCAGCAGCTCACCGGAGCCGATGGTGTAGGACACGCCGTTGGCGATGCCGTCCTCCAGGACCTCGCCGTCGACCTTGGCCTCCAGGTCGATCGTGACGACGTCGCCGTCCTCGGCCGCGCGCTCGACCGGGGTGGTGGAGGCGAAGCGCTCGCGGAGCTGCTCGACCGACTTCTCGACGTCCTCGTCGGTGACCTCGACGGCGTCGACCTCGACCTCGATACCGGAGTAGTCCGGGATCTCCAGGGCCGGGCGGATGTCGACCTCGGCGGTGAAGTTCAGCGTCTCGCCGTCCTTCAGCTCCGTGATGTCGACGTCGGGCTGGCCGAGCGGGTTGAGCTCGGCCTCGTTGACCGCCTCGGTGTAGAACTTCGGCAGCGCGTCGTTGACGGCCTCCTCCAGCACCGCACCGCGGCCGAACCGCTGGTCGATCACGCGGGCGGGGATCTTGCCCTTGCGGAAGCCCTTCACCGTGACCTGCTGGTTGATCTTCTTGTACGCCGCGTCGAGGCTGTCCTTGAGCTCCTCGAAGGGCACCTCGACAGTGAGCCGAACCCGGGTCGGGTTCAGGGTCTCCACGGCGCTCTTCACGGTTCGGTCTCCTTGTGGCTGACTTCTTGGTTTCTGCCGGAGCCAGACAGGTCCGGCGGATTCGCCGCCCGGACGAGTACGTAGGCCGTGGGGGGCCAGGACACACGGGCGCGCAGCTTGCATAGTAACCGCAGCCGGTCAGCGCCCCAAAAGGCGATCTTCACGACGTCGTGTGCAGGTGGTCGGGGTGGCGGGATTTGAACCCACGGCCTTCCGCTCCCAAAGCGGACGCGCTACCAAGCTGCGCCACACCCCGTCTGGTGTGCGACACGTAGGGTACATGCCCCGGCCGGTCGCGTCGGCCGGTTTACCGGGGGCGACACGCGGGGCGGCGGGCGGGGGGCCGTACGGGTGAGCGGCCCCTCGGCGCGGCCCCGCCCTTCGGGACCGCCGCACCCCTCGCGGCCGTCGTGGTCGAAGTCGTTGGCCTCGGCGGCGGGCGACCCGCTACGATGCCTCCAGTGCCGCGGTCACCGACGTGCGGCGCGGCATTGCGGGCGTAGCTCAATGGTAGAGCCCTAGTCTTCCAAACTAGCTACGCGGGTTCGATTCCCGTCGCCCGCTCCGACCGGCCAGGGGCCGGGTGGAGGACCAGTCCTCCACCCGGCCCCTGGCCGTTTTCGTAGGCTCGCGGACATGACAAGTCCCTTGACACCCGACGAGCACATCGCCGACCGGGAGGCCTTCCTCGCCTTCCTCGCGCGTCTTCGCGCCGATCACGAGGCCAACGGCCCGCAGCGGGAGAACCCGACACTGGACCGCTTCCTCGAGGCCCTCGAAGCCTGGGTCGACGGGGCCGGCGGCTGGTACCGGAACTTCGGGCACGAGCTGCCGCCCGCGGGCGACTGGACGTTCTTCGCCCGGGCGCTGACCGCCGCCCGGGTCTACGAGTAGTCCCGCACCCCCTCGCCCGCCCGGCGGCCGGCGGGTGTGACGTCCGGCCGACCGGTGGGCGCGGGGGCGGTGGGTCAGAATCTGATCGAGTTGATCGAGTCCGCTATCGAGTCCAGGAAGCGGTTGATCGACGGGGCCATGCCGGTCGAGGCCAGGAAGAAGCCGAAGAGGATCGCGGCGATGGCGGGGCCGGGCTTGAGGTTCCCCCCGCGGATCAGGATCACCAGGATGATCGCCAACAGCAGCACCGCAGACAGTGAAATGGCCACACTGATCACACCCTAGGTCGGTCCGCCGGCCCGGGGGCACGGCCCGCGCACCCCCGCCAGAAGCATCGTGCCACCAACCCGGCCCGCGTATGCGGCCGATGACGAATCGTCGGGCACCGCCGCCCGTCGCGGGCGATCTTCCGCACAGTAATTCGATCAGACGCCCGCGCGCGACTCCCCACGGAATTACCCGACTTCGTTTCCGTGTCCACACATCTCGCACCCAGGTAATTCAAATTGAGGACACAGCGGCGACGTATGCCCCATTTAGTCGGGATGAATGGGGACATCAAGGGTGAACCAGCGACGTAACTGTGCCTGTCATCACGCGTACCGGAGTGGCAAGTTCGGCGAATACGCGGGTACCCGGACCGGATAACCAGGAATGACTGCGGGAGTTTTACGGATTCCAGCAGACGACGCTAGGGTGCCTGAGATGTTCGACGCCGCCTCGTCCCCCGGCCAGCACCGCAGCCCGCTCCCCCCGGCACAGCCGCCGGCGGACGGAGTGCCCACTCCGCGTCCCCCGTCGGGCACGCGTGAGCGGCAGGCGGCGCCGGGCAGACCCGGCCGACAGCGCGACGCGTTCTTCGACAACGCCAAATACCTGGCCATCGTGCTCGTCGCGATGGGTCACTCGTGGGAGCCGCTGAAAGGCGACAGCCGGATCCTGGAGAGCGCCTACACCGTCGTGTACGCCTTCCACATGCCGGCGTTCATCATCATCTCCGGCTTCTTCTCACGTAATTTCGACATGCGCCCGGACCGGCTGAAGCGGCTGGTCACCGGTGTCGCCGTCCCGTACGTCCTGTTCGAGACGGCGTATCCGCTCTTCAAGAGCCTCCTCACCGGCTCACGCGAGGACATCAGCCTCCTCGACCCCTGGTATCTGACCTGGTTCCTTGTCGCGCTGTTCGTCTGGCGGCTGACCACTCCCCTGTGGAAGCTGGTGCGTCATCCGCTGCCGCTGGCCGTCGGCATCGCCATGCTGGCGACCGTCAGCCCGGAGATCGGCGACGACCTCGATCTCCAGCGCGTCCTGCAGTTCCTGCCGTACTTCGTGCTCGGCCTGTGCATGAAGCCCGAACACTTCCACCTGGTGCGCCGCCGCTGGGTGCGGATCGTCTCGGTGCCGGTGTTCGCGGCGGCGCTGGCGGTCGGCTGGTGGGCGGTGCCGCGCATGAACACCGGGTGGTTCTACCACCGCGACTCGGCGCAGGAGCTGGGTGCCCCCTGGTGGTGCGGCCCGGTGATGACGCTCGCGCTGATGGGCTGCTCGCTGCTGCTGACGTCCTGCTTCTTCGCGTGGGTGCCGCGCCGCACGATGTGGTTCACCACCCTCGGCGCGGGCACGCTCTACGGCTATCTGCTGCACGGCTTCCTGGTGAAGCTCGGCGACTACCGCGGCTGGTTCGAGCACCCCTGGCTGCACCGCCCGCTCGGCGAGATCCTGGTGACCGTGCTCGCCGCCACCGCCGTCACGGCGCTGTGCACCCGGCCGGTGCGGCGCGTCTTCCGCTTCGCGATGGAGCCGGCGATGGAGTGGGCGTTCCGGCAGGACGCGGCCGAGCAGGCCCGCGCCCGCGGCCGCGGCGCGCAGCGGGTGCGGGAGAAGGCCGGCGTCTAGCCGGGTGCGCCGTCCGTCACGGTGCCAGGCCGAGGAGCGCGCGCATCTGGGCGTACTTCCCGGTCAGCCGGGTCCGCACCGGCTCGGCGAGGACGGCGAGGCGGTGCGGGTCGGCGTTGTGCGCCAGGTCGGCCTCCTTCACCAGCAGCGCGCCCGGGGTGGCGAGGATCCGGGCGGCGTACGCCTCCGGCGGCTCCCCCGGCCGCTTGGTGAGGGCCCGCACGATGGCCTTGGTCCGCGAGGTGAGGGGGGCCGCCTCCAGCCACTGTTCGCTCAGCGCGGCGTCCTCGACGGAGTCGTGCAGCCAGGCCGCCGCGATCTGTTCCGGGTCGCCGCCCCGGGCGCGTACGCCCTCGGCCACGGCCGAAAGGTGCTCGGCGTACGGCCGGCCGGCCTTGTCGGTCTGCCCGTCGTGGGCGGCGCGGGCGAGGGTCTCGACCTCGGCGAGGGTGAGAGGGGACATGCGCTCAGTGTCCCCTGCGGCGGGGCCGCGCCGGGAGCGGGAGCCGGGGCGGCCCGGTGCCGGACGGCGGGCGTCCGGCGGCTTGGCGCGAGGGGGCGGCTCAGCGGGCCGTGGCGGACTCGCGGCAGATCAGCAGCAGGGCCCGGTCGTCGTTGACGTCCTTGGCGACCGCTTCGATGAGATGCCAGGCGGCGCCGTGGAAGCCGCCCGGGACGTAGCGGTCGGCCTCCCCGGTGAGCCGGTCGATACCCTCCACGATGTCCCGCTCGGCGGTCTCCACCAGACCGTCGGTGAACAGCATCAACACGTCCCCGGGCCGTAGCGAGCCCTTCACGGGGTCGAACTGGGCGCCGTCGTACACACCGAGCAGCGGGCCCTCGGCCGCCTTCTCCTCCCAGCGTCCGCTGCCCGCGCTCAGCTGGAGCCCCGGCGGATGGCCCGCGGAGTACAGCTCGTAGTCCCCCGAGTCCAGGTCGAGGACCAGATGGATGGAGGTGGCGAAGCCCTCGTCCCAGTCCTGGCGGAGCAGATAGCCGTTGGCGGCCGGCAGGAAGGCGTGCGGGGGCAGCGAGCCGAGGAGCCCGCCGAAGGCCCCGGACAGCAGCAGGGCGCGCGAACCGGCGTCCATGCCCTTGCCGGAGACGTCGGTGAGGACGACCTCCAGCGTCCGCCCGCCGTTCGTACGGGCCGCCACGACGAAGTCGCCGGAGAAGGACTGGCCGCCCGCCGGGCGGAGCGCCATCTCGTGGTGCCAGCCCTTGGGCAGCTTCGGCAGCTTGCTCTGCACCCGGATCCGCTCGCGCAGGTCGAACAGCATGGTGCCGCCGCGCCGCCAGGGCACGCCGACCCGGCTGCGGAACTGCGCGGTCAGCAGCCCGAAGAAGCCGCACGCGGCGACCACCAGCACCACGCCGGGGGTGACCCGGGAGGGCCCCTCGGTGTACGGGCCGAGCCGTACCGACTCCACGATCAGCGCGGTGGCCGCCGCCGCGTACAGCCCGAGCAGGCTCGCCGGGCGCAGCAGCAGACCGCCGGCCACGATCGGCAGCACCAGGCCGGCCGGGGAGCACCACACCGGGTCGAACAGGGTCATGGCGGCGAGCAGCGGGACGGTCAGCAGCAGCCCGGCGAAGGCGATCCAGTCGGAGCCGTCGCCGCGGAAGTAGTCCACGGCGCTTTTGCGCAGGCCGACCCGGGCCCGGTGCCATCGCATCCTGCACCGGGCCGTGAACGTCTCGGCCTTCGCTCGCCGCTGTCGTCCTGCTGCCATCAGTTCGGGACCCTATCCAGCGGACCGGCCGCTTGGCACGGGAGGTCCCACTTGTCCCCCGTGCGGGATTCCGCTTCGCCGCGCGCACGCCGGGCCGCGCGGCGCCCGCGCCGGGCCGAAATTCGCTGGCTCGCCCCCCGACGCACTGATAGGCATGGCGCATGGCGACTGTGCACGGAACCGAGCTGAGGGTGCTGCGCGAGGACGAGTGGGACCGGTGGTACGACTCGTTGTACCGGGCCTTCGGCGCGGGGCCGGTCTCGGGTGAGGAACGCGAGGTGGAGCGGGCGGCCACGGAGTTCGACCGCTCCCTCGCCGCCTGGGACGGGGACGCGCTCGTCGGCACGGCGGGGGCGTTCAGCTTCCGGATGACCGTGCCGGGCGGGGCCGCGGTTGCCACGGCCGGGGTGACGATGGTGAGCGTCGCGGCCACCCACCGGCGGCGCGGGGTGCTGACCTCGATGATGCGCCGGCAGCTGGACGACTTCCACGGGCGGGGCGAGCCGGTGGCGGTGCTGACCGCGTCCGAGCCGGCGATCTACGGCCGCTTCGGGTACGGCGCCGCCACGTTCCGCGTCAGCGCCGAGATCGACACCAGCCGGGTGACCCTGGCGCTGCCCGCCGGCACCGACGAGGTGCGGGTGCGGTCCGCGGCGCCGGCCGAGGTGCTGGACGCCTGCGAGGCGGTGTACGCGGCGCTGGTCCCGCGCCGGCCCGGCATGCTGGCCCGGCAGCCGCACTGGGAGCGGGTCGCCCTGGTCGACTCGGAGCGCCACCGGGACGGGGGGCCGCCGTTGCAGTGCGTGGTCGCCGAACGGGACGGCGAGATCACCGGGTACGCCCGGTACCACACCAAGGGCAACTGGGACGCGGGCGGCGCGCCCGCCGGCCGGGTACGACTCGGCGACCTGGCCGGGCTGGACCCGGCGACCGAGGCCGCGCTGTGGCGTTTCCTGTTCGGCATCGACCTGATGACGACGCTGGCGGTGCCGTCGCGGCCGGTGGACGACGCGCTGCGGCACCTGGTCTCCGACGTCCGCCGCTGCGATCCGCGGCTGCGCGACGACGCCTACGTCCGGCTCGTGGACGTCGGCGCCGCGCTGGCGGCGCGGACCTACCAGGCGCCGGTGGACGTCGTGTTCGAGGTGGAGGACGCCTTCTGCCCGTGGAACGCGGGGCGCTGGCGGCTGTCGGGGGACGCGAAGGGGGCGTCCTGCGAGCGTACGGCCGACACGGCGGACCTCGCCCTGTCCGTACGGGAGCTGGGCGCGGCCTATCTCGGCGGGGTGTCCCTGCTGTCGCTGGCGGCGGCCGGGCGGATCCGGGAGCTGACGCCGGGGGCGCTGGCGGAGGCGTCGGTGGCGTTCGGCTCCCCGGTGGCCCCCTGGCTGCCGCACGGTTTCTAGCCGGCCCGCCGGCCGTCCTCCGGTCGCCGGCTCAGGCCTGCTGGCAGGTGGGGCACCAGAAGAGGTTGCGGGCGGCGAGACCGGCGGTGCGGATCTCGTCGCCGCAGACGTGGCAGGGCAGGGTGGCGCGGCGGTAGACGTACACCTCGCCGCCGTG
The DNA here is from genome assembly GCF_055569255.1 of Streptomyces sp. NPDC029296. Classification (NCBI taxonomy): domain Bacteria; kingdom Bacillati; phylum Actinomycetota; class Actinomycetes; order Kitasatosporales; family Streptomycetaceae; genus Streptomyces; species Streptomyces sp. NPDC029296. The sequence goes on from NZ_JBVHXT010000006.1 coordinate 64,096, forward strand.
GTCGTCCACGCGGGGCGGGCGGCCCATCGCCTCCGGGGTGTGCTCGGGGCGGACGGTGTCGATCCGGTTGTTCCGCACGCCCTCGCGCATCAGCCCGGCCAGGTCGGACCAGATCGCGTCCCACTCGGCCGGGGTGATGTCGCGGCCGGCGCGGTACGGGTCGATGCCGTGCCGGAACAGCACCTCCGCGCGGTAGACGTTGCCGACGCCGGCGACGATCTTCTGGTCCATGAGCAGCGCGGCGATCGTGGTACGGCTGCGGGAGATCCTCCGGTACGCGGCGGCCGGGTCGGCGTCCGCGCGCAGCGGGTCGGGGCCGAGCCGGTCGTGGACGGCCCGCTTCTCGCCGGGCGTGATCAGGGCGCAGGTGGTGGGGCCGCGGAGGTCCACGTACGAGGTGTCGTTCGCCAGGCGGAGCCGGACGGTGTCCGTCGGCGGGGGCGCGGGGGTGTCGCCGAAGCCGACCTTGCCGAAGAGGCCGAGGTGGATGTGGACCCAGTCGGCGTCGCGGAACCCGAGGAAGAGGTGCTTGCCGTGGGCCTCGGTGGCGGTCAGCTCGGTACGGTCCAGCAGGGCGGCGGCGTCGGAGAACTTGCCCTGGGGGCTGGTGACGCGGGGTGCCGTACCGAGGAAGCGGCCGGCGTAGTCCTCGGCCAGCCGATGAATGGTGTGCCCTTCCGGCAAGGCGGGGGTGTCCTTTCCTGCGTCTCGCCCACCCGCTCACCCGTCCCGGCGGGCAGGGGGCGGGCGTCCTTCGTTCCCGGAGCCGGGAGGCGGAGGTGTCGGGCGGGGCGGTCCGGGGCGTCCCGGTCTTTCGGCCGGCCGCGTCGGGCGGGCGGCAGAACCGGGATCCGGGGCGAAGCCCCCGGGCCCGGCTTCCCGGACCACCGAGTCGCTGGTCCGGGGGCGCGGCACCCGAGGGCCGGGCCTGCCGGCCCACCGGGTCCCGGGGGTGCGACCCCCGGAGGCCGGGCCTGCTGCCCCACCGAGTCCGGAGGGCCGGGGGTGCGACCCCCGGAGGCCGGGCCTGCCGGCCCACCGGGTCGGGTGGGCGAGACCCGGTCCCCGGGCCGTGTCAGCCCTGCGGGTGGTGCGGGGGGATCGGCGGCAGCTCGCCCGTCGTCTCGTAGCGCGCCAGCATCTCGATCCGCCGCTCGTGCCGCTCGTCGCCGGAGAACGGCGTGGCGAGGAAGACCTCGACGAACTTGGTCGCCTCCTCGGTGCTGTGCATGCGCGCACCCACGGCCACCACGTTGGCGTTGTTGTGCTGCCGCCCGAGCGCCGCCGTCTCCTCGCTCCAGGCCAGCGCCGCCCGCACGCCCTTCACCTTGTTCGCGGCGATCTGCTCACCGTTGCCGGAGCCGCCGATCACGATGCCGAGGGCGCCTGCGTCCGCGGCCGTCCGCTCCGCGGCCCGCAGGCAGAAGGGCGGATAGTCGTCCTGGGCGTCGTAGAGGTGCGGCCCGCAGTCCACGGGCTCGTGGCCGGCGGCCTTCAGCCACTCGACGAGGTGATTCTTGAGTTCGTAGCCCGCATGGTCGGAGCCGAGATACACGCGCATGCCACGAGTGTGACACGCCCGTACCCGGGCAGCAGCCCCAGGGTCACGGCGGCCTTACGGGCCGGAAACGTGTGAGTCATGCCATAGATCCTCAAGGGAGAACCCCAGGTAACGATACGGATTCGGAGGTTCCCGATTCCGTTCGCCTCGGATTCACTGGACCGACTCGTACACCGCTCGTACGGGCAGCTCCACCTGGCGCAAAGGAATTCCGTCCATGACCCCTGGTTCGGGCCTCCAAGCAGGACTCAAGAACCGCCACCTGTCGATGATCGCGATCGGTGGTGTCATCGGAGCCGGTCTCTTCGTCGGTTCCAGCACGGGTATCGCCACCGCGGGACCCGGCATCCTCCTGTCGTACGCCCTCGTCGGCACGCTCGTCGTCCTCGTGATGCGGATGCTCGGCGAGATGTCCGCCGCCAACCCCACCTCCGGCTCCTTCTCCGCGCACGCCGACCGCGCGCTCGGCCGCTGGGCCGGTTTCTCCATCGGCTGGCTGTACTGGTTCTTCTGGGTCGTCGTCCTCGCGGTCGAGGCGACCGCCGGCGCGAAGATCCTCGAAGGCTGGGTCCCGGCCGTCCCGCAGTGGGGCTGGGCACTGATCGTGATGATCGTGCTGACCGCGACCAACCTCGTCTCCGTCGGCTCCTACGGCGAGTTCGAGTTCTGGTTCGCCGGCATCAAGGTCGTGGCGATCGGCGCGTTCGTCGTCATCGGTCTGCTCGCCGTGTTCGGCGTGCTGCCGGGCGTCGACGCCGACAAGGCGTCCTTCGGCAACCTCACCTCGCACGGCGGCTTCCTGCCGCACGGTCCGGGCGCGATCCTCACCGGTGTACTGCTGGTCGTGTTCTCCTTCATGGGCAGCGAGATCGCGACCCTGGCGGCCGGCGAGTCCGAGAACCCGCAGCAGGCCGTCACCAAGTCCACCAACAGCATCATCTGGCGGATCGGCGTCTTCTACCTGGGCTCGATCCTGGTCGTGGTGTCGCTGCTGCCGTGGGACGACCCGACCATCGCCAAGGACGGCTCCTACGTCGCCGCCCTGAACTCCCTGGGCATCGCCCACGCCGGCGAGATCATGAACGTCATCGTGCTGACCTCGGTGCTGTCCTGTCTGAACTCCGGCCTGTACACGGCGTCCCGGATGGCCTTCTCGCTCGGCGAGCGCGGTGACGCGCCGAAGGCGTTCGCGCGGGTCAACAGCCGGGGCGTGCCGATGGCCGCGATCCTCTCGTCGGTCGTGTTCGGTTTCGTCGCCGTCTTCTTCAACTACCTGTCCCCGGACACGATCTTCCTCTTCCTGGTCAACTCCTCCGGCGCGGTGGCGCTGTTCGTGTGGCTGGTCATCTGCTTCTCGCAGCTGCGGATGCGGAAGATCCTCCAGCGGGAGGCGCCGGAGAAGCTGGTCGTGAAGATGTGGCTGTACCCGTATCTGACCTGGGCGACGGCGACGCTGATCGTGGGCGTGCTGGTCTACATGCTCTTCGACACCGAGCACGACGGCCGCGAGACGGTGCTGCTGTCGCTGCTGGTCGCGGCGGTCGTGCTGGTGATCGCGGTGGTCAGGCAGCGGCTGGCGGCGGCCCGCCCGGAGCCGACGGCCGAGAACCCGGCCGACAAGGTGTCCGTCGGCTGATGCGCCCCGGGGCAACGCGCTCCCGCGTGCGCGGCGACGCCCCCTGGATGACATCCCCTGTGAACAAGGAAGAGGCTCGCCCGGGTCGTGGAGTGATCCCGACCCCGGCGAGCCTCTGCCGTCGGTGGACTAGCGCTTGCCGGCGAACTTCCACGCGGCGGGCAGCGCGCCCATGGCCAGGGCGGCCTTGAGGGCGTCACCGATCAGGAACGGAGTGAGGCCGGCCGCGATCGCCTGGGAGGCGGACAGGTGGGCCGCCAGGGCCAGGTAGGGCACGCCGACGGCGTAGATGACCGCCTCGCCGAGGACCATCGTGCCGGCCGTGCGCAGCGGGGAGCGGTCGGCGCCGCGCCGGGCCAGGGCGCCGACGACGGCGGAGGCCAGGAGCATGCCGAGGACGTAGCCGAAGGAGACGAGACCGGTGCCGGCCTTGCCGTCCGCGAACCACGGCACGCCCGCCAGGCCGGCGACCGCGTACAGGGCGAGGGAGAGGAAGCCGCGGCGGGCGCCGAGGGCGGTGCCGACGAGCAGCGCGGCGAAGGTCTGGCCGGTCACCGGCACCGGGGAGCCGGGCACCGGCACCGACAGCTGGGCCGCGAGGCCGGTGAGCGCGGCGCCGCCCACCACGAGGGCGGCGTCACGGACGCGGGAGGCCGGGAGCAGGTCGGCGAGGACTGCTCCGGGGCGGGCGGTGGCGGTGGCGGTGCTCATGGGGACTCCACGGGATGGTGTGGACACGTCGGGACACCGTGACGCTATACCGGTGCGCTCGTCACGATCACCGTCAGCGCTCGACAAAGGCCGGAACGGCGACTTGGTGGGCTCCGGACAAAGACACCCGGTCACACCGGCCCGGGCGTGAGACTGATCACTGAGGCGGAGACGTTTCCCTCACGTGGCCCGTGTGGGCCGGACGGGCGGTCCGACTGTGGAACCCCGCCAAAGGAATCGCGAGTCGCGTACGACCTCTGGTCACGCTCGGCGCCGTAACCGTAGATTAACCCTGCGCACCAGAGGTGTCCGGATAGTGGTCACGCCCTTCGCCTGAGCGGACGGGACGCGGAGACTGGCGGGACTTTTGCCCGCCCATTGCACGGGGGAGAGCAGCACCCATGCCGAACAGCACCACCACCGAGACGCCTCCACCACCGGTGGACGGCTCCCTCTCCCAGGGCCTCAAGCAGCGCCACCTTTCGATGATCGCCCTGGGCGGGGTGATCGGCGCGGGCCTCTTCGTCGGTTCCGGCGCGGGCATCGCCGCCGCCGGCCCCTCCATCGTGCTCGCCTACGCCCTCTCCGGGGTGCTGGTGATGCTGGTGATGCGGATGCTCGGCGAGATGTCGGCCGCCTACCCGTCGTCGGGCTCCTTCTCCGCGCACGCCGAGCGGGCCATCGGCCCGTGGGCGGGCTTCGCGGCGGGCTGGTCGTTCTGGGTGCTGCTGTGCACGGCGGTGGGCCTGGAGGGCATCGGCGCGGCGAAGATCGTGCAGGGCTGGCTGCCGGGCACCCCGCAGTGGATGTGGGTGGCCCTGTTCATGGTGGTGTTCTGCGGGACGAACCTGGCCGCCGTGAAGAACTTCGGCGAGTTCGAGTTCTGGTTCGCGGCACTGAAGGTCGGCGCGATCAGCCTGTTCCTGATCCTCGGCGTGCTGGCCATCGCGGGCGTCCTGCCGGGCACGGACGCGCCCGGCACCTCGCACCTCGGCGATTTCATGCCGAACGGCGGCGACGGCCTGGTGATAGGCCTGCTCGCCTCGGTGTTCGCCTACGGCGGCCTGGAGACGGTCACCATCGCGGCGGCCGAGTCCCGGGACCCGGTGCGGGGCGTGGCGTCGGCCGTGCGCACGGCGATGTGGCGCATCGCGGTGTTCTACATCGGCTCGATGGCGGTCGCGGTCACCCTGGTGCCGTGGGACTCCGAGGAGGTCACGGCGAAGGGACCGTACATCGCCACGCTCGAACACCTGGGCATCCCCGGGGCGAGCCAGCTGATGAACGTGGTCATCCTGGTGGCCCTCCTGTCCGCCATGAACGCCAACATCTACGGCGCCTCGCGCATCGGCTTCTCGCTGGTCGAGCGCGGCCTGGGCCCGAAGGTGCTGGCGCGGCTGTCCGGCGGGGTGCCCCGGATCGCGGTGGTCACCTCCAGCGTGCTGGGCTTCGTCTGCGTGCTGCTCAGCTACTGGCGGCCGGACGACATCTTCAAGTGGCTGCTGAACATGATCGGCGCGGTCATCCTGATCGTCTGGATCTTCATCGCCGTCTCGCAGCTGCTGCTGCGCCGCCGGATCGAGCGCGAGGCCCCCGAGCGGCTGGTCGTGCGCATGTGGGCGTTCCCCTGGCTGACCTGGGTAGCGCTGGCCGGCATGGCCGCGATCTTCGTGCTGATGTGGCGCGAGCCGGACACCCGGACCCAGCTGTACTCCTCGGGCGGCATGGCCCTGTTCCTGGCCGCGGTCGGCTACGCCTGGCAGCGGCTGCGCGCCAGGGACTAAGACGCCCCGCCCCTCCCGGAGAGACAGGCCCCCACGGACGAACACGTGGGGGCCTTCCTGTTGTTCTGATCCACTTGTTGCTAGCGTGTAGTTGCAAGTGACTTGCAATAAGGTTCCGGAGGGGATCACCCATGCCCGTCTACACGCTGCCCGAGCTGCCGTACGACTACGCGGCGCTCGCCCCGGTCATCAGCCCGGAGATCATCGAGCTGCACCACGACAAGCACCACGCGGCCTATGTGAAGGGCGCCAACGACACCCTGGAGCAGCTGGCCGAGGCGCGGGACAAGGAGACGTGGGGCTCGGTCAACGGCCTGGAGAAGAACCTGGCCTTCCACCTCTCCGGGCACATCCTGCACTCGATCTACTGGCAGAACATGACCGGCCCGAAGGACGGCGGCGGCGAGCCCCTGGCCCAGGACGGCGTCGGCGAACTGGCCGAGGCGATCAAGGAGTCCTTCGGCTCCTTCGCCGGCTTCAAGACCCAGCTGTCCAAGGCCGCGGCCACCACCCAGGGCTCCGGCTGGGGCGTGCTCGCCCACGAGCCGCTGAGCGGGCGCCTGGTCGTGGAGCAGGTCTACGACCACCAGGGCAACGTCGGCCAGGGCTCCACCCCGATCCTGGTCTTCGACGCCTGGGAGCACGCCTTCTACCTGCAGTACAAGAACCAGAAGGTCGACTTCATCGAGGCCATGTGGCAGGTGGTCAACTGGCAGGACGTCGCCCGCCGCTACGAGGCTGCCAAGTCCCGCGCCGACGTGCTGCTGCTCGCGCCCTGAGCGCCGGGCCGCCCGAGTCGTCCTGCCTCGTGATCGTCTTCTCACCCTTCACGGCGGCAGGCGGAGGAAAGAGGACCCCCGTGAGGACGTGACTCACGGGGGTCCTCCCTGGCCGGCGACGGGTCACAGGTTGCCGAAGTCCGGGCCCTTGGTCCGGGTGCGCTTGATCTCGTAGAACCCCGGTACCGAGGCCACCGCCACCGTGCCGTCCCACAGGCGAGCCGCCTGTTCGCCCCGGGGGGCGGGGGTGACGACGGGGCCGAAGAAGGCGATCTGCTCGCCGTCGGGGCCCGGCAGGGCGATGACCGGCGTGCCGACCTCCTGGCCGACCTTCTCGATGCCCTCCTTGTGGGAGGCGCGCAGCTCGGCCTCGAACTCGAAGTCCTCCTGGCCGGCGTAGTCGATCAGCTCGGCCGGCAGGCCGACGTCGGCGAGCGCGCCCGCGATGGCCTCCACGGTCGCGCCCTCGCCGTTGTTGTGGATGCGGGTGCCGAGCGCGGTGTAGAGCGGGCCGACGACGTCCGCGCCGTGCTTCTGCCAGGCCGCGGTGACCACGCGGACCGCCGGCCACGCCTTGGTGGTCAGCAGCTCGCGGTAGTCGTCGGGCAGCTCGTCCAGCTTGTCCTCGTTGAGGACCGCGAGGCTCATGACGTGCCAGCGGACCTCGATGTCGCGGAGCTTCTCCACCTCCAGCACCCAGCGCGAGGTCATCCAGGCCCACGGGCAGAGCGGGTCGAACCAGAAGTCGACGGGGGTCTTGCCGGACGAGATGACGGTCTCGGACATGGCGCTCCTTGGCGAAACGTACGTTTCCCGCGTCAACGAGGTCGCCGCCACCGGCATTCCCCGCTGCCCGCCGTCAGGAGCGCATGGCAGGATCGGTCCTGTTCCAGCCGCTCATCACGCGATCACAAGGGAGTGCCGTCCGTGCCCGGTGAGAATCTGTCCCGCGACGAGGCCCGGGAGCGGGCCGCCCTGCTGTCCGTCGAGGGTTACGACGTGTCCCTGGACCTGCGGTCCGCCGTCGGCGACGGGGACGGCGAGCCGCGCACGTTCCGTTCGGTGACCACCCTGCGGTTCCGCTGCAACGAGCCGGGCGCCTCCAGCTTCGCCGACCTGATCGCCCCGCGGGTCACCTCGGTCTCGCTCAACGGCCGGGACCTCGACCCGGGCGAGGTCTTCGACGGCTCGCGGATCACGCTGGAGGACCTGGCCGCGGAGAACGAGCTGGTGGTGGACGCGCAGTGCGCCTACTCGCGCACCGGCGAGGGTCTGCACCGCTTCGTCGACCCGGAGGACGGCGAGGTCTACCTGTACACGCAGTACGAGCCGGCCGACGCGCGCCGGGTGTTCGCGAACTTCGAGCAGCCGGACCTGAAGGCGCCGTACCGGTTCGAGGTGCGGGCGCCGCAGGGCTGGACGGTGTGGGGCAACGGCGCCGGTGAACTCGTCGACGGGGTGTGGCGGTTCGCGGAGACGAAGCCGATCTCGACGTACATCACGTGTGTGGTGGCGGGTCCCTACCACTACGTGACGGACTCCTACAGCCGTACCTTCGAGGACGGCACGAAGCTGGAGATCCCGCTCGGCGCGATGTGCCGCAAGGCGCTCGCCCCGTACTTCGACGCGGATGACGTCTTCCTGGTGACCAAGCAGGGCCTGGACTTCTTCCACGACCACTTCGACTACCCGTACCCGTTCGGGAAGTACGACCAGGCGTTCGTGCCGGAGTACAACCTGGGCGCGATGGAGAACCCGGGCCTGGTGACGTTCCGGGAGGAGTACGTCTTCCGGGGGAAGGTGACACAGGCGTCGTACGAGGCGCGGGCCAACGTCGTCCTGCACGAGATGGCGCACATGTGGTTCGGCGACCTGGTCACCATGGAGTGGTGGGACGACCTGTGGCTGAAGGAGTCCTTCGCGGACTTCATGGGCACGTTCGCCAACGTCGGCGCGACCCGCTTCAAGGACGCCTGGGTCACCTTCGCCAACCGGCGCAAGGCGTGGGCGTACCGGGCGGACCAGCTGCCCTCCACGCACCCGATCACGGCGGACATCCGTGACCTCCAGGACGCCAAGCTGAACTTCGACGGCATCACCTACGCCAAGGGCGCCTCGGTGCTCAAGCAGCTGGTGGCGTACGTCGGCCGGGACGCGTTCCTGGAGGGCGCCCGGCGCTACTTCAAGCGGCACGCCTACGGCAACACGCGCCTGGGCGACCTGCTGTCGGTGCTGGGCGAGACGAGCGGCCGGGACATGAGCGCGTGGGCGCGGTCGTGGCTGCAGACGGCGGGCGTGAACGCGCTCACCCCGCAGGTGCTGCTGGACACCACGGGCGGCCGGATCGCCGAGCTGGCCGTGGTGCAGGAGGCCCCGGAGTCGCACCCGGAGCTGCGCCCGCACCGGATCGTGGTGGGGCTGTACCGGCGTACGCCCGAGGGCACGCTCGAGCGGTACGCGCGCGCGGAGACGGACGTGCATGAGCCGCGGACGGTCGTGGCGGAGCTGGCGGGCCAGGCGGCCCCGGAGCTGGTGCTGGTCAACGACGACGACCTGACCTACTGCAAGATCCGCTTCGACGCGACCTCGCTGGAGACGCTGCGCGCGGACCTGGGCGGGCTGACGGATCCGCTGGCGCGCGCCCTGTGCTGGTCGGCGCTGTGGAACATGACCCGGGACGGGCTGCTGCCGGCACGGGAGTTCATCGACCTGGTGCTGCGGTTCGCCGGCCGGGAGTCGGACATCGGCGTCCTGCAGATGCTGCACGCCTGGGCGAACTCGGCGCTGACGCACTACGCGGCGCCGGCCTGGCGGGAGGCCGGCGGGGCGCTGCTGGCCGAGGGGGCGCTGCGGGAGCTGCGCTCGGCCGCTCCGGGCAGCGAGCACCAGCTGGCGTGGGCGCGGTTCTTCGCCGCCGTGGCCTCGGCGGAGCCGGATCTGGGGCTGCTGAGGGAGCTGCTGGACGGCACCACGGGGATCGACGGGCTGGAGGTGGACCAGGAGCTGCGCTGGGCGTTCCTGGAGCCGCTGGCGGCGCACGGGGCGGCCGACGAGTCGGTGCTGGCGGCGGAGCTGGCCCGGGACGACACGGCCTCCGGCAAGCGGCACCAGGTGCGGTGCCTTGCCGCGCGGCCGTCGGCGGCGGTCAAGGCGCAGGCCTGGGCGCAGGTGGTGGAGTCGGACTCGCTGTCGAACGCGCTGGTGGAGGCGACGATCGCGGGGTTCGCCCAGCCGTCGCAGCGGGAGCTGACCGCGCCGTACGCGCAGCTGTACTTCGCGGCGATCGAGCGGGTGTGGCGGGAGCGGTCGATCCAGATCGGCATGGACGTGGTGCGGGGTCTGTTCCCGGCGTTGCAGGACCGGCCGGAGACGCTGGAGGCGACGGACGTGTGGCTCGCGGCGCACGAGGACGCGGCGTCGGCGCTGCGGCGGCTGGTGCTGGAGGCGCGGGACGACCTGGCGCGGGCGCTGCGCGCGCAGGCGTGTGACGCGGCGGCCGACCGCTGACCTCTGGCCTGGGCCCGCCCGGCCGGTGACCGTTACCAAATCCGGGCGGACGAGGCCGTAACCCCTGGTCCGCACCCGGGCGGACCAGGGGTTTTCACTGCCCTCTCGGCATCCGAACACCTGACCTTTAGTGCCGTCTTGTCCGGATTCATCGACGGGCGTGTAACAGCGGTTACGGGCCGGTCGGGACGGGGGAATTCCGAGGCCATGACGCACAACACCCCCCTCTCCCCCCGCCCGCTGCGCCACCTCGCCGAGGTCCACCGCCGCGTCCTGACGGCGGCCCAGCTGCGTGCCCACGGCGTGTCCCCCGAAGAGCTGGCCGAGCGGTGCGGCCCCGAAGGGCCCTGGCAGGAGCTGCTGCCGCACGTGGTCCTGCTGCACTCCGGCCCGCCCACCGGCGAGGAGCGGCTGCACGGGGCCCTGCTGTACGCGGCCCGACCGGCGCGGCCGGGGGTGCCGGCCCAGCCGACGGCCCGGGGCCCGCACCGGCCGCAGTACCCGGACGCGATGCTGACCGGGGCGGCGGCGCTGGCCCTGCACGGGTTCCCGTCCACCCCGCCACCGGACGCCCTGAACCGGGTGGACGTCCTGGTGCCCCGGCCGCGCCGGCCGCGCTCCACCGGCTATGTCCGCGTCGTGCGCACCTCCGCACCGCCCGAGCCGGTGGTGCTGGCGGGGCTGCCGGTGGCGCCGGTGGCGCGGGCGCTGGCGGACGCGGTGGCGGAGCCGGCGGAGACGGAGACGGTACGGCGGCTGCTGATCGAGGCGGTGCGCGGCGGCCACTGCGAGCCGGCCGCCGTGGTCCGGGAGCTGACCCGGGCGCGGCTGCTGCACCGCCCGCACGTGGCGGACGCGGTGGACGCGGTGCTCGCGGAGGGCCGCTCGGTCGCCGAGGGCCGCCTGTACCGGATGGTCCGCGAGCACGGCCTGCCCGACCCGCTGTGGAACGTCGGCCTGCGCCTGCCCGGCGGTCCCGACCTGGGCCGCCTGGACGCCTACTGGCCGGACCAGGCGGTGGCGGTCGAGCTGGACACCCGGGCGGCCCGGCAGGACGACGAGGAGGTGTGGGCGCGCTACGCCCGCAAGCGCGAGCACCTGGAGCGCCTCGGCATCACGGTCGTGCACATCACGCCGCGCAAGCTGCGGGACTGTCCGGAGCAGCAGGCGACGGTGGTGCGGACGGCGCTGATGGCCTCGGCAGACCGGGATCCGGCCGCGTACGTCGTGCTGCTGCCCCGGTAGCGCCCGGACGGCCAGTTCTGCTCGTCCGACCGGGTGAGGACTCACCCGGGCGGACGAGCGCGGCGGGCGGCGCGGCGCGGGCCCCGGTACAGGAGAGTCATGAGACAGACCCGAATAGCGGCGGGCGCCTGCTCCCTGCTCCTCGCGGCGGCCTGCGCGTTCGCCGGCCCCGCGACCGCCCAGGCGCCGCCCCGCGCCCCGGCCGGCGGCTATGTGGCCCTCGGCGACTCCTACTCCTCCGGTGCCGGCGCCGGCGACTACCTGGCCTCCGGCAAGGAGTGCAAGCGCAGCAGCCGGGCCTTCCCGGTGCTGTGGGCGGAGGCCCACGCGCCGGCGACGTTCAGCTTCGCCGCGTGCAACGGCGCCGGCACGGACGACGTGCTCACCGACCAGCTCGGCCATCTCAGCGCGCGCACGAGCCTGGTCACGCTCACCGTCGGCGGCCACGACTCGGGCTTCGCCGCCGTCATGGCGCTGTGCGCGATCGGCGGGACCGACGGCTGCCGCTCCGCCGTGACCCGGGCCCGCGACACCATGGACGGATCGCTGACCGGCCGCCTGGACCGCCTCTACTCGGCCATCCGGGGCAGGGCGCCCGCCGCCCGGGTCGTGGTGCTCGGCTACCCGCACCTGTACCACCTGCGGGGCGGGTGCGCGCTCGGCCTCCAGGACGGCGAGCGCGCCGCCCTGAACGACGCGGTGGACCATCTCAACGCGGTGATCGCGGGACGCGCCGCCGCCCACGGGTTCACCTTCGCCGATGTCACCGCCGCCTTCGCCGGCCACGAGATCTGCTCCGCCCGGCCCTGGCTGCACAGCGTCGACATCCTGGCGATCACCGAGTCGTACCACCCGACGGCGCCGGGGCAGTCGCTCGGCTACCTGCCGGTGCTCACCCGGATCTCCGGCTGAGGGAAGCGGCTAGCCCTTCCTCAGCACCAGTTCGGTGTTGCGGTCCCCGGTGCCGCCCGCGAGGGTCCGGTCGGCGCCGGGGGCGTTGTAGGCCAGTTCGCGGTAGAGGGCGGCGAGGCCGGTCTGGGAGAGGTCGGCGTAGTCGGTGCGGTGCGGGGCCGCCGACTCGATCAGCGTGGTGAACAGCGAGAGCGTGCCGTCCTTGTTGTCGACCAGCTCCACGATCCGGGCGAGCTGGGGGTGGTCGACGTGCGAGGCGGTGGAGATCTCCCAGAAGGAGCGCCCGCCGGACGCCTTGTGCGGGGTGATGACGTTCTTGTGGATGTGCCCGTTCACCCAGGCCAGCACGTTGGCGTGGGCGGACAGCACCGAGAGCACGGCGGCGCCGTCGTGCCGCTTCTCGCCGGGGCGGGCCGGGTCGGGCCGGGTGTTGGTCATGGACCCGCTGGTGTGGTGGCTGAAGACGACGGCGTAGGAGTCCTTGTGCGCCTTCAGCGTCCGGTCGAGCCACTTCAGCTGGGCGGTGCCGAGGGAGCCCGCGTAGTGGCCGCCGGGGTCGGTGGTGTCGAGGCTGATGCCGATGACGTCGTCGGAGATCCGGAAGGCGTAGTACTGGGTGCCCGTGTCCAGGTTCGCCGAGGAGTAGCCGTGCCCGGCCGGGCCGTGGCCCCGGTACGCCGGGTCCAGGTGGGCCTTCAGGTAGTCGGCCTGGGTGTACGGGGCGCGCCGCTCGTCCGGGGTGACCCGGCGCGCCGAGCGGGCGTGCGCCTCGAGGAAGTCGCGGTAGCCGCTGCCCCGGGGGTCCTTGACCTTCTTGATGGTGTCCTGGAGCTTCTTGGCGTCGGCGGCGGAGACGTTCATCAGCTTCCTGCCGCCGATGGCCGCCTCGGCGAGGTAGGGGTCGCCGTGGGAGCCGTAGCAGCCGAGCGGGAGGGCGTCGTGGTTGCCGACGGTGGAGTACCAGGGCAGGTTCAGGCCGGGGCTGCGCACGTCGCGGATCGCGGCGGCCAGGAAGTCCTTCACCTGGGGGAAGCCGAGTGCCTTGTCGTGGTCGCGGAGGGCGGAGCCGGGCTGCCAGTACTGCTTGAGCCCGCTGTTCTGCACGCCCTCGTAGTGCCTGGGGTCGCCGGTGTTGGGGGTGATCCGGCCGCCGCTCATCACCTTCATGAACCACTCCAGTTCGGAGTGGGCGTTGTTGTCGGTGTTGTCGCCGGTGGTCATCACGAACCGCAGCGGGGCGCCGGTGACGGGGGCGCCGCGCAGCGCGTTGACCCGCTCCACGAGGGAGATCGCGCCGGGCACGGTCAGCGCCTCGTGCGGGCGCCAGGCGTGCACGTCGTGCGCGCGCAGGAACTCCAGCCGCAAGGGGTGCTGGACGTCCATCAGGTGCAGGTCGGTGAACTGCACGAATGCCGCCAGGGCGGTACGGCGCCGCTCCCGGCCGGACGTGGGCGCGGCCAGCTCGGCGCGCACGACGCGCTTCCAGCCGGGCCCGTCGCCGAGCCTGCGGTAGCCGGAGCCGGCGCGCGGGGCGGCGACGGAGGCGACGGTGGTGCCCTTGGTGTAGGGGGCGAGCGGCGCCGTGGCGGACGCGGCCGCGGAAGCGGGCGGGGCCTCCGGCGGGGTGGCGGCCTGGCTGTCCGTGGGGCGCAGGGCGTAACCGGCGCCCGCGGCAAGCGAGACGGCGCCGGCGGCGGCGAGGACGCTACGGCGGTTGACCCGCGCGGCGGAGGCGGCTACGGAGCGTGTGGGCGGCATGGCGCGGTCTCCCCGGGTGCGAACGCGTCGGCGGTGGTCGCGGGCCGCCGCGGACGCGAACGCCCCGCTCACCGTGGATCGTTGGCAGTGGGGATGACCCGCACGTGAACGCGGCGGCAACGCGTGACACCGATCACCGAACGTGGATCACGGGGTACCGGGCGCGGTCACGGAGTCGCACGCGACCGGCCCGGGGACGGTCACTCGCCGTTCACCTGCCGGGGTAGGGGCCGGTCCGCCGGCCGTCCGTGCGGCGGGCGTTCGCGCCACAGCCGCAGCCCGATATCGACCAGCGGCACCCGGACCAGAGCGGGCACGGCGGCCAGGTCGTGCCAGGCGGCGAGGTCGGTGGACCCGCCGACCTCGGGGCGGAGTTCACCGCCGGTGACCTCGCCCTCGTAGAGGAGCCGCAGGGCGTGGTGGTCCCGGCGGCGGCCGAAGCGCGGGTCCCCGACCGCCCGCCGGGAGTGCACGCCGAGCAGGGCCCTCACCTCGATCCGGTAGCCGGTCTCCTCGGCGACCTCGCGGCGGACGGTGTCGTACGGGTCCTCGCCGTGCTCCATGCCGCCGCCGGGCAGCACCCACTCGGGGGTGCCGTCGGGCGCGGGTGACCGGGCGAGCAGGAGACGTTCACCGCGGACGCACACGGCGTAGGCCGCCACCCTCAAGTTCCGTCGCATACGCGGACGTTAGCCCGTAAGACACGCGGCGGCGGGCGAACGTCCCGGCACCGGGCGGGGTCAGCCCGTACACAGGGCCGCATTCTGTCCTATACCGACAGAACACGTTCCTTTCCCATCGCGGGTTTTCCCCATACGTTCATTTCGATTGTGTCAACGGTCCCCGAAAACCCCTCCCGTCGGTCAGGCTGAGCGCTCCCGTCCGCCCGTTCCTTGACCCGAGGGATGCCGATGACCCGCACCACCCCCGAGCGTGAACCCATATCCGGCCCCAGACGCCTGGCCCACACCGCCGTGGCCGTGGGCGTGGTGGCCGCCCTCTCCGCGGCCGGGCCGGTGCCGCTGGCCCTCGCCGCCGGGCAGGCCCCCGCCCCGGCCGCGGGCCAGGGCGTCAAGTCCGCCGACGACAAGCTCGGTCCGGACGACGCCGCCCTGCTCGCCGACGCCAAGGCCGACGGCGACAAGACCGTCACCCTGATGATCGCGACCTCGCCCGGGAAGACGGAGCAGGTCGCCGGGGAACTGGACGCGGTCGACGGCGGCCTGGTGGGCCGCAGGGACGACAAGCTCGGCTATGTCCGCGCCACCGTCCCGACGAGCCGCGCGGACGCGGCCATCTCCGCCGCCGTGAAGCTCTCCTCCGTGCGGGCCATCGACCTCAAGCAGGAGATCCCGCTGGACGACCCGGCGCCCGCCGGTGCCCCGTCCGCGACGGGCAAGGCGTCCTACCCGGCGCCGGGCCGCACCACCCCGGCGGAGAACCCGTACAACCCCTCCTTCGAGACCGGTGCCGTCGACTTCGTCCGCGACTACCCGAAGGCCGACGGGCGCGGGGTCACCATCGGCATCCTGGACTCCGGCGTCGACCTCGGCCACCCGGCGCTGCGCACGACCACCACCGGCGAGCGGAAGATCGTCGACTGGGTGACCGCGACCGACCCGGTCACCGACGGCGACGGCACCTGGCGGCGGATGACGACCGGCGTCACCGGCCCGTCCTTCTCCGTCACCACCGCGCAGGGCGCCGAGAGGTTCACGGCGCCCGAGGGCACGTACAAGTTCAACTACCTGTACGAGTCCGCCACCGCCGGAGGCGACGAGAAGGGCGACCTCAACCGGGACGGCGACACCACCGACGCCTGGGGCGTGCTGTACGACCCGGCCGCCGGCACGGTCCGCGTCGACACGAACGACAACCTGGACTTCACCGACGACGCGCCGATGAAGCCGTACAAGGACGCCTTCCAGGTCGGGTACTTCGGCACCGACGACCCGGCGACGGACGTCGTCGAGCGCGTCCCGTTCGTGGTCGAGACCCGCAAGGACGTCGTCTACAACGCCTCCGGCGCCAAGGCCGACTACGTCAACATCGGTGTCATCGAGTCCGAGCACGGCACCCACGTCGCCGGCATCACCGCCGCCCACGGCCTGTTCGGCGGGAAGATGAACGGCGCCGCCCCCGGCGCGAAGATCGTCTCCTCGCGGGCCTGCACCTGGACCGGCGGCTGCACCAACGTCGCCCTCACCGAGGGCATGATCGACCTGGTGACCAGGCGCGGCGTCGACATCGTCAACATGTCGATCGGCGGCCTGCCCGCGCTCAACGACGGCAACAACGCCCGCGCCGAGCTGTACACCCGGCTCATCGACACCTACGGCGTCCAGCTGGTGATCTCCGCCGGCAACTCCGGACCGGGCGCCAACACCATCGGCGACCCGGGCCTGGCCGACAAGGTGATCTCGGTCGGCGCGACGATCTCCAAGGAGACCTGGGCCGCCGACTACGGCTCGGCCGTGGAGAAGAAGTACGCCATGATGCCCTTCTCCTCGCGCGGCCCGCGTGAGGACGGCGGCTTCACCCCGACCCTGAGCGCGCCCGGCGCCGCGATCAACACCACCCAGACCTGGCTGCCGGGCGGCCCGGTCGCCGAGGCGGGCTACACCCTCCCGGCCGGCTACTCGATGCTCCAGGGCACCTCGATGGCCGCCCCGCAGGCCACCGGCGCCTCCGCGCTGCTGCTGTCGGCCGCGAAGCGCGCGGGCATCGACCTCACCCCCGCCCGGCTGCGCACCGCCCTGACCTCGACCGCGGACCACATCAAGGGCGTCCAGGCGTACGAGGAGGGCGCGGGCCTGATCAACATCGTGGACGCCTGGGACGCCATCGAGGACGGCGCCACCGCCCACGACTACACCGTCAAGGCGCCGGTCGACACCGCGATCGACGACGCCCTGAAGACCCCCGGCCACGGCACCGGCCTGTACGACCGCGAGGGCGGCCTGAAGGCGGGCCAGAAGAAGACGTACGACGTGACGCTCACCCGTACGTCCGGCCCGGACAAGGCGGTCCGGCACGAGCTGCACTTCGAGAACGACTCCGCGCACACCTTCCGCGTCGTCGGCGACGACGTGGTGCGGCTCCCGCTGAACCGGCCGGTGACCGTCAAGGTGCAGGCGGCCCCGGGGTCGGCCGGCATCAAGAGCGCGATCCTGGAGGTCGACGACCCGCGGACCGAGGGCATCGACAAGCAGGTCCTCACCACCGTCGTGGTCGCGGAACCGGTGGCGTACACCTACTCCGCCGCCGGTTCGGTGCAGCGCAACAGCACCCGGTCGTACTTCCTGACCGTGCCCGAGGGCGCGACGTCCCTGGAGGTCGCGCTCGGCGGGCTGAAGGACGGCAGCCAGACCCGGTTCGTCGCCATCCACCCCTACGGCGTCCCGTCCGACAACACCGGCACGCCGTACTGCTACAACAACTAC
The DNA here is from genome assembly GCF_055569255.1 of Streptomyces sp. NPDC029296. NCBI lineage: Bacteria > Bacillati > Actinomycetota > Actinomycetes > Kitasatosporales > Streptomycetaceae > Streptomyces > Streptomyces sp. NPDC029296. The sequence goes on from NZ_JBVHXT010000006.1 coordinate 81,432, forward strand.
CTGGACGGCAACGGCTGCAAGCCCGACGTGCGCGCGTACGCCGACCCGCAGCCCGGCGTCTGGGAGGTCGAGGTCGAGTCCCGGCGCACCTCCCCGCTGCTCGACAACCCCTACCGGCTGGACGTCTCCGTCCTCGGCGCGGCCTTCGACCCGGAGACCGTGACCGTGCCCGAGGCCAGGGTGGGCAGCCCGGTCGGCGCGTCCTGGAAGGTGACCAACACCTACGCGCCGCTGGACGGCAGGCTGGTCGGCGGCCCGCTCGGCTCCGCCGAGACGGACCGGCCGGCGATCAAGGAGGGTGAGACGCGGTCCACCACGGTGACCGTCCCGGCCGGCGCGACCTCGCTCGACGTCGCCATCGGGCGGGTCTCGGACGCCGCGGCCGACCTGGACCTCACGGTGTACGACGCGTCGGGCAAGGAGGTCGGCAAGTCCGCCGACGGCGACTCGGAGGAGGCGGTCTCCGTGCCGAACCCGGCCGCCGGCACCTACACCGTGAAGGTCGTGGGCTACGCGGTGCCGTCCGGCTCCACCGACTACGACTACCGGGACGTGTTCTTCTCCGCCGCGCTCGGTTCCGTCACGGTCGGCGACTCGGCCCCGGTCCACCTCGCCACGGGCGCCTCGGCGACGGTCACCGGGCAGGTCACGGCCGCGGCCGAGGCCCCGGCGGGCCGTGAGTTCTTCGGCCGGGTCCAGCTGGTGAACGCCCGCGGCACGACGGCGGGCAGCGCCAGCGTGAAGATCGGGAAGGTCACGCCGTAACGGAGTGACGACCGGGAAGGAGGGGCGGGTGTCCGTGCGGACGCCCGCCCCTTCTCGCGTGCGGAGGGACTAGTGGTCCTCCCCCGGGGTGCCGTCGGCGGGGCAGGGCAGGTCGCGGGAGCCGGGCAGGGCCTCGGTGATCCTGGCGCGTTCGGCGGCCACGCGGGTGTCGCCGACGGCCCACAGGGTCGCGTACTCCTCCCCCCGGGCCGCCCCGACCAGCACGTGCTGCCCCTCCCGGGGCGCCGGCCGCGTGTCCGCGTCGAGCAGGACGGCGACGTCGGCCGGGCCCCGCGCGGGCTTGTAGGAACGGGTCACGGTCAGTGTGACCCGGCTCCAGGGGGACTTCGGCCGCCGCTCCACCCTTGTCACGGTGCCCTCCACGACCAGCCGCGCGCAGGCCAGTTCGGGCCGGGGATCCGCCGGCCGCCGCCCGTCACCCGCGGCTTCCCGGCTCCCCGCGGCGGTGTCGCTCTTGGCCGACGACCCGCCGCCGTCGTCCATGCCACCGCCCTGGCTCACGAGCCAGCCGAACCCCAGCAGAAGACCGAAGGCCCCGGCCCCGCCGAGCACCCCGGCCCCGACCCGCAGCACCCGCCGGGCCCCGCCCGGCCTTCCCGGCCGAGGCGGCCGGGAGGGGCGGGTACGGGGGCGCGTGCGGGGGGTGGACGGCGCCGAGGAGGCGGGGGCGGCCGGCGCGGGGCCGGCGGGTGCGGGGGCATGGAGGGATGCCGGGGGAGCGGCGTCGCCGCGCGTCCGCGCCGCACCCCCACTCCGGATGCGGCTGCGGAAACGGGGGGCGGGGGGCAGGGGGGCCGCAGGGCCGCAGGGCACGGCGCCTCCGGGCGTCCCGGCCGTATCACCGGACCCCGAAACACCCGTCACCGCGTTCCCGGCTGCCGTGTCCGGGGTCGCCGCGCGCCGGGGCGCCGGCTCCCCGTCAGGGTGTCGCCCGTGCGGGCCGGGCTCGGTCGCGGGCTCCTCCCGCTGGTCTACCTTCCCCGTCTCCCCCGTCTCCCCCGTCAGCGTCTCGGCCAGCCGGGCCAGACCGTCCCGCAGGAGCGCCACGTCGGCCTCGGCGGCCCGGTGCGCGGCGAGGAAGGCGGGGTCCCGGTGGGCCGGTGCCGGCAAGGGCTCCCCGGTGATCGCGGCCATCAGGGCGTCCATGCCGCCGTACTCCCCCCGCTCTTCCCCGCCCCCGCCGTGCTCCCCGGCCCCCTCGCGCACCCGCTCGTCCCCCTCGCCCACCCGCTGATCCCCGCGCCCCGCCCGGCCCGCCGCGTACGCCCCACGGCCCTCGCGGCCCCCGGCACCCCCCGCGCTCCCCACGTTCTCCCGGTCGGCGGGCATGTCATACCACCTCGTCCTCGTGCAGGCGGGTGCGCAGGGCGCGGACCGCCGTGTGCAGCCTGCTCTTGACCGTGCCCTCGGGGACGTCCAGCGCCTCGGCGATGTCCCGCACGGGCAGGTCGGCGAAGAAGCGCAGGACGACCACCTGCCGCTGGGCGGCCGGCAGCTGGTCCAGGCCGCGGGCGACGGCGAGGGAGAGCAGGCTGGTCTCCTCCCCGGAGGACCCCGCGGGCTCGCGCAGCGCCGCCAGCCGCTCCCCCAGCCGTTCCTGGCGCCGCTTGGCCCGGTGCCAGTCCATCGCCAGGTTGGACGCGACGACCGCGGCCCACGCCGACACGTCCCGCGGCGCCTCGCGCCCGCTCGCGGCCCGCTCCAGCAGCCGCAGCCGTACCTGCTGTACCCCGTCCGGCAGGTCCGACTGCGGCACTCCGCCCAGCGCGAGCACCGCCCGCACCCGGCGTTCCTGGGCCGCGTCCAGCGGATCGTCACCGGCCCGGTCCCGGCCGGCGGCGAACGCCCCCTGGTCGCGGCGCGCCTTTCCGCGCAGCACAAGCCACCCCCCTCACGCGTGTGCCCCTACGACGCGGCACCGGGCCGAAACGTTCGGTGTGCGGCGGCCGGCCGGAGAGGCGTACGTCACACCTTCGTATGGCGGGGGCCCGCGCGGGCAGGGTCCGGGACGGCACAGCTTGCGGCGCGGGACCGCCGTAGAGGGAATTTCTCCAGCTCAGCGGCGTGCCGGGCGGACGTATGGAACCGTTCGCGGGGCGGTGGTGTCCCATTCCCCGGGCACGCCCGGCAAAGAATTGGACAGGTGGACCGGGGTCGGCCGCATGATGGAAACGCCCCGGTCAGGCAAGAGACACACAAGAGGGAGTCGCCGTGAGGGTCGGAATCGTCGGAGCCACCGGTCAGGTCGGCACGGTCATGCGCAGGATCCTCGTGGAGCGGAACTTCCCGGTCACGCAGCTGCGCCTGTTCGCCTCGGCCCGCTCGGCCGGGTCCGTGCTGGACGGTGTGACGGTGGAGGACGCGGCGACCGCCGACTACACCGGCCTGGACATCGTGCTGTTCTCGGCGGGCGGCGCGACCTCGAAGGCCCTGGCCGAGAAGGTCGCCTCCCAGGGTGCCGTCGTGATCGACAACTCGTCGGCCTGGCGCAAGGACCCCGAGGTCCCGCTGGTGGTCTCCGAGGTGAACCCGCACGCGATCGCCGACCGCCCCAAGGGCATCATCGCCAACCCGAACTGCACCACGATGGCCGCGATGCCGGTGCTGAGGCCGCTGCACGAGGAGGCCGGGCTCGAGGCGCTCGTCGTCGCCACCTACCAGGCGGTGTCCGGCTCGGGTCTGGCGGGCGTGGCCGAGCTGCACGGCCAGGTGCAGAAGGTGGCGGCCGAGGCCGACAAGCTCACCCACGACGGGCAGGCGGTCGACTTCCCCGAGCCGCAGGTCTACAAGCGCACCATCGCCTTCAACGTGCTCCCGCTCGCGGGTTCCCTCGTGGACGACGGTCTGAACGAGACCGACGAGGAGCAGAAGCTGCGCAACGAGTCCCGCAAGATCCTGGAGATCCCGGAGCTGAAGGTCTCGGGCACCTGCGTGCGCGTGCCGGTGTTCTCCGGCCACTCCCTCCAGGTCAACGCCCGCTTCGCGCGTCCGATCTCCCCTGAGCGGGCCACCGAGCTGCTGGCGAAGGCGCCGGGCGTGGCCCTGTCGGACATCCCGACCCCGCTCCAGGCGGCCGGCCAGGACCCGTCGTACGTCGGCCGCATCCGCCGCGACGAGACGGTGGACAACGGTCTGGCCCTGTTCGTCTCCAACGACAACCTCCGCAAGGGTGCCGCGCTGAACGCGGTGCAGATCGCGGAGCTGGTGGCGGCGGAGCTGTCGGGCAGGTAAGGACGGGTGCGAAGCCGGGGCGGTCACGGTGACGTGACCGCCCCGTGCGCGTCGCGGACCGGGGCGGTGGGGGTGAGGGCCGCCAGCCCCGCGAGCACGCCGCCGGTGAGCAGGACGGCGGTCAGGCCCGGGCCGTCCGCGAGGCGTCCGCCGGCCAGCGCGCCGAGGGCGATGGCCGCGTTGAACACCCCGGCGAACAGGGCGGACGCGGCCTCGGGGGCCTCGGGCGCGGCGGCCGTCAGGGCCCGCTGGCCGGACACGGACACCCCGCCGTACGCCAGTCCCCACACCAGCAGCAGCGCGGCCGACCCGAGGGCGGAGCCGCCCGCCGGGGCGAGCAGCAGGACGACCGCGCCGAGGACGGTGGCGATCAGCCGCAGGGCGCGGCGCGGATGGCGGGCCGCGAGCGCGCCGCCCGCGAAGTTCCCGGCGACGCCCGCGACCCCGTAGCCGAGCAGCAGGGCGCCGACCAGACCCGGACCGGTGCCCGGGGTGCGCTCCAGGACGGGGCGGACGTAGGTGTAGGCGGCGAAGTGCCCCGTGACCAGCAGGGCGATGGTGATCAGCAGCCACCGCACCCGCGGGGTGCCGAGCAGCCGGGGGAAGGTGCCGAGGCGGACGGCGCCCTCGGCGGGCAGCGGCGGCAGGACGACGGCCAGCCCGGCCGCCACCAGCAGCGCGCAGCCGGTCATCGCGGCGAACGCGGCGCGCCAGCCCGCCGCCGCGCCGAGGAGGGTTCCGGCGGGCACGCCGAGCACCGAGGCGACGGCGATCCCGCTGAAGACCAGGGCGGTGGCCCGGCCGGCCGAGGGCCCCGGCAGCAGCCGCGCGCCGAGCCCGGCGGCCACCGCCCACACCCCGCCCATGCACACCCCGACCAGCAGCCGGGCGGCGAGCACCACGGGGAAGGCGGGGGCGAGCGCGGTGAGCAGGTTGGCGGCGGCGAGCAGGAGCAGCAGCGCGCACAGCACGGTGCGGCGGTCGGCGCGGCGCACGGCGACCGGCAGCAGCGGGGCGGCGACGGCGGCGACCAGTCCGGGCAGGGTGACCGCGAGGCCCGCGGTGCCGGCGGAGACGTCCAGTCCCGCGCCGAGCGAGGTGAGCAGGCCGACGGGGAGCATCTCGGTGGTGACGACGGCGAAGGTGGCGGCGGCGAGCATGCCGACGGCGGCCCAGGGCCGGTCCGGGCGGGGTGCCGGGGTGCCGGGCCGGGGCGCGGGGTGGGGGGTGCGGGTTCGGCGGAAGACCATGTCCTCCAGCCTTTGCCGCGGGCGGCGCGGGAACAACGGCGATCCGCTCACCCTTGCATGAGCGGGAGTGATCGGCGGAGGGAGTCGCGTGTCCGGGCTGGAGCTACGGGAGTTGGAGTGCTTTCTGGTGCTCGCCGAGGAGCTGCACTTCGGGCGGGCCGGGGAGCGGCTGTTCGTCTCGCAGAGCCGGGTGAGCCAGTTGCTGGCCGCGCTGGAACGGCGGGTGGGCGCCCGGCTGGTGCACCGCTCCAGCCGCCGGGTGGCGCTGACCCCGCTCGGCGAACGCCTCCTGGAGCGGCTGCGTCCGGCGTACGGGGCGCTGCACGCGGCGGTGGCGGACGCCAGGGCGGTGGCCCGGGGCGGGGCCGGTCCGCTGCGGCTGGGTTTCCAGGGGACGGTGTACGCGCAACTGCTGGAGGCGGTCTCGGAGTTCGAGGCGGAGGCCCCGGCCCGCTCGGTCGACCTGGTGGAGATCCCGTACGCGGATCCGTTCGGGGCGGTGCGGCGGGGCACGGTGGACGCGGCGGTGGTGCTGCTGCCGGTGGAGGAACCGGACCTGGTCCTCGGCCCGGTGTTCTCCCGGCAGCGGCACGCGCTGGCCGTCGCCCGCCGGCACGCGTTCGCCGCGCGGGACCGGGTCGGCGCGGCGGACCTCGCGACGGTGCCCCTGATCGGGGTGGCGGCTCCGGCCCCGCCGTACTGGCGGGCCGCCCGTGCCCCCGGCGCGCTGCCCGGCCCGGCGGCGACGACCCTCCAGGAGGCCCTGTGCCTGGCCGCCGCCGGCCGCGGCGCCCTCCTGCTGTGCCACCCGACGGCCGCCCAGCACCAGCGCGCCGACATCGCCTACGTCCCCGTGGACGGCATCCCCGACTCCGCGCTCGGTCTGATCTGGCACCGGGACGCGGAGACGGGGACGGTGCGGGAGTTCGCCCGGGTGCTGGCGGGGCTGGAGGCGGGCCGCCGGGCGAGCCGGTCCGCCGAGGGGGCGCCCGGTGGTGTGCCGGACGCCCCCTCGGCCGCCGGCTAGCGGCTCGTGGCCGCCGCGTCCGCGGCCTGGGCCCGCAGGGCCCGCTCGATGCCCGAGCGGGACTCCGAGACCAGGCGGCGCAGGGCCGCGTTCGGCTCGGCCGTGGCGAGCCAGGTGTCCGTCCTGGACAGGGTCTCCTCGGAGACCTGGACCGCCGGGTACAGGCCGATGGCGATCTGCTGGGCCATCTCGTGCGAGCGCGACGCCCACACGTCCTTGAGCACCTCGAAGTACCGGTCGGTGTACGGCGCGAGCAGCTCGCGCTGGTCGGTCTGCACGAAGCCGCCGATCACGGCCTCCTGCACGGCGTTGGGCAGCTTGTCGGAGTCGACGACCGAGGCCCACGCCTCCGCCTTGGCCTCCGCCGTCGGGCGGGACGCGCGGGCGGTGGCCGCGTGCCGCTCGCCGGCCGCCGTCCTGTCCCGCTCGTACTCGGCCGCGATCTCCGTCTCGTCGTACCGGCCGACGGCCGCGAGCCGCTCCACGAACGCCCAGCGCAGCTCGGTGTCCACGGCCAGGCCCTCGACGGTCTGCGTGCCGTCGAGCAGGGCCTCCAGCAGGTCCAGCTGCTCCGGCGTGCGCGCGGTCGCCGCGAACGCCCGGGCCCAGGCCAGCTGGTGGTCGCTGCCCGCCTCGGCCGCGCGCAGGTGGGCCAGCGTGGCGTCGGTCCAGCGGGTCAGCAGCGCCTCGCGGGCCGACGGGTCGGCGTACAGGTCGATGGCCAGCTTGACCTGGCGCTGGAGCGACTGCACCACGCCGATGTCGGACTCCTTGCCGATGCCGGACAGCACCAGGGAGAGGTAGTCGCGGGTGGCCAGTTCGGCGTCCCGCGTCATGTCCCAGGCCGACGCCCAGCACAGCGCGCGCGGCAGGGACTCGGTGAAGTCGCCGAGGTGCTCGGTGACCACCGCGAGCGACCGCTCGTCCAGCCGGACCTTGGCGTACGACAGGTCGTCGTCGTTGAGCAGCACCACGGCCGGGCGGCGCCTGCCGGTCAGCTGCGGTACGGCGGTCAGCTCGCCGTCGACGTCGAGTTCGATCCGGTCGGTGCGCACCAGCTTGCCGGCGTCGGACAGGTCGTACAGGCCGATCGCGATGCGGTGCGGGCGCAGCACCGGCTCGCCCTTGGCGCCGGCGGGCAGCGCCGGGGCCTCCTGGCGGACGGCGAAGGAGGTGACGACACCGTCGGCGTCCGTCTCCACCTCGGGGCGCAGGATGTTGATGCCGGCCGTCTCCAGCCACTTCTTCGACCAGGTCTTCAGGTCCCGGCCGGAGGTCTCCTCCAGGGCGCCCAGCAGGTCCGACAGGCGGGTGTTGCCGAACGCGTGCCGCTTGAAGTACGCCTGCACGCCCTGGAAGAACTCGTCCTCGCCGACGTACGCCACGAGCTGCTTGAGCACGCTGGCGCCCTTGGCGTAGGTGATGCCGTCGAAGTTGACGAGCACGTCGTCCAGGTCGCGGATGTCCGCCATGATCGGGTGGGTGGACGGCAGCTGGTCCTGCCGGTAGGCCCAGGTCTTCATGGAGTTGGCGAACGTGGTCCACGAGTGGGGCCACCGGGAGCCGGGCGCGGCGGCCTGGCAGGCGATGGAGGTGTAGGTGGCGAACGACTCGTTCAGCCACAGGTCGTTCCACCACTCCATGGTGACCAGGTCGCCGAACCACATGTGGGCCAGCTCGTGCAGGATGGTCTCCGCGCGCACCTCGTACGCCGCGTCGGTCACCTTGGACCGGAAGACGTACTGGTCGCGGATGGTCACCGCGCCCGCGTTCTCCATGGCGCCCGCGTTGAACTCGGGCACGAACAGCTGGTCGTACTTCTGGAACGGGTAGGCGTAGTCGAACTTCTCCTGGAACCAGTCGAAGCCCTGCCGGGTGACCTCGAAGATCGCGTCGGCGTCCAGGAACTCGGCGAGCGAGGGCCGGCAGTAGATGCCGAGCGGCACCGACCGGCCGTCCTTCTCGTACACGCTGTGCACCGAGTGGTAGGGACCGGCGATCAGCGCGGTGATGTACGTCGAGATGCGCGGGGTCGGCTCGAAGGACCAGACGTTGTCCTTCGGCTCGGGCGTCGGCGAGTTGGAAACGACGGTCCAGCCCTCGGGCGCCTTCACGGTGAACCGGAAGGTGGCCTTCAGGTCCGGCTGCTCGAAGGAGGCGAAGACGCGGCGGGCGTCCGGGACCTCGAACTGCGTGTACAGGTAGGCCTGCTCGTCCACCGGGTCGACGAAGCGGTGCAGGCCCTCGCCGGTGTTGGTGTAGGCGCAGTCCGCGACGACGCGCAGGACGTTGGGGCCCTCCAGCAGGCCCGGCAGCGCGATCCGCGAGTCCTCGAAGACCTCGGCGGGGTCGAGCCGGTCGCCGTTGAGGACCACCTCGTGGACGGCCGGCGCCACCAGGTCGATGAAGGACTCGGCGCCGCCCCGGGCGACATCGAAGCGCACCGTGGTCACGGACCGGTAGGTACCCCCACCCTGCGCGCCGGAGAGGTCGAGATCGATCTCGTACGAGTCAACGGTGAGCAGCTCGGCCCGCTGCTGCGCCTCTTCGCGAGTCAGGTTTGTGCCAGGCACGCGGTCATCTCCTCGTTATGTGTCGGTTGCGTCATCCTTCCATGGGAGTGACGGGGAACGCGATGTCCGTCCCCCGCCGGTGTGCGCGGCGCCGGACACGACGAACCCCGGAGGGGAGGACGCCCGGGGAGGGCGCCCGGGGAGGGGCCGGGGACACGCCGAAGCCGGACGGGCGGCCGTCGGTGGCCGGCCCGTCCGGCCGGGGGCGTGGCGGACCCGGTGGTCCCGGCTCAGCTCACGACGATCACCACGACACCGGTGCCGACGAGGCCGTTGCGGAAGCCGTTGCCGAAGAAGTCGTTCCGGGCGAAGCCGCAGCCGTTCCCCCAGCCGCGGTCGTAACAGCCGTGGTGGGTGGAGACCTGCCGCGGGGCGGCCGCCGAGGCCGTGCCCACCGTGCCGATGGCGGCGCCACCGGCCAGGACGGCACCGGCCGCGGATACCGCGAAGAGACGCCTCACGCGTTGTGCTTTCATGGGCCTACCTTCCTTCCACGCCCTCGTCGGGGGTTTCCGGTACGGGGGCGACGGCCGCTGCGGCGGTGCGCGCGGGTACTGGTGCCGCGGGGGGGGGCGAGGGGTCCGTCCCACGCCCTGCCGGGGCCCGTGACAGGGCACTCGCCGGCGGTGGGCACACCGCCCGGTCGCGGCCCTCCTCCAACACGCTAGCGGCCCCCCGGACCCTCGGCATCTCGGCCACCGTCCTCCGCCCCCCGAGGCCGTCACCCGTTCGCCCGCCCCACGAGCGCCGGCCGGCACCCGGCACCCGGCCGCGGATCGGGAGTTCAGCCCCGGCCGACCCGTCCGGCCGCCGCCGTCAGGGCGTTCAGGGTGTGGGTGAGGGCCCTGGAGGAGGTGGCGCCCTTGCGGACCGAGGCCGTGACGTGGCGGACCGGGCGGTTCGCGGTCAGTTCGCGGAGGGTCACGGCGGTGCGGGGGTCCGCCGCCGTCCTCGGGACGAGGGCGACGCCCATGCCCGCCTCCACCATGGCGAGGATCGCGGTCCAGCCGGAGGCCGAGTGGCCCTGGCGGGGGCTGAAGCCGGCCGCCTCGCAGGCACGGCGGGTGATGTCGGACCAGGGGCCGCTGCCGCCGTAGATCCAGGGTTCGGCGGCGAGGTCGGTGAGGGTCAGGCCGGGGGCCTCGGCGAGCGGGTGGTCCACGGGGAGGGCCACGTCCAGCGGGTCGGCGAGCAGCGGGACGTGGGTGAAGCGGGGGTCCGGGGCGCTCGGGGCCTTAGCCGCGAGGGACACGGCGAGGTCGACGTCCCCGGCGGCCAGCAGCCGGTACGCCTCGGCGGCCTCGGTCTCCCGGACGCGGACGCCCACTTGGGGGTGGGTGTCCCTGAGGGCCCGTACGGCGGGGACGACCAGGGCGGGGACGGCGGTCGGGATGGCGCCGACGCGGACCTCGCCGGCGTCGCCGTGCGCGTAGGCCGCCAGGGCCGCGTCCGCCCGCTCCAGCTGCTCGAACACCGGCTCCGTGTGGGCCAGCACCAGCCGGGCCGCGTCGGTGAGCCGGACCCGGCGGCCCCGCGCCTCCAGCAGGTCCACGCCGAGCTGGGCGGCGAGGCCGGTGAGCTGCTGGGACACCGCCGACGGGGTCATGTGCAGGGCCGCGGCCGTCGCGGTGACCGTGCCCCGTTCGCGCAGGGTGCGCAGAATCCGCAGCTTCCTCAGGTCCCACTCGCTCATGCGGCGGACGCTACACGGCGCCCTCAGCGGCGGGAGCCCGCGCCCAGCACCACCCCGGTCAGGATCAGCGCCAGGCACAACAGGCCCGTCGGGCCGGTGTGTTCGCCGAGCAGCGCCCAGGACAGCGCGGCGACACAGACCGGCTGGAGGTAGTAGACGATGCCGGCGCGGGTGGCGCCGATCAGGGCGACGGCCTTGTTCCAGGCGAAGAAGGCCAGCGCGGAGGAGGCCACGCCGACGTAGAGCAGGGGCAGGACCGTGCCGGGCACGGGGCGGAAGCCGCCCTGCACGGCGAGGCTCGCGGCCTGCGCGGGCAGCAGCAGCACCGCGCCGGCGAGGAACGTGGTGAACAGGAAGGCCGTGGGGTCGAGTTCGGCCGGCCGGCGGCGCAGCAGGGCGCTGTAGCCCGCGAAGCAGCAGGCGGCGGCCGGCATCCACAGGGTGCCCGGGGAGAAGTCCGCGCCGCCGCCGGCGACCAGCAGCACCACGCCCGCGCAGGCCAGGAGCAGCCCGGTGGTGCGCCGGGCGCCCAGCCGTACGCCGCCCAGCCGCTCGAACACGGCCATGAGCACCGGCGAGGCGGCCATGATCATGCCCATGGTGGCGGCCGGGGTGGTCAGGCCGGCCTGGTTGACGAGGGTGTTGTAGAGGGCGACGCCGAGGAGGGAGGCGAGCAGGACGTAGCGGGCGTGCAGCCGGAGGAGGTGGCGTTGCCGCCAGGCCCGCCGTGCGCCGAAGGGGGCGACGGCGAGCAGGGCGATCACCCACCGCCAGAAGGCGTGCTGGAGGGGCGGGACGCTGTCGTGCAGGCCGCGTGCGGTGACGAAGCTGCCGGACCAGACGACCGTGGCGAGCGCCGCGCAGGCGAGGCCGAGGAGCGGGGCGGCGGCCTGCCGGGAGCGGGGGGCGCGGGGCGCGGGGGCGGTGACGGGGGTGGTCTGGTGCGCGGCTGCGGGCACAGGGGGCCTTTCCGGGCGGGTCGGCGGGAGGAGGGGCGGTCCTACCGTCGCAGGGCCGGAACCATCAGGTCCATCGAATCTTTACGATCGTTCTTTTCAGTTTTCCTGAACAGACGGGGAGTTCCGCCGCCGCCCAGCTGTCCCGCCACCATCGCTCCGAACGCCAGCGCCATGCCCGCCGTCTGCACCGGGGTCAGCGCCTGGCCGAGGGCCGCCCAGCCGACGACCGCGGCGGTCAGCGGGGAGAGCGGGCCGAGGAATCCGGCCCGGGTGGCGGTGAGCCGGCCGATCCCGCGGAACCAGAGCCAGTAGGCGAGGGCGGTGTTGGCCAGGGCGAGGTAGAGGTAGCCGCCGACGGCCCGGCCGTCGAGGGCGGGCGGGGCGCCCTCGGCCAGCAGCGCGAGCGGCGCGATGAGCAGGCCGCCCGCGGTGAGCTGCCAGCCGGTGAGCGCCAGCGGCCCCACCCCCGCCGGGCGGCCCCAGCGCTTGGTCAGCACGGTGCCGGCCGCCATGGACACGGTGGAGGCGAGGGCCGCGAGGACGCCGACGAGGTCCAGCGCGCCGGCCCCCTTCAGCACGACGAGACTGACGCCGAGCGCGGCCACCAGCCCGGTGAGCAGCGTGCGCGGGGCCGGCCGCTGCCCGAGGAGCAGCGCCGAGAGGCCGACGACGAAGAGCGGACCGGCGGAGCCGACGACGGCGGCCATCCCGCCGGGCAGCCGGTAGGCCGCGACGAACAGGAGCGGGAAGAAGGCGCCGATGTTCAGCGCGCCGAGGACGGCCGCCTTCGCCCACCAGGTGCCGCGCGGCAGGACCCGGGTGGCGGCGAGCAGCAGCAGACCGGCGGGCAGGGCCCGCAGCAGAGCCGTGAACAGGGGGCGGTCCGGCGGCAGGAACTCGGTGGTGACCGCGTAGGTGGTGCCCCAGGAGACGGGGGCGAGCGCGGTGGCGGCTATGACGGCGGTCGTGCCGGGGGTGCGGAGGGCCATGGCGGGCCTTTCGGGAGGTCACGGCGCGGTGGCCGCGCGTGGACGAACCATCGGGCAGCTTGGGTAGCTGGTAAGTAGCTTAGCTCTAAGTTACTTAGTTGCAAGTGGCTTTCTTGCGGGCAAGCGGAAAGGGGCCGATACTCGGCCCATGCACGCACAGCCAGCCGACCCGGTCGACGCGATCATCGAACAGTGGGCGCGGGTGCGCCCGGAGCTGGACACCCGGGCGATGGAGGTGTTCGGCCGGATCTTCCGGATCTCCCGCGCGATGGGCGACCGGATGGAACGGGCGTACCGGCCCTACGGCATCACCCGGGGCGAGTTCGACGTCCTGGCCACCCTGCGCCGCTCCGGCGAGCCGTACACCCTGTCGCCGCGCGAGCTGTCGGCCACGCTCATGCTGACCACCGGCGGGACCACCGGCCGCCTGGACAAGCTGGAGCGCGCCGGGCTGCTGCGCCGCTCCCCCGACCCGCACGACCGGCGCGGTCTGAAGGTCACCCTCACCGAGGAGGGGCTGCGGCTGGTCGACGAGGCGGTGGACGCGGGCCTCGCCGAGGAGAGCGCGGCGCTGGCCGCCCTGGACCCGCAGCAGGCCGGCCACCTGGCCGGCCTGCTGCGCGAACTGCTCGCCACGACGGCCGAGTAGCCGGACCGGCCGCCTCCCGGGCGGCGGCCGGGCAGCCGGCCGCCGACCCGCGCGGGCGCCGGGGCGCCGGTCACCCCGGTACCGCGTACGCGAAAACGCCGGGGGCGCCGGTCTCACCCGGGTACGGCGTACGCGCGTAACCACGGGAGGACGGGCGCCCCCGGCGAACGAACCGGCGGGGCGGTCAGGCCTTGGCCCCGGCCCCGGGCTTCACGTTGATGTTGGACGAGGTGGTGTCCTTCCTGGCCCGCGACCTGTCCAGCACCATGACCAGGCCGGCGATCACCACGAACAGCACCAGCGGGAGGAAGACGTACAGGCCCAGCGTCTGGATGACGCTCAGGCCCGGGCCGGGGTCGTCACCGTCGTCGCGGGTCAGCGCGAGCGCGGGGGACGACATGAGCAGCATCATCAGCGTCGTACCGGCGGCCAGGGCGCCGGCGCGCAGGGCGTTGTTCTTGTCCACGCATTCAAGTTAGCGAACCGGGCCGAAGGCCGCGCGCCCGGGGTGCCTTACCGGCACGGGGTACGGGGACGGCGGCGTCCTCGTACCCCGCCCGGCGCGCCGCCGGACGTCAGCCCCGCCCCCGGTCCTCCGGCGTGCCGCCCTCCCTCAGCACGCCGAGCAATCCCAGCAGCCGCGGTGAGGCGACCAGTTCCTCCAGCGGGACCGGGCGGCCCTCGGAGTCGGCGAGCGGGAGACGCCAGTTCGGGTATTCGTCCCAGGTGCCGGGCAGGTTCTGCGGGCGGCGGTCGCCGGCGCCGTCCGGGAGCCAGACGCCGATCAGCCGGGCGGGGGTGCGCAGCAGGAAGCGGTGGACGGCGCGGATCTCCTCCTCCTCGTCGGAGCCGGGCGGCCCGGCCGCCGTCAGGTCCAGCAGGCCGAGGCTGCCCAGCAGGGCCAGCCACTCGGCCGCGTCGGCGCCGGCCTCGGCCCGTTCCTCGGCGGCCGGGCGGGTGAGCAGGCCGAGGCGGTCGCGCAGTTCGACGTGGTCGCCGGTGAGCCGGGCGGCGGTGGGCGGCAGATCGTGGGTGGTGGCGGTGGCCAGGCAGTCGACCCGCCAGCGCTCCGGCGGCAGCGGACGGCCGTCGCCCTCCCAGTCCCGTTCGAACCAGAGCACGGAGGTGCCGAGCACCCCGCGCCGCTGGAGCGCCTCGCGCACACCGGGCTCGACGGTGCCCAGGTCCTCGCCGATCACCACCGCCCCGGCGCGGGTGGCCTCCAGCGCGAGGACGGCGAGCATGGCGTCGGCGTCGTAGTGCACGTAGGTGCCCTCGGTGGGCGGGCTGCCCTCGGGGACCCACCACAGCCGGAACAGGCCCATGACGTGGTCGATGCGCAGGGCGCCGGCGTAGCGGAACAGGGCGCGCAGCAGCTCGCGGTAGGGCGCGTAACCGGTCTCCGCCAGCCGGTCGGGACGCCAGGGCGGCAGGCCCCAGTCCTGGCCGCGGGCGTTGAAGGCGTCCGGTGGGGCGCCCACGGACATGCCGGCGGCGAACACGTCCTGCTGGGCCCAGGCGTCGGCGCCGGCCGGGTGCACGCCGACGGCGAGGTCGTGCACGATCCCCACGGACATGCCGGCCTCCCGGGCGGCGCGCTGGGCGGCCCGGAGCTGGCCGTCGGTGAGCCAGGCCAGCCGGGCGTGGAACTCCACCCGGGCGGCGAGCGCGGACCTCGCCCGCGCGGTGCCGGCCGAGCGGGGGTCGCGCAGTGCGGCGGGCCAGGCACGCCAGTCGGGGCCGTGGACCTCGGCGAGGGCGCACCAGGTGGCGTGGTCGACGAGGGCCCGGCCGTGGGCGGCGCGGAAGGCGTCGTAGGCGGTCTGCCGGCCGGGAGCCAGGGGCACCTCCAGGACCGTCTCCAGCGCCTCCCGTTTCAGTTCCCACACGGCGTCCCGGTCGATGAGGGCGCCCTTGTCCAGCACGGTGGCGCGCAACCGCCCGGCCCGTTCCAGCAGCGCGCCGAGCCGCTCGCGGTCCCCGGCGTACGCGAACTCGGGGACGTCCTCGACCCGCAGGTGCACGGGGTCGGGGAAGCGGCGGGAGGAGGGGCGGTACGGGGACGGGTCGGTGGGGGCGCCGGGCACGGCCGCGTGCAACGGGTTGACCTGCACGAACCCGGCACCCGCGGTGCGTGACGCCCAGCCGGCCAGCTCGGCGAGGTCGGCGAGGTCGCCCATGCCCCAGGAGCGGTGGGACAGCAGGGAGTACAGCTGGACGAGGAGTCCGTACGAGCGGCCGGGCGGGGCGGGCAGCCGGTCGGGGGCGACGACGAGGTGGGCCTCGCCGGTGCGGCCGTCGGGGGTGGTGGCGGTCAGCCGGTGGACGCCGGGCGGGAGGTCCGCGAGGTCCTCCCGCTCCCGCCCGTCCTCCGCCCGGACGCGCAGCCGGGTGCCGGCGGGCAGGGCGGCGAGGGCGGCGGGCGGCTCGGCACCGGCCCAGCGGACCACGGTCGGCGGCAGCAGCCGCTCGCGCAGTGCGCGTTCCCGCTCGGCGAGGGCGGCGCGTACGGCGTCCGGGCCGGACGCGTCGACGCCCAGGGCGGCGAGGGCGGCGGTCACGGCGGCGGCGGGGACCGGGACCGTACGGTCCGGGGCGGGGCGGTAGGAGGTGGCGACCCCGTGCAGCCCGGCGAGCCGGGTGAGGTCGTCCGCCGGGTGTTCCTCGGACGCCGCGGCCATCTACAGCCCCGGCGCGCAGAAGTCCGGGACCGGGTCCGCCTCGCTGGTGAGCGGGGCGGCCTCGGCGAGCGGGGGCTCACTGGTCAGCGGCTCGGCGTCGGGCAGCGGCGGCTCGCTGGTCAGCGGGGTCTGCGCGCACGCGCTCTCCGCGCTGAAGACGCACACCGGGGCCTGGTCGGGCGGGGCGGACGGTGCCGCCACGGGTTTGGACGGGGCCGGGATCCTGAGGCGAGCGGCCACGGGGGCCTCCTTGTCGGTGCGGGTGCGAGGGCTCGGACGGGTTACGGCAGGCCTACCCCGTGAGCCCACGGCCACGCGCCCCGAATGACCGGCGCCCGGGTGATCCGGCCGCGGGCCGGTGATCGATAGAGGGGGTGTGAGACTGTTCCGCCCCATGGGGGGCCAGCGGGAGAAGGACGACGGACCCGGCGGGGACACGGCCCTGCTCCGGGCCGTCGCCCGGGGCGACGCGACGCCCCCGGTGGCCCCGGCCGTGCTCGGCCACGCCGGGACGTTCGGCCCGCCCGCCGTGCTCCGCAACACCCTCGGCTGCACGGGGGTCACCGCGACGGCGGCCGTGCTGCTGGGCGCCCGCCTGAGCTGGCTCCCCGCGTTCGCCTACGTCACCGCCGTCTACCTGGGCTCCGGCACCGCCCACGGCCGGGCGGCCACGGTCTGGGCCTGGCCGATGCAGCCGGGCGCGGAGCCGGGCGCCTGGGCGGCGGCGGTGACGGTGTTCGTCCTGGGCACGGCGCTGTACGCGGTCAGGGGCGCGCGTCCGGAGGGGCCCCGCGGCTGATCCGCCGGGCCGCCCGCCGACGAGCCACCGCCGCCGCGTTCCGTCGGCGCGAAACACAGGGGCCCGGATCTAGGCGGACACACCGTCGATCCGGGCCAGGGCGTCATCGGCGCCGTACGGTTGCAAGTACGGCAGCCAGCGCGGGTCCCGGTGCCCGGTGCCGATGATGCGCCAGGCCAGCCCGCTCGGCGGAGCCGGCTTGTGCCTCAGCCGCCAGCCCAGCTCGACGAGGTGGCGGTCGGCCTTGACGTGGTTGCAGCGGCGGCAGGAGGCCACCACGTTGTCCCAGACGTGCTTGCCCCCGCGGCTGCGCGGGATGACGTGGTCGACGCTGGTCGCGACGCCACCGCAGTACATGCACCGGCCCCCGTCGCGGGCGAAGAGCGCACGGCGGGTCAGCGGGACGGGCCCTCGGTAGGGAACCCGGACGAATCGTTTGAGCCGGACCACGCTGGGTGCGGGGAGGGTGACGGTCGCGCTGTGCATATAGGCGCCGGATTCCTCGAGGGAGACGGCCTTGTTCTCCAGGACGAGGACGAGCGCGCGGCGGAGCGGTACGACGCCGAGCGGCTCGTACGACGCGTTGAGGACCAGGACATGCGGCACGGGTGCCTCCTTGGGCGTCGGCGGCGCGTGGCTCGCGCCGGGACGATCTGCAGTCAGTCTCCCCTCATGCCTGGTGGAAGCGCCACCATGTCCCGGTAACGGGCTGGGAGTGTTTTCGACCACATCTGATTCATCCCCCGTTCCACGACCTGTTCAAGCCCGCGTGAGCCGTGTCTCTCCTGCGCGCCGGTCCCACGGAACGGCACGGGACACCCGGGATGCCCCGTTAGTGTGGTGGTTCCGTCCGCCCGGTGACCTTTCCGTGACCTTGCCCCCGCCGGTCCGGACCGCGCAGCACCTGGAGGTACCTGCCGTGTCGTCCCTGCCCGCCCTCCTCGTGGCCGCCGGCGCGTCGCCGTCCCCGTCGCCCTCGCCGTCGCAGTCGACGACCCCGGCCGTGCCGACGCTCCAGGACGCCCAGGAGAGCGCGACGAACGCGGCGAGCTGGGTCGAGCAGAACTGGTCGACGTGGCTCGCGATGGGCCTGAGGATCCTGCTGATCGTGGTCGTGGCCGTGGCGCTGCGGGCGGCGGTGCGGCGGGCGATCACCCAGCTGATCGACCGGATGGGCCGTACCGCGCAGGCCGTGGACGGCACCGCGCTCGGCGGGCTGCTGGTCAACGCGGAGCGGCGGCGGCAGCGTTCGGCGGCCATCGGCTCGGTGCTGCGCTCGGTGGCGAGCTTCCTCATCCTCGGCACGGCCGCGCTGATGGTGCTGTCCACCTTCGAGATCAACCTGGCGCCGCTGCTGGCGTCGGCCGGTGTCGCGGGTGTGGCGATCGGTTTCGGCGCGCGCAACCTGGTCACCGACTTCCTGTCCGGCGTGTTCATGATCCTGGAGGACCAGTACGGCGTCGGTGACGTGATCGACGCGGGCGTGGCCACCGGCGAGGTGATCGAGGTCGGGCTGCGGGTGACCAAGCTGCGCGGCGACGGCGGGGAGATCTGGTACGTCCGCAACGGCGAGGTGAAGCGGATCGGGAACCTGTCGCAGGGCTGGGCGACGGCCGGGGTCGACGTGACCGTCCGGGCGAGCGAGGACCTGGACCGGGTCAGGGCCACGCTGGACGAGGTCGCCCAGAAGATGACCAGGGAAGAGCCCTGGAACGAGCTGCTGTGGGGCCCGGTGCAGGTCCTCGGCCTGGACTCGGTGCTGATCGACTCCATGGTGGTCCGGGTGTCGGCGAAGACCATGCCGGGCAAGTCGGTGACGGTGGAGCGGGAGCTGCGCTGGCGGATCAAGCGGGCGTTCGACGCGGCGAGCATCCGGATCGTGGGCGGCGCGACGGCGGTCGAGGACGCCGAGGACACCCCGGACCCGACGGCGACGGTGGCGGCCCCGTCGGTGTACTCCAACGCGGACTCGCCGCAGTCGGCGGCGGCGTCCCCGATCGTCACCCAGCGGCCGGCACCGCCGGCGAAATAGCGGAACGGTTCAGCACACTGGTGCGAGTGAACAGATGGGGCATTCCGGCGCGGGGGCGCACGGAATGCCCCATCTTTTGGCTGGAGCCCCCGACGCGGGCTTGGCCCCGAGGTCGCCCTCGGCGACCCGCTTCCCCCTCCCGGCGCCGTACCCCGCCCCGGACACCGCCCCCTTCGCCTAGCGCCGAGCCCCGGCCCCCGCGGCCCCCGGACGACGACAACGTTGCCCGGGGGCCGCTGTCCGTCGACGCCTATTGACGCCCCCTTCGTCCTCGGCTTACGTTCCTCCCACCCGAACAGGAAACTTTCCTAACAGTGATCTCCGGGCGCCCGTCGATCACGACTGGACGCCGCGCCCGGGGCCCTGAAAAGCTGGGCGGCCGGAAAGGCAGGTGTGGACCCCCATGGCAGGAACCGCCGGTACGCCGGGCACCCCGCGCGTCCTGCGCGCCATGAACGACCGCGCCGCCCTGGACCTGCTGCTGGCGCACGGCCCGCTCTCGCGCACCCGGATCGGCAAGCTCACCGGCCTGTCCAAGCCCACCGCCTCCCAGCTGCTGGCCCGTCTGGAGGCGGCCGGACTGGTCCGGGTCACCGGCACCAGCGAGGGCCGGCCGGGCCCGGGCGCCCAGCTGTACGCGATCGATCCGGCCGTGGCGTACGCCGCCGGGGTCGACGTCACCCCGCACCGCATCCGGGCCGCCGTCGCCGACATCACCGGCCGCACGGTCGGCGCGTACGAGCTGCCCACCCCCGGCCGGCGGCCCGCCCAGCCGGTCGTGCGGCAGGTGACCGACGCCCTCGACGGCGCGGTCAAGGCGGCCGGGCTCGCCCGGTCCGACGTGCACCGGCTGGTCGTCGGCACCCCCGGCGCCTTCGATCCGGGCACCGGGCGGCTGCGCTACGCCTCCCACCTGCCCGGCTGGCACTCCCCCACGCTGCTCGACGACCTCGCGGCGGCGCTGCCGATGCCGGTGGAGTACGAGAACGACGTCAACCTCGCCGCCGTGGCCGAACAGCGGCTCGGCGCGGCCCGCGGCCACGAGGACTTCGTCCTGCTGTGGAACCAGGAGGGCCTGGGCGCCGCCCTGGTGCTGGGCGGCCGGCTGCACCGGGGCTGGACCGGCGGCGCCGGCGAGGTCGGCTTCCTGCCGGTGCCGGGCGCCCCGCTGGTACGCCGGGTCACCCGGGCGGGCAGCGGC
The DNA here is from genome assembly GCF_055569255.1 of Streptomyces sp. NPDC029296. Taxonomy (NCBI): domain Bacteria; kingdom Bacillati; phylum Actinomycetota; class Actinomycetes; order Kitasatosporales; family Streptomycetaceae; genus Streptomyces; species Streptomyces sp. NPDC029296. Next base: position 101,302 of record NZ_JBVHXT010000006.1, read on the forward strand.
GGCTACCAGGAGCTGGCCGGTTCCCAGGCGCTGCCGGGGCTGGCCCGGGAACTGGGCATATCCCCCGTGCCCCCGGGGCCGTACACCGAGGCCGCCACCCGGCTCGTGGCGCACGCCGCCGACCACGCCGACGGCCCCCACCGGGAGCTGCTGCGGACCTACGCCACCCGGCTGGCCACCGGTCTCGCCTCGCTCGTCTCCGTCCTCGACCCCGAACTCGTCGTCCTCGGCGGCTCCGCGCTGACGGCCGGCGGCGAGGTGCTGCGGGCCCTCGTCCAGGCCGAACTGGCGGAGCTGGCCGCCACCCGGCCCCGGCTCGTCGTCGGCGAGGTCCGCGAACACCCCGTACTGCGCGGCGCGCTGGAGTCCGCGCTCGCCGCCACCCGCGACGAGGTCTTCGACACCTCGCGCTGAGCGCCCCCCACCCTTCCCCCCTCTTCTCCGACTTCCCCGACCCGTCCCCTGGGAGACCCCGTCATGCCCATACCCCTACCCCAAGCCGCCCGAAAAGCGGCTTTCGCCCTGATAGTTCCCGCGGTGCTGCTCACCGCCGGGTGTACCGGCCGGTCCGTCGGGAGCGCCACCGACGACCCCTCGAAGGAGGCCACGATCACCTTCTGGCACGCCTGGAGCGCGCCGAACGAGGTGCGGGCCGTGAAGTCGCTGGTCGCCGGGTTCGAGCGGGCGCACCCCAACCTCCACGTGAAGGTCGTCGGGAACATGACCGACGACAAGATCAACCAGGCACTGCGGGCGGGCGGCGACCGGGCCCCGGACGTGATCTCCTCGTTCACCACCAACAGCGTGGGCAGGTTCTGCTCCTCGGGCGCGCTGGTGGACCTGAACCCCTTCTTCGCCAAGTCCGGGATCGACCCGGAGAAGACGTTTCCGAAGCCCATGGCGGAGTACACCGCGTTCGAGGGCGAGCGCTGCGCGGTCCCGCTGCTCGGCGACGCGTACGGGCTGTACTACAACAAGACGGCGTTCGAGAAGGCCGGCATCGCGCGCCCGCCGCGCACGTGGTCCGAGTTCCTCGCCGACGCCCGGAAGCTGACGATCCGTTCGGGCGACGGCTACCGGCAGCTCGGGTTCATGCCGAACTACCACGGCTGGGAGTCCACCACCGAGCACTACCTCGGCCAGTTCTCGCCGACGTACTTCGGCAAGGACGGCAGGTCCCGCGTCGCGAAGGACCCCGCCTTCGCGAAGGCGTTCACCCTCCAGCGGAAGCTGGTGGACGAACTCGGCGGATTCCGCAGGCTGGAGCGGTACCGGGCCACCCTCGGCGACGAGTGGGGCCCCAAGCACCCCTTCCACACCGGCCAGGTCGCCATGCAGATGGACGGCGAATGGCGGCTCGGGATGGCCGAGGAGGCGAAGCCGGACTTCGAGATCGGGGTGGCCCCGCTGCCCGTCCCGGACGACCAGGCCGGCCAGTACGGCAAGGGCTACGTCACCGGCACCGTCGCGGGCATCGCCGCCACCAGCCACAAGCAGAACGCGGCCTGGGAGTTCGTCAAGTACGTCACCACGGACACGGACGCGGTGACCGGCTTCGCCAACGACATCCACAACGTGCCCTCCACGCTCGCCGCGCTGAAGTCCCCGAAGCTGAGGTACGACCCGCGGTTCAAGACGTTCCTGGACATCGCCGCCCACCCGCACTCCACCTCGGCGCCCGCCTCCGTCAACGGCGGGGTGTACCTGGTGACGATCCAGCAGTTCGGCTACGACTACGAGAGCGGCAAGGCCACCGACCTGAAGGCCGGGCTCAAGAAGGCGGCCGCGCAGATCGACACCGACATCGTGCAGGCGCGGCCGTGAGCGCCGGCACCCTGGCGGCCAAGCGCCGCCGCTCGGCCCTGCGCACGCTCGCCTTCATGGCGCCCTGGCTCGTCGGCTTCGCGGTCTTCTTCGCCTACCCGCTGCTCTCGACCGTCTACTTCTCCTTCATGCACTACGACGGCTTCCGGCCGCCGGAGTGGACCGGCGCGAGGAACTGGGTCTACGTCTTCGAGCACTACCCGCTGTTCTGGCCCGCGCTGCGCAACACCCTGTGGCTGGTCGTGATCATGGTGAGCCTGCGCGTGGTCTTCGGGCTGGGCGTCGGACTGCTCATCACCAGGATCAAGACGGCGACGGGCGCCTTCCGCACCCTGTTCTACCTGCCCTACCTCGCCCCTCCGGTCGCGGCCACCATGGCCTTCGCGTTCCTGCTCAACCCCGGCACCGGCCCGGTGAACTCCCTGCTGGAGAAGGCCGGCCTGCCCGCGCCGGGCTGGTTCGGCGACCCGGCCTGGTCCAAGCCGGCGCTGACCCTGCTGGCGCTGTGGGGCATCGGCGACCTGATGGTCATCTTCATGGCCGCGTTGCTCGACGTACCGGCGGAGCAGTACGAGGCGGCCGAGCTGGACGGGGCCTCGGCCTGGCAGCGGTTCCGGTACGTGACGCTGCCGAACATCTCCCCCATCGTGCTGTTCGCGGTGGTCACGGGCGTGATCCAGACCATGCAGTACTACACCCAGCCGCTGGTCGCCGGAAAGGTCGCCTCCGGGGTGATCCAGGGCGCCGGCACCCAGTTCGAGCCCGGCTACCCCGACAAGTCGACGCTCACCCTTCCCCAGCTCGTCTACAACCTCGGCTTCCAGCGCTTCGACTACGGCTCGGCGTGCGTGGTGGCGCTGGTGCTGTTCGCCCTGTCGATGGCGTTCACCGCGCTGCTGATGCGGCGCCGCGGCGGCCTGATCCAGGCAGGTGACTGACGTATGACCCGCCGCAAGGCACATCTGGAGTGGATAGCCGTCCACTCCCTGGGCGTGGCGACCGCGCTGTTCTTCGTCCTCCCCTTCGTCTTCGTGGTCCTGACCTCGCTGATGAGCGACAGCCAGGCGCTCAGCCGGGACCTGGTCCCGCACACCTGGGAGTGGGGCAACTACCGGAAGGTGTTCGACACCCCCGGCTTCCTCACCTGGTGGCGCAACACGCTGCTCTACGCCGGCCTGGGCACCGTCCTCACCGTGGTGTCCTCGCTGCCGGTGGCCTACGCGCTCGCCAAGTTCCGCTTCCGGGGCCGCAGGCTGTCGCTGATGCTGGTGGTCTCGATGATGATGCTGCCGCCCCAGGTGGTCATCATCCCGATGTACCTGTTCTGGGCCAGGCAGCTGGACCTGTCCGGCACGCTGTGGCCGCTGATCCTCCCCATGGCCTGCGGGGACGCGTTCTCCATCTTCCTGCTGCGCCAGTTCCTGACGACGATCCCGAACGAGTACCTGGACGCGGCCAAGGTCGACGGCTGCGGCGAACTGCGCACCCTGCTGCGCGTGGTGCTGCCCATGGCCAGGCCGGGCATCGCGGCCGTGGCCCTCTTCCAGTTCTTCTACGCCTGGAACGACTACTTCGGCCCGCAGATCTACGCGTCCGAGAACCCCGGCGCCTGGACCCTGTCCTACGGACTGGAGTCCTTCAAGGGCGCCCACCACACCGACTGGAACCTCACCATGGCCGCGACCGTGCTGGTCATGGCCCCCGTCATCCTCGTGTTCTTCCTCGCCCAGAAGGCGTTCGTCGAAGGCGTGACGCTCACCGGAGTAAAGGGTTGATCTGACTGTGAAACTCACCGTGGTCGGCGGCGGCTCGACCTACACCCCCGAACTCGTCGACGGCTTCGCCCGCCTGCGCGACACCCTGCCCGTCGAGGAACTGGTGCTGGTCGACCCGGCCGCGGACCGGCTGGAGCTGGTCGGCGGGCTGGCCCGGCGGATCTTCGCCCGGCAGGGTCACGGCGGCCGGATCGTCACCACCTCCGACCTGGACGCGGGGGTCGACGGCGCCGACGCCGTCCTGCTCCAGCTGCGCGTCGGCGGCCAGGCGGCCCGCGAGAAGGACGAGACCTGGCCGCTGGAGTGCGGCTGCGTCGGCCAGGAGACCACCGGCGCGGGCGGCCTGGCCAAGGCCCTGCGCACGGTCCCGGTCGTGCTCGACATCGCCGAACGGGTCCGCCGGGCCAACCCGCGCGCCTGGATCATCGACTTCACCAACCCGGTCGGCATCGTCACCCGCGCCCTGCTGCGGGAAGGGCACCGGGCGGTCGGCCTGTGCAACGTGGCGATCGGCTTCCAGCGCAAGTTCGCCGCGCTGCTGGGCACGACCCCGGCCGACGTGCACCTGGCCCACGTGGGTCTGAACCACCTCACCTGGGAAACGGGTGTGCGGCTGGGCGGACCGGACGGCGAGGACGTCCTGCCCCGGCTGCTGACCGAGCACGGCGAGGCCATCGCCGCCGACGTCCGCCTGCCCCGTCCCCTGCTGGAGGGCCTCGGCGTGGTCCCCTCCTACTACCTGCGCTACTACTACGCCCACGACGAGGTCGTCCGCGAGCTGCGCACCAAGCCCTCCCGTGCCGCCGAAGTGGCCGCGATGGAACGGGAGTTGCTGGAGATGTACGGCGACCCGGCCCTGGACGAGAAGCCGGCGCTGCTGGCCAGGCGGGGCGGCGCCTTCTACTCGGAGGCGGCCGTGGACCTCGCGGCGGCCCTGCTGGGCGGTGGAGGCAGCCCGTACCAGGTGGTGAACACGCTCAACCGGGGCACGCTGCCGTTCCTGCCGGACGACGCGGTGATCGAGGTGCAGGCGGCGGTCGGCCCGGCGGGCCCGGTCCCGCTGCCCGTACCGGCGCTCGACCCGCTGTTCTCGGGCCTGGTCGCGAACGTGACGGCGTACGAGGACCTGGCCCTGGACGCGGCGCTGCGCGGCGGCCGGGACCGGGTGTTCCGCGCGCTGCTGGCGCACCCCCTGATCGGGCAGCACGCGTACGCCGACGCCCTCACCGACCGGCTGGTCGCACACAACCGGGAGCACCTCGCGTGGGCCTGACCGCATCCCAGTCCCCGAGGGTTCTCGCCATCGACGCGGGCAACAGCAAGACCGACGTGGCCGTGGTCGGCGCCGACGGCGAGGTGCTGGCCACGGCCCGCGGCGGCGGCTTCCGCCCGCCCGCGGTGGGCGTGGCGGCGGCCGTGGACGCGCTGGCCGGGCCGGTCGCGCGCGCCTTCGCGGACGCGGGCGTCACGTCCGTCTCGCACGTGTCGGCGTGCCTGGCCAACGCCGATCTGCCGGTGGAGGAGGAGCGGCTGGCGAGCGCGCTGCGCGCCCGGGCGTGGGGCGCGTCGGTGGAGGTGCGCAACGACACCTTCGCGATCCTGCGGGCGGGCGTCGCCGAGCCGCGCGGGGTGGCCGTGGTGTGCGGGGCCGGCATCAACTGCGTGGGCATGCGCCCCGACGGGCGCACCGCCCGGTTCCCGGCCATCGGCCGGATCTCCGGTGACTGGGGCGGCGGCTGGGGCCTGGCGGAGGAGGCGCTGTGGCACGCGGCCCGCGCGGAGGACGGCCGCGGCGAGCCGACCGCGCTGGCGCGCACCCTGCCCGCGCACTTCGGGCTGCCCACCATGTACGCGCTCATCGAGGCCCTGCACCTGGAGCACATCGCCCCCCAGCGGCGGCACGAGCTGGCGCCGGTGCTGTTCGCCACCGCGGCGGACGGCGACCGGGTGGCGGACGCGCTGGTCACGCGGCTCGCGGAGGAGGTCACGGTGATGGTCACGGTCGCGCTGTCCCGGCTGGACCTGCTGGACGAACGGACGCCGGTCCTGCTCGGCGGCAGCGTCCTCACCGCCGGCCACCGCCGGCTGGACGACGCCGTGCGCGCCCTGCTGGCCGCGCGCGCCCCCAAGGCCGACGTCCGGGTGGTCACGGCCCGCCCGGTCCTCGGCGCGGTCCTGCTGGGCCTGGACCACCTGGGCGCGGGGGCGCGGGCGGGCGAACGGGCGCGCGGCTACTGGGAAACGCAACGCCCCTGATCGGTCCCCCGGGGGAACCGATCCACCGTCACCGCCGTGTTCCCTAACGGGGGGTGGTGCGTCCGCCGGCTCGCGCCCCCGGGGCCGCCGCGATCCGATCAAGATCCAGTGAAGCCCGGTGCGGAGGAGAGGGCGGGCGGTGATACTGGGCGGCGAACGGATGACCATGGGGGAGGTCGAGTGACACACCCGCCGAAGAGCAGCGCGCCACCGCCGGCCGGGCCCGCCGGGCCCGCCGGTGTCCCCCGCATCCCCGCCCAGCCCCGGGGCGGGACCGCGCCCGCCGCCGCTCCTCCCCCGCCGCCCGCGCGGCGCACCGCCTTCGCCGAGGGCGCCGAGCGGGTACGGGCCGCCGCGACCACCGAGCCGGGGCGGCTCAGGATCATCGGTGCCGCACTGGCCCTGCTGGTCCTCGCGTTCGGCGCGGTGACCGCCTGGCAGACGAGCACCCGCGCGGCCGCCGCCGACGACGTGCTGCGCCGCAGCCAGCCGCTCAGCTTCGGCGCGGCCGGCATCTACCGCTCGCTGGCCGACGCCAACACCGCGGCCTCCAGCGGGTTCCTGGCCGGCGGGCAGGAGAACCCCACGTCCCGGCGGCAGTACGAGAAGGACGTCCGGGAGGCCGCCGGCGGACTCGTCACCGCCGCCGCCAACGCCGAACCGGGCTCGGCGGCCGAGGCGACCGTCACCCGGCTGAACCGGCTGCTGCCCGAGTACAAGGGTCTCGTCGAACGGGCCCGGACGTACAACCGGCAGGGCTACCCGGTGGGCGGCGCCTATCTGCGGTACGCCAACGAGAAGATGCAGAAGCAGATGCTCCCGGCCGCCGAGGCGCTCTACACCACGGAGAACCGCCGGCTCGACGCCGACTACGGCGACGCGACGCCGTACCCGTGGGCGGCGATCGCGCTCGGCGCGCTCGCCCTGGCCGCGCTCGGCTGGGCCCAGCACCGCCTGTACCGGCGCACCCACCGCGTCCTCAACCGCGGCCTGGTCGCCGCGAGCGCCGCGACCGCGGCGGCGCTGCTGTGGCTGGTCGTGGGCCACGCGGTGGCCCGCTCGGGGCTCGACGGCTCCTACGAGCACGGCATCCGGTCGCTCAACGTACTGCACGACGCCCGGATCGCCGCCCTGAAGGCGCGCGGCAACGAGAACCTGGGCCTGGTGGCGCGCGGCGCGGAGACCGTCACCGTGGCCGGACAGACGTACGACGCGTACTCCTACGACTTCGACAAGGACATGGCGGTGCTCGGCAAGGCGCTGACCGAGGCGGCGCGGCTCGCCGACGACCCGGAGGGCACCGCCCCGGTCGAGGCCGCACAGGGCGACACGGCGGTCTGGCAGCGGCGCCACGCCGCGGCCCGCACCGAGGACGAGAACGGCAACTACCAGCAGGCACTGGACAAGGTGATCGGCGCGAAGGGCGCGACCGCCGCGTGCTTCGACGGCGTCGACCGCGGCCTGGAACGGGCCATCGCGCACGAGCGCGCCGAGTTCGGGCGGGCCGCCGAAGACGGACGGGACGCGCTGGCCTGGCTGCCGGGGGGCGCCGCCGCCCTCGCGGTGCTGGGCGCGGCGGGCGCCGTCGCCGGCATAGGCCGCAGGCTTTCGGAGTACCGGTGACAGGGGGCGGGGCGATGAACGCGAACCGTGCGCGGACCTCCCTGCGGGGCTGGGGCGGAGTCGCCACGATGGCGGTGCTGTGCGCGCTGGCGCTGGGGTTCGTCCTGCTGCTGCCGTGCACCCAGCGGGCGCCGGCCGAGCCGCACCGGGCGGGGCAGAAGGTCGCCGCCGGGGAACAGGCCCGCACCGGCGACTGCGTGGACGCCGAGGCGCACGAGCGGACGCTCGCCCCGGCCGGCGCGGACGGCCCGGCGATCGACGCCATCCGGGCCCGCACGGGCGCCAGGCGCAAGCTGATCGTCGGCGTGGACCAGAACAGCTACCGCTGGGGCTACCGCAACCCGAACACCGAGGGCGCCCGGCTGGAGGGCTTCGACATCGACCTCGTGCACCGCATCGCCGAGGACATCCTCGGCGACCGGGACGCGGTGCAGTTCAAGGCGATCCCGACCAACCAGCGCATCACGGCGATCCAGGACGGCCGCGTGGACATGGTCGTCCGCACGATGACGATCACCTGCGACCGGCTGCGCCAGGTCGCCTTCTCCGCGCCCTACTTCCGCACCGGCCAGCAGGTCCTCGCCCCCAAGTCCTCGACGGTCACGGGCTACGACGGCTCGCTCGCGCACAAGAAGGTGTGCACGGCCGCCGGTTCGACCGCCCACGCCAAGCTGGACGCCGACCGCGAGGCGGGCCGGCTGCCCGCCTCCGCCGACATCTCCACCACCGTGCCCAGCCAGCTGGACTGCCTGGTGCGGCTGCAACTCGGCGAGGTGGACGCCGTGGTGACCGACGGCGCGCTGGCCGCGAGCCAGGCCGCCCAGGACCCGACCGTGGAACTCAAGGGCAAGCCGTTCACGACCGAGTACTACGGCGTGGCGATGAAGAAGGACGCCGACGATCTGGTACGCCGGGTCAACCGCGTCCTGGTGGGCTATCGCGCGAACGGCTGGCAGCAGTCGTACGACGACTGGCTGTCGGCGACACTGGGCAGGGACCCGGCCGCGTCGAAGCCGCCCGCGCCGCGCTACCTGCGCGGCGGTTGAGCCGCACCCGACCGGAACAGACTGCGAGCGAGAGGTGATCGATGGGCGTCACGGACCCCGCCGGGCCGGTGATGGACCGGGACGAGGCGGACCGTGCGCTGGCGCGGCTCGGCCGGGAGCACGAGGCGATCGAGACCTCCCTGCTCGCCCTCCAGGACCACGCGGGCCGCAGACTCCTCGAAGGCGCCGGGCTGACCGGCGTCACCCGGGAACGCTGGCAGGCCACGGAGGCCCGGATCACCCGGCTGTGGGCCTGCTTCGACGCCTACACCGCCGCGCTGCGGAGCGCCCGTGAGATCCGGGCCCGGCGCCGCTGGTCCAGCCGCGAGGACCTGGCGGAGCTGACCGGGCTGCTGCGCGGGGAGTCGGTGACCCTCCCCGGCGGCGAAAGCGGCCGGCTCAGCGAGACGTTCACGCTGCCGGCGCTGGTGGACCGGATGAACGAGCTGTACGCGACCAGCCTGGACGTGATCGTCGCCGCCGACGCGGTGTGGTCGGCGCTGCCCGCGCGGATCGACCTGCTGGCCGCGGAACTCCAGCGCACCCGGCAGCTCGCGCACTCCGTCGGGGTGCGCCCGGGCGAGCACCCGGCCGGCGACGACCTGGAGCGGATCACCCGCACCCTGACCCGGCTGCGCGAGGACGTCGTCGCCGACCCGCTCGCGTTCTGGGTGCCCACCGACGGCAGTTCGGCGCCCGGCGGCGGACGTCCCGACACGACGGTGTACGACCGCGCGGCCCGCGCCCTGGAGGAGGTGCGCCGGGAGATCGAGGCGGTGCTGACCGTACGCCAGGACGCCGAGGCGCGGCTGATCCGGCTGCGGGACGTGCTCTCCCGCGCGGACCGCACGCTCGCCGAGGCCCGGACCGCGCGCGGCGAGGTGCTGGCGAAGATCGCCGCCACCGAGGTGCCGGTGGTCGGCGGCCCGCCCACCGCGCTCCAGGAACAGCTGGCGACCGCCGCCGAGTACCGCAGGCAGGGCCGCTGGCACCGGCTCTCCCCGCTGCTGGAGTCGCTGGAGGAGAAGGCCGAGGAGGAACTGCTGCGCGCCCGCGAGTCGTTGACCGCGGTCACCGCGCCGCTCGCGGTCCGCGCCGAGCTGCGCGGCCGGCTCGACGCCTACAAGGCGAAGGTCGCCCGGCACGGCCTGGCGGAGGACCCGCTGCTGGTGGAGCGCTACGACGCGGCCCGCCGCATGCTGTGGAGCGCGCCCTGCGACCTGCGCGTGGCCGAACAGGCGGTGCTGCGCTACCAGCGGGCGGCGGCCGAACTGCTCGGTGGCGCGGGCGCGCCGGAGGACCGCGAGGGGGACGGGTCATGAGTCAGCCGGGGCAGACCTGCCAGCGGCCGGGGTGCGGCGGCGCCTACGAGGACGTCGGCGGCGGGCTGTACTGCGACACCTGCGGTCTGGCGCCGGTGGTGTCGGCCGGGCCTGCCCCCTCGGGAGCGGGGATGGTGGGCTCGCAGGCCACCGGGATCGCCCGGGGGGCCGCCGACGGCGGCGGTGCGGGCAGCGCGCGGACGTCGTCGCAGTCCTCGCGCTCGCGCCGCTCGGTGTCCGGGCGGCTGTCCCGTTCGGTGTCGGGGAGCTCCACGGGCCGCTCGGTGTCGGTGCGCAGCTCCGGCTCCTCCTCCGCCGCCTCGGCGCGCGGGCGGCTGGGCGCCGGGCTGGTGACCGTGCCGCAGGTGCCGCGGCCCGACCCGCGCGCGATGGTGCTGGAACGCCCTCAGGTGCCCGAGCGCAAGCGGTTCTGCTCCCGGTCGGACTGCGGGGCGCCGGTGGGCCGGGCGCGCGGCGACCGGCCGGGCCGTACGGAAGGTTTCTGCACCAAGTGCGGGCACCCGTACTCCTTCGTGCCCAAGCTGCGCGCCGGGGACGTCGTGCACGGCCAGTACGAGGTCGCGGGCTGCCTCGCGCACGGCGGGCTGGGCTGGATCTACCTCGCCGTGGACCGGGCCGTCTCCGACCGCTGGGTGGTGCTCAAGGGCCTGCTGGACACCGGCGACCAGGACGCGATGGCCGCGGCGATCTCCGAGCGGCGCTTCCTCGCCGAGATCGAGCACGCCAACATCGTGCGGATCTACAACTTCGTGGAACACCTGGACCAGCGCACCGGCTCCCTCGACGGCTACATCGTCATGGAGTACGTCGGCGGCAAGTCCCTGAAGGAGATCGCCAACGCCCGCCGGGCCGCCGACGGCCGCCGCGACCCGCTGCCGGTGGAACAGGCGTGCGCCTACGGCATCGAGGCCCTGGAGGCGCTCGGCCACCTGCACAGCCGGAACCTGCTGTACTGCGACTTCAAGGTCGACAACGCCATCCAGACCGAGGACCAGCTCAAGCTGATCGACATGGGCGCCGTCCGCCGCATGGACGACGAGGAGTCGGCGATCTACGGCACGGTCGGCTACCAGGCCCCCGAGGTCGCCGAGACCGGCCCGTCGGTGGCCAGCGACCTGTACACGGTGGGCCGCACCCTGGCGGTGCTCACCTTCGACTTCCAGGGCTACACCACCGTCTACGCCGACTCGCTGCCCGACCCGGACACCCTCGAGGTGTTCCGCCGCTACGAGTCCTTCCACCGGCTCCTGGTGCGCGCCACCGACCCCGACCCGGGCCGCCGGTTCGGCTCGGCCGAGGAGATGGCCGAGCAGCTGACCGGCGTGCTGCGCGAGGTCGTCGCGCTGCAGACCGGGCAGCCCCGCCCGGCGCTGTCCACCCTGTTCGGGCCCGAGGTGCGGGTCACGGACACCGAGCTGTTCCCGCGCCTGGACGGCGACGTGTCCCGGCTGGGGGCGCGCGCGGTCCGCACCGGGCGGGCCACCGTGCCCGCGCCGCCCCCGGCGGCGCTCGTCCGGCGGGTGGACACCCGGGCCGCGGCGCTCGCCCTGCCCCTCCCCCTGGTCGACCCCGGCGACCCGGGCGCCGGTTTCCTCGCGGGCCTGCCGGCCTCCGTCCCGGCCGAGCTGATCGGCGCGCTGGCCGCGGCGCCCGCGCGGACCGTGGAGACCCGGCTGCGGCAGATCCGCGCCCGGCTGGAGAGCGGTGACCGGCAGGGCGCGCTGACGAGCCTTGCCCGGCTGGAGGAGGAACGGCCCGACGACTGGCGGGTGGTGTGGCACCGGGGCGTGGCCGCGCTGGTCACCGGGGACTTCGAGGGCGCCGCACTGGCCTTCGACGCGGTCTACGACGCCTTTCCCGGCGAGGCCGCGCCCAAGCTGGCCCTCGGCCTGTGCGCCGAGGTGCTGGGCCAGCTGGACAACGCGGCCGAGTACTACCGGCTGGTGTGGACGACCGACCGGAGCTTCGTGAGCGCCGCGTTCGGGCTGGCCCGGGTGCGGCTCGCGGCCGGCGACCGGGAGGGCGCGGTACGGACGCTGGAGTCGGTCCCGGAGTCCTCCATCCACTACACGGCCGCCCGGGTCGCCGCCGTCCGGGCCCGGCTGCGGGGACGCGTGCCGGGCCCCGGTGACATACCGTTCGTGGACGACCTGACGGCCGCCGCCGGGCAGGTCGAGGCGCTCCAGGCCTACGGTCTGGACCCGGCACGGCGTGAACTGCTGTCGACGGAAGTACTCGGCAGCGCGCTGGACTGGGTACTCTCCGGGGGCCAGGGCGCCGGATCCGCCGCCGCGGGCCGGGTGCTGCTGGGCAGCGGCCTGGACGAGCGGGGACTGCGTTTCGGCCTGGAGCGTGCCTACCGCGCGCTGGCCCGGCTGGCGCCCGGCGGCAAGGAGAGGATCGAGCTGGTGGAACGGGCCAACCGTTACCGCCCCCGGACGTGGGTGTAAGTCGATGTCGCAGATGCCCCGGCAGGCCGCACTGCCGAAGTGCCCGAGCTGCGCGGAGCCGGTGGAGCCGGGTGACCTGTTCTGCGGAGCGTGCGGATACGACCTCTCGGTGGTGCCCGCGCCGCCGCGGGACCATCCGACGCTCCCCCTGACCGGCTCCGCCGCGCCCGGCGCCGGACCGGACCGGCCCGCACCCGCGGGCGCCCCCGCCCCGCCGCCGGCGCCCCCGGCGGGCGCCGGCGCGGGCGGGACACCACCGCACGGGCAGCCGCCCGAGGCCGGACAGCCGGACACCGAGGTCCGGTTCGACCGGCCGGACGAGCCCGAGGAGTACCCGTTGCAGGCACCGGACCCCCGGCCGGCCGCCCCGGCCGCCGCCCCCGCCGCCCCGGCACGGCTGTGCGTGGCCTGCCGCACCGGCCGGGTGGACGGCGACGGCTACTGCGAGAACTGCGGCCACGCCCAGCCCCGCGAACGCGACCACCTGGAGCGGGAGACGGGCCCGGTCGCGGCCGTCAGCGACCGCGGACTGCGCCACCACCGCAACGAGGACGCCTTCGCCGTCGGCCACACCACGCTGCCGGACGGCACCCCGGCGGCGCTGGCGGTCGTCTGCGACGGCGTGTCCTCCGCGACCCGCCCCGACGAGGCCTCCCTGGCCGCCTCCCGGGCGGCCGGCGACACCCTGCTGGCCGAGCTGCCGCGCGGCACCCACCCGCAGACGGCGATGCACGAGGCGATCGTCGCCGCCGCGCACGCCGTCAACGCGCTCGCCGACGAGCCCGCCACGGCCCGCGAGCACGCCCCGCACCAGAACGCGCCGGCCTGCACGATCGTCGGCGCGGTGGTCACCTCCGGGCTGCTGGTCGTCGGCTGGGTCGGCGACAGCCGGGTCTACTGGGTGCCCACCGACCGCGCCGCGCCGCCCGCCCGGCTCACCGAGGACGACTCCTGGGCCGCGCAGATGGTCGCCGCCGGACTGATGAGCGAGGCCGAGGCGTACGCCGACGAGCGCGCCCACGCCATCACCGGCTGGCTCGGCGCGGACGCCTACGAACTGGAGCCGCACACCGCCTCCTTCCGCCCGGACCGGCCCGGCGCGGTGGTGGTGTGCACCGACGGACTGTGGAACTACGCCGAGACGGCCCAGGAGATGTCCGAGGTCGTCCCGCCGGACGCGGCGGCCCGCCCGCTGCACGGCGCCCGGGTGCTGGTCGGGCACGCCCTGGACGGCGGGGGCCACGACAACGTAACAGTGGCGGTACTGCCGTTCCCCGCGCCGCCGCAGGGGGCAGGATCGGCCTGAAGGCCGTGTCCGACGGGACCACGGCACGGGGAAGCACGGGCGGACCGGAGGGGACCGGTGCGCCCACGGCCGGCGCCTCGCCCCGGCGAGGCGCTTGAGGGGGATGCGTCACAGCATGGCCAGTTTCGCGAAGCCGGACGCGCCGCGGTTCTCGGTGGACGTCTATCAGAACGAGTACCTGCCCGAGGGCGGCAGCGAGGTCGACGCCATAGTGACGGTGACCGCGACCGGCGGCGGCACCCTCGGCGGCGCCGCGTCCGCGCCGGTGCACGCGCCCTCCGCCGCGGTGGCGGTCATGGTCGACTGCTCGGGCTCCATGGACTACCCGCCGGCCAAGATGCGCGGTGCCCGGGACGCCACGGCCGCCGCCATCGACACCCTGCGCGACGGCACCCGCTTCGCGGTGATCGGCGGCACCCACGTCGCCGAGGAGATCTACCCGGGCGGCGGGCGGCTCGCGGTCGCCGACGCCACCACCCGCGGGCAGGCCAGGCAGGCGCTGCGCCGGCTGCGCGCGGGCGGCGGCACGGCCATCGGCACCTGGCTGCGGCTCGCCGACCGGCTGCTGTCCTCGGCGGACGTCACGATCCGGCACGGCATCCTGCTCACCGACGGCCGCAACGAACACGAGTCGCCCCAGGACCTGCGGGCCACCCTGGACGCCTGCGCGGGCCGGTTCACCTGCGACGCCCGGGGCGTGGGCACGGACTGGGACGTGAAAGAAGTCACAGGCATCGCCTCGGCGCTGCTCGGCACCGCCGACATCGTCGCCGACCCGGCCCGCCTCGCCGCCGACTTCACGGACATGATGGAGACGGCGATGGGCAAGGAGGTCGCCGACGTCGCGCTGCGGGTGTGGACACCGGTCGGGGCGGCCCTCCGGTTCGTCAAGCAAGTCGCGCCCGCCGTCGAGGACTTGACCGGGCGGCGCACCGAGGCCGGGCCGCGCTCCGGGGACTACCCGACCGGCTCCTGGGGCGACGAGTCCCGCGACTACCACCTGTGCGTGACGGTCCCGCCGGCCGGGCTGGGCCTGGAGATGCTGGCCGCCCGGATCTCCCTGGTGGTCCCGCAACCGGACGGAACGGTACGGAACCTGGGCGCGCAGGGCCTCGTACGGGCCGTGTGGACCGACGACGCGGCCGCCTCCACCGCCATGAGCCCCCAAGTCGCCCACTACACCGGGCAGGCCGAACTGGCACAGGCCATCCAGCAGGGCATCGATCTTCGCAAAGCGGGCGATATCGATGGAGCAACGGCCAAACTGGGCCGGGCCGTTCAGCTCGCGAACGCCTCGGGGAACGCGGATACCGCGAAACTGCTTGCGAAGGTGGTGGACGTGGTCGACGCCGCGACAGGTACTGTGCGGTTGAAGACGAGGGTCGCGGAGGCCGACGAGATGACTCTGGAGACCCGGTCCACAAAGACTGTTCGTGTAAAGAAGTGACCCCGCCGCAACCGGCGGGCACCGAGGACGGACCTTCAGGAGAAGGGGAAGCACCGACATGCCGACCTGCCCGAACGGACACCAGTCGGGTTCCGACGACTGGTGCGAGGTCTGCGGTCACCGCATGGCCGGTGCCGTACCTCCGCCCCCGCCGCCGCCCCCGGGCGCCGGCGGCTACGGCTTCCCGCCGCCCGCGGGTGCCGGCGCCCGGCCCGGCCCGGCCGCGGCCGGCTCCGAGGCGGAGCTGTGCCCGCAGTGCCGCACCCCCCGCGAGGGCGGCGCGCCCTTCTGCGAGGAGTGCCGGTGGAACTTCCTGACCAACACGGCGACCTCGTACACCCCGGCCGCCCCGCGCCCGCCGCAGCCGCGGTTCCAGCCGCCGAGCGCGACGTACGGCGGCGGTGACGGGTACGAGTACCAGGGCTCGCGGCCCTCGCAGGTGAACCGGCCCGCCGAGCCGATCCCGTCCTTCGGCAGCGAGCCGTCGGGCCCGACCCCGTTCGGCGCCGACCGCTCGCCGTCCGCCCCGCCGGCACCCCCCGGCCCCGCGGGCGCGCCCCCCTTCGCCCCCGGCAACCACCGCCCGCCCACGCCCCCGCAGGGCTTCGGCCAGGGACCCGGCGGCCCGGGTGGTCCCGGCGGCCCCGGTGGTCCCGGCGCGGGTGGCGTGCCCGGTCCGGGCGGGTTCCCGGGTCAGGGGCAGGGCAGGGGCCAGGCTCCCGGCGGTCCTGGCGGTCACGGTGGCCCTGGTGGGCCCGGTCCTGGTGGCCCTGGTGCCGGTCGTCCCTCGGGTCCGCCGTCCGGCTTCGGCGGAGGTCCGGGCCAGGGTCCCGGTCCCGGTGGCCCGTCCGGCTTCGGCGGGGGCCCCGGGCAGGGTCCCGGCGCCGGCGGTCCCTCGGGTCCGCCGTCCGGCTTCGGCGGGGGTCCGGGGCAGAGTCAGGGCCAGGGTCCCGGTCCCGGCGGCCCGTCGGGCTTCGGCGGAGGTCCGGGGCAGGGCCCCGGCGGACCCCGGCCCGGCGGCCCGTCCGCTCCGGGCGGCCCGTCCGCTCCGGGCGGCCCGTCCGGCTTCGGCGGCGACCCCTCGCGGTCCGTTCCTCCGCCGCCGGGACCGACCCCGCCCGCCGGTCCCGGCGGTCCCGCGGGTGCTCCGCAGGCGTTCGAGCAGGCCGGGGCCCCGGCCCCGCCCGCGTTCCCGCGCGGGAACCGCCGGCCCCCGGCCGGCGAGGACGACTGGGTGATCTCCCCGCCCTCGTCCGGCGGCCCGGGCCAGGACCCCGGCGGCCAGGGCGGCGGCTACGGCTACCCGCACCCCGGCGCCACCCAGGCACCGCCCGGACCGGGCGGGCACACGGGCCCGGGCGGACCGGGCGGCCCCGGCGGCTTCCCGCAGGCGCCCCAGGGCTCGCAGCCGCCCCAAGCCCCGCAGCAGCCCCAGAACAGGGGACCGGCCACCTGGACCGCGACCATCGGTCCGGACCGCGAGTACTTCATGGCGATGATGCAGCGCTCCGGCCCCGAGGCCGCGGGCCTGAACCTGCCCGCGTACTCGCCCGAGCAGCAGCGCACACTCACCGGCAACCAGGTGACCATCGGGCGCCGCCGGCACTCCACCGGCGACACCCCGGACATCGACCTGTCGGTGCCGCCGGAGGACCCGGGCGTCTCGCACCAGCACGCGATGCTGGTGCAGCAGCAGGACGGCAGCTGGGCGGTCGTCGACCAGAACTCGACCAACGGCACCACGGTCAACATGTCCGAGGAGCCGATCCAGCCGTTCGTGCCGGTCCCGCTCCAGGACGGCGACCGGGTGCACGTGGGCGCCTGGACGACGATCACCGTCCGCCGGGGCTGACGCTCAGCGCAGCGGCCAGGCGTACGGCCCCTCCGGGTCGTCCAGCCAGGCCCAGGCGTGCTCGCCGCGGACCGTGACGCCGTAGCGGCCGTGGCCGGGCTCGCCCTCGCGCTCCCACAGCGCGTAGGCGTCCAGGGGATCGAGGGCGCCCCGGCTCAGCGCGAGCAGGAAGCGGAACGGCTCCTGCTCGCGGGCCCGGGCGGGCAGTCCGGCCAGGCTGACGCTCCCGGGCGGCGCCCCGCCCTGGCCGCGCAACGGTACGAAGAAGACGGCCCCGGGCAGGAAGCGTCCCTCGGCATGGCCGGCGTCCCGCACGGTCAGGGCGAGCAGGCCGGTGCCGAGCGGGGTGAGCACGCGCCCGCCCGGGCGGCACTGGGCGAGCCAGGCGCGCGGCACCGTGCACAGCTCGCAGGTGGCGATGATCCGGTCGTAGGGGGCGCGTTCGGGCACCCCGCGTGCGCCGTCGCCGGTGACGACGACGGGCCGGAAACCGGCCGCCGCGAGGTGCCGCCGGGCCGACTCGGTGATCTCCGGGTCCAGGTCGACGGTGGTCACCAGGTGGTCGGCGCCGAGCCGGTGGGCGAGCAGGGCCGCGTTGTAGCCGGTGCCGGCGCCCACCTCCAGCACCCGGTGGCCGTCCTCGACCCGCAGGGCGACCAGCATCCGGGCCATCAGGGAGGGCTGGCTGCTGGAGGAGACCAGTTCGCCGTCGCGCAGCCGGGTGGCCAGCGGCAGGTCCGCGTAGGCGCCGCGCACCCAGCGCTCCCGGGCCGCCGGTCCGGGGCTCTCGCCCCAGCGGCGTTCGTAGCCGCGCGGCCCGGGGACGTAGTAGTACGGCACGAACAGGTGCCGGGGCACCGCCGCGAACGCCTCCCGCCACACCGGGTCGCCGGCCCAGGCGCCGTCGGCGTCGATCTCCCGCACCAGGTCGGCCCGCGCCGCGTCGGCGAGAGCCTCGGTCTCGGTGTCGTAGGCGCCCATGCGTCCACAGTAGGGGCGGGCGGCCCCCGCCCGGGGCGGTCCTAAGTCTTCGGTCCTGGGTCACCGCGTCTGAGACGATGGACGGGTGAATGAGATTCGGCGCGGCACGCTTCAGGAGCAGACCTTCTACGAGCAGGTCGGCGGGGAGGAGACCTTCCGCCGGCTCGTCCACCGTTTCTACGAGGGGGTCGCCGAGGACCCGCTCCTGCGGCCGATGTACCCGGAGGAGGACCTGGGCCCGGCCGAGGAGCGGCTGGCCCTGTTCCTGATGCAGTACTGGGGCGGCCCCACGACCTACAGCGACAACCGCGGCCACCCCCGGCTGCGCATGCGGCACGCGCCGTTCACCGTGGACCGGGCGGCGCACGACGCCTGGCTGAGGCACATGCGGGCGGCCGTGGACGACCTCGGGCTGTCCGAGGAGCACGAGCGGACGCTGTGGAACTACCTGACGTACGCCGCCGCGTCGATGGTGAACACCCCCGACTGACGCCACGGCGGCCGGGGGCCGGGGTCAGCGGACGCTGACCCCGAGGGCTCCGAGCGGGCCCGTCTGCCGTACGGCCACCGAGCCGTACGGCGTCCGCAGCCGCAGCCAGGACCCCGAGGAGAACAGCCCGGTGTCGCCGGCTCCGGTGCCGGGCCGCAGGAAGCCCAGGGACTGGGCCGCGTGCACGGCCCGCACCGGCAGTCCGGTGTCCCCGATCCGCCGGGACCAGATGTCCCGCCCGATCCGGTCCAGCTCCGCGCGGGTACGGGCCTCGGGTGCCAGTCCCCCGGTGCGGGAGCGGAATTCGGCCACCGCGGCGGCGACGGTGGCGCGCAGCGCGTCCGGCGCGGGCAGCCCCGGCTCGGGCCGCCAGCCGGCGCGCGGGGGCAGCAACCCGGCCCACGGCGGTCCGGTGACCGCGCCCGGCACGGCGGCGGTGGCCGCCCGCTCGTCCACCGACTCCAGGAACTCGCCGGCGGAGACGGTGATGTCGAGGGCCACGTCGAGCCCGTCCTCGTACGGCTTCGCGAGCCGCACCGCGCGGACGGCCAGCACCTCGAAGGAGGGCGGCCGGCCGAAGACGGCGAGCGCGGTGCCGGCCGCCTGGAGGCGCACCGCGGCCCCACGGTCGTAGTGGAGCAGCCGGGAGAGGAAGGCGGCGAGATCCGCCGCCTCCGTCTCGTCGGCCAGGTGCAGCACCGTCATGCGGCGACGGCCTCCCCCTCGGCCTCCGCCGCGCCCTCGCCGCCGTCCGTGTACTCCTGGAGGAAGTCACGCTCCTCCGCGGTGATCCGCCGCGGGCGCTGGGCGGCGAAGTCGAACGGGACGATGACCGTCGAGGCCCGGGCGTAGACGAGATCGCCGTCCTTCACCTCGTAGGCGAGGGTGAAGGAGGCGGCCCTGATCTCGCTGACCCACAGCTCGATGGTCACCGGCTCGTGCCGGTGGAGGAGCTGCCGCTTGTAGTCGATCTCGTGGCGCGCCACCACGGACCCCTGCTTGAAGTCCTTGTCCGGGCGGAACAGGAAGTCGATCCGGGCCTCCTCCAGATAGCGGAGGAACACCACGTTGTTGACGTGGCCGTACGCGTCCATATCCGCCCAGCGCAGCGGGCAGCGGTAGATGTGGCGCAAGACCGATCAGCCCCGGGTCAGCTTCTTGTAGGTGGCCCGGTGCGGACGCGCGGCGTCCGCGCCCAGCCGCTCGATCTTGTTCTTCTCGTACGACTCGAAGTTGCCCTCGAACCAGAACCAGTTCGACTCGCCCTCGTAGGCGAGGATGTGCGTCGCGACGCGGTCGAGGAACCAGCGGTCGTGGGAGACGACGACGGCGCAGCCGGGGAAGTCCAGCAGGGCGTTCTCCAGGCTGGAGAGCGTCTCGACGTCGAGGTCGTTGGTGGGCTCGTCGAGGAGCAGCAGGTTGCCGCCCTGCTTCAGGGTGAGCGCCAGGTTGAGCCGGTTGCGCTCACCGCCGGAGAGGACCCCGGCCGGCTTCTGCTGGTCCGGGCCCTTGAAGCCGAACGCGGAGACGTAGGCGCGGCTCGGCATCTCGACCTGGCCGACGTTGATGTAGTCGAGCCCGTCGGACACGACCTCCCAGAGCGTCTTCTTCGGGTCGATGTTCTCGCGGCTCTGGTCGACGTAGGAGATCTTGACGGTGTCGCCGACCTTGATGTCGCCGGAGTCCGGGGTCTCCAGGCCCTGGATCATCTTGAACAGCGTGGTCTTGCCGGCGCCGTTCGGGCCGATGACACCGACGATGCCGTTGCGCGGCAGCGTGAAGGACAGCCCGTCGACGAGGACCTTGTCCCCGAAGGCCTTGTGCAGGTCGTCGACCTCGACCACGACGTTGCCCAGGCGCGGGCCCGGCGGGATCTGGATCTCCTCGAAGTCCAGCTTCCGCATCTTCTCGGCCTCGGCGGCCATCTCCTCGTACCGCGCGAGACGGGCCTTGGACTTGGCCTGGCGTCCCTTGGCGTTGGAGCGGACCCACTCCAGCTCTTCCTTGAGCCGCTTCTGCCGCTTGGCGTCCTTCTGGCCCTCGACCTTCAGACGGGCGGCCTTGGTCTCCAGGTACTTGGAGTAGTTGCCCTCGTAGCCGTGGAGCCGGCCGCGGTCCACCTCGCAGATCCACCCGGCGACGTTGTCCAGGAAGTACCGGTCGTGGGTGACCGCGACGACGGTGCCCGGGTACTTGGCCAGGTGCTGCTCCAGCCAGTTCACCGACTCGGCGTCGAGGTGGTTGGTGGGCTCGTCGAGGAGCAGCAGGTCGGGCTGCTCCAGCAGCAGCTTGCAGAGCGCGACACGGCGCTTCTCGCCACCGGAGAGGTTGGTGACGGGCCAGTCGCCGGGGGGGCACCCGAGCGCGTCCATGGCCTGCTCGAGCTGGGCGTCGAGGTCCCAGGCGTTGGCGTGGTCCAGCTCCTCCTGGAGCTTGCCCATCTCGTCGAGCAGCGCGTCGGAGTAGTCGGTCGCCATCAGCTCGGCGATCTCGTTGAACCGGTCGAGCTTGCCCTTGATCTCGGCGACACCCTCCTGGACGTTCTCCAGGACGGTCTTGTCCTCGCTCAGCGGGGGCTCCTGGAGCAGGATGCCGACGCTGTAGCCGGGCGAGAGGAAGGCGTCGCCGTTGGACGGCTGCTCCAGCCCCGCCATGATCTTCAGCACGGTCGACTTACCGGCACCGTTCGGGCCGACGACGCCGATCTTCGCCCCGGGGAGGAAGTTCAGGGTGACGTCATCGAGGATCACCTTGTCGCCGTGCGCCTTGCGCGCCTTGCGCATGGTGTAAATGAACTCAGCCAAGAGAAACCGTCCGGCAGCTTGAAATCTGGCAGTGGGCAGATACACCCCATCTTGCCGTACCGCCACCCCTACGGGGAAACCCGTTCCGTCCGGGGGCTCTGACCTGGGGTTTCACTGTGGCGCGCTGCGTCTCGTCTGTCACTGCCGGTCGCCGTCGGTCGGCTTCGGGCGCCCTCGCACGGCCCAGGGACGGCCCGGAGTCGATCACCAGGAACCGGTCATCGGCTGACAGCGGCGCCATCGAACAGGCCGCATGAACCTCAGCCACCGACAGCCAGCCACGACGGCGGACGCGCCGACCGACCAGGCGCGCGTACGTCTCGCCGCGCCCCCACCGGCCTCAGCCACGGTGCAGCCCCGTCGACGGGAGCAGCCACGCCGGCCGGGCCGCGGGGACGAGCCGGAGCCAACCGCACCAGAACCCTCAGCTTGGGAAGCTCGGGTTCTTTGACAGCGGTTGCTGTGCTGACCTGCGGTGGAGTCGTGTTGGAGTCCTGGTCGCACCCGGGAGAGCTTCCCGCTGTTCCCCGTGGTTCCCCGCGCGATCTGGCACGTGTATGGCACGGTCCCTTCGCCTCGAAGGTCCCTTGGCGGAGCAGGGAGCCCCGGAGTGTCTGAGCCTCAGCCGACGACAGTCAGCCACGACGGCGGGTGCGCTGACCGACTTCGCACGCGTGTGCCTCGCCGCGTCCCCGTCGGCCTCAGCCACGCTGCCATGTCGTCGACCAAAGCAAGCCCCGTCGGTAGAAGCGTGGCGGCGGGGGCTTGGCTGAGGGCCTCTTCGTTCCGAAGCAACTTGCGTGGGGCTTCTGCCTTGGGCGGTCGTACCTCCGGCCTTTGTTGACGGCCCGCACGCGTTCGTGCTCGTCCGCCGATGTTCGTCGGCGCTGTCACGCAGTTAGACACTCACCTGGGTGCGGCTCCGGTGCGGGGGATCAGCGGACGTCAGCTCAGTTCCGATCTGGCAGTCGGCCGCAAGCGGTGGGGCAGAGAGTCGCACGCGCGAACAGAGGCCGGCACTGAAGCGCTGGAGGACGTTCCATTCTCGGTCGCCGATGTAATGAAACCGTGTGCGCCGAAGGATGCAGGAACGCCATGCTGGTGACCATGCCGAACCTCGCACATCCCCTGTTTAGCGCCCCCGTCGAGCTGATCGACAGCGAGATGGTCCGCGGCTTCCTGGCGCTGGAGCTGGAGGAGAGTTTCACCCTCGACTACAAACGTAATGTCGATGCAGTGTCCGACACCGTCGCAGCCATGGCCAACAGTTACGGCGGCATCGTCCTCATCGGCGTTGACGCCCACCCCAAGGACAAGAACCTGCCCGGGGAACTGGTCGGAGTCAAGGCGATCGACAAAGACCGGCTGGTCAGCAAGATGGCGACCACCTTCGACCCGCCTGGCTGGACGCCGGACGTCATCCCGGTCACTGTGGACGACCGGCTCCTTCTCGTAGTGCGGATTGACCCGGACAGCGTGCCCCGACCGCTGTTCCACCAGGGAGTCGTCCGAGTCCGTCTGGACGGCCGCAACATTCCTGCTGACCGTCGCCTCGTGTACGCACTCTTCCAGCAGGCCGCCGATCCGGTGCTTGCCTACACTGGTGACCCGCGCTTCCTGCCTGACCACCGCTCGGCCACACGCTTCCAGAGGGATGCGGCCCCGCCCGACCTAGTCATCCGTGCCGCGGTTTCCCGGCCACTGCGAAGGGACGCCGCCCGTCTTCGGCTGCACGGCACAACGGTCGACGCCCTCATGCGGTCGCTAAGTGCGCCCAGCCTCACAGGCGCGTACGAGCTGCCGGAGCGGCTGCACGCGCTTGTGCAGCGGGTACGGACCCACCAGGACCAGCAGCCATGGACGATCGATCCCGAGCACGGGAACGGTCGTCACGTCCGGCTCGCGGCCGGCCATCCCATTCCCGGTCCGCATCAGGCGGGCATACGCCTGGAGTGCAGTGCCACGCTGCCCAACGGCGGCAGCAGCCTGGACGTGCTCTTCGACCTGCTTCTCTGGACCGGTGGCAAGAAGATCGCAAACGACTTGTGGGTGCAAGCGTGCTACGAGGCCGTACGCGCGCTGATCCGGCACGCCCTGCCCACCCTCACCCTGGAGCTGCTCGGCACTGCGTCGATTCCCACGCCACCCATCGAACTGCACATTGCTTCCGGCGTGCAGGGGGATCCGTGGCTAGAGAACACGCTCAGCACCAACCTTCTCGGCGAGCCGACCGGCGCAGGACGCCTCCGCGGCGGCAGCGAGCACCTGAACGAGGAACTCGTGGCCGCTGGCGACCTGCCCAACGCGGTCATCCAAGCCCTGCGCAACATGGCCCTGGATTGGCGCTACCTCCATCCCAACTTCCCGGTCCTGCACGACTGACCAGTAACCGGACTACGGCGCATAAGGGGCGGCGGTGGATAGGAGTGGCGCAGAGGGGCCTCACTGACGATAACGAGGGTGAGTCGAGAGCAGTCGGCTACACCCAGTAGCCGAAGAAGTCAAGGGCTGGGTCTCTGACCTGCGGCCGTGCAATCGATCAACGCTGCGACCTGCGACTTAGCTGTCGGCGGTTGTCAGCGTTGGTCGTCGTTGAGCACCCTCTGACGGCCCTGGGACGGCCCGCAGGCGTGTCGCGCTCGGAGGGTGCTCGCCTTGAGTTGTGTTGAGGCGTGGGCGGTCAGGGGTTCGCGCCTGTTCCGTCGTCTTGATCAAGCAAAACGGCATCCCATCGAAACCCGAAGGGTGTTAGAACCTCGTGTATGTCGCTGCCCTTCAGTAAGTCGCAGATCACTCGCCTTGGCGAGCGTCTGGTTAAGTCCAGTGAGCCGAGTGAGGAAGATCTCGCAGCGCTGGGAGAACTGCTGTTGGCGTATGACGACACGCTCGCTGCCTCCTTGGAGACGGTTCGCGGTCTGGGGTTCGATCCGACAAGCCGGGTCAAGAACACTGGGACGATCTTGGAGAAGCTGGTCAGGCATGGTGGATCGTGGCTCAAGAGCATTCAGGATCTAGCGGGCATGCGGATCGTGCTTGATGGGGATAGAACGGCTCAGGATGGTGCGGTCGACGCCATCGTTCATGCGTTCCGGGCAACTGAGCGTGAGGCGAAGATCGTGGACCGCCGCGCTCAGCCCAGTGCCGGTTACAGGGCAGTGCATGTGATCGTGTACCCGGACGGTGTACCAGTCGAGGTCCAGGTCAGGACGCGGTGGCAGCATGAGTGGGCTGACATGTTCGAGAAGCTGGCTGACCTGATCGGCCGTGGTATCCGCTACGGCGAGCCCCCGGCCCACTGGTGGGACAGCGTGGAGCGTGCGTCCGCGGAGGCGACGCCGGAGAGCCTCGCTCACGCACGAAAGATCTACGATGCGTCGTACCGTCTCCACGAAGCAATGGTCGACAGTGCCATCGCGCTTAGCGGACTCATTGACGCATTGGAGAAGTACGAGGCTTCCTGGGACCAGGAGGAGACGGAGGAGCTGGGGAGGCTTTGGGGTGAGGTTCGCAAGGGGCTGGCCAAGTTCCGACACGACATGAGCGAGATGACACCTGTAGGAGAGCGACGTGATCTTGGTAGCGTGGGTTCATGACTAACGTTCTCGTCGTGTATGACCGCTCTGCCGGTCGCCTGCTCCATGAGCAGGAGTTTGAGCGCCGGCGAGACGCCTTCTCGGCCCGCTTTGCGGCTGAGAGGCAGTACCGCGACCATGAAAACGTCGAGGTAGTCGTCCTGAGTGCCAAAAGCCGGGCTGACCTGCTTCAGACGCATGCGCGCTACTTCCTCAGCTTGGATGAGCTAGCAGCTCGGATGGCCTGAGCTGGTCCTTCTAGGTCGGTGGAGCGGCTTTGGGCTGGAGCTGCTTTGGGGCGAGTGATCATGGCCCCGTAAGCTTCCGGCGCGTCGGGCAGTCTGTGGACCTGCCCGGTAAAGCACGACGTTGGGGCCGTGATCTTCGAGGCTCGCGCCAAAGTGGCTGCCTGACTGCCTGTTCTCTATCCGCTCGCGCGGTCGGACAGGTTCGAACGGGAGCCTGGTTCGGGTGAGTTGTCCGGGGTGGGTGCATGAAGGAAGGGCCTCTTGGTAGCTCGCGGATGTCGAGTCCAGCGAGAAGCAAGAGGCCCTGTTGTCGAAGTGTCGCGTGGTCGTGGTCGCCGAGTCCAGTTCGTCCACTCGTGGGTGTGACTGCCTCGCCCACAGGTTCGGGAACGCGGTCGACCGGCCGCAGCGTCGGCCCCGGTACGGTTCGGACATGAGCGATGCCGAGTGGGCCGTGGTGAGGGACCTGCTGCCGGTTCCGGGCTGGCTTTCGGGCCGCGGCGGGCGGCCGGAGGGCTACTGCCACCGGCAGATGATCGACGCGGTGCGCTACCTCGTCGACAACGGCATCAAGTGGCGGGCGATGCCCGCGGACTTCCCGCCCTGGCCGCGCGTGTACGCCTTCTTCGTCCGCTGGCGGGATGCGGGACTGGTCGCCGAGCTGCACGACCGGCTGCGGGAGTCCGTCCGCCGGGCCGAGGGCCGTGATGTGGAGCCGAGTGCGGCGGTCATCGACTCGCAGTCGGTGAAGGCGGACGCCACTGTCGGCCTCGCCTCACGCGGTTTCGACGCGGGAAAGAAGGTCAACGGACGCAAGCGGCACCTGCTCACCGACACCCTCGGGCTGTTGCTGGACGTGCTGGTCACACCAGCGTCGACCACCGACCGGGACGGCGCCCGCGTCCTGCTGTCGGCGGCCAGGCACCGTTTCGGGCGGCTGGCACGGGTGTGGGCCGATGGCGGCTACACCGGCCACCTCGTCGACTGGAGCGCAGCCCAGCTCGATATCGTCCTCGACGTGGTCCGCCACAGCGACGACACACGAGGGTTCCAGGTGCTGCCCCACCGGTGGGTCGTGGAAAGATCGTTCGCCTGGTTTCTGCGCAGCCGGCGTCTGGTCCGGGACTACGAACGTCGCCCGGACACCGGCAAAGCCGTCGTCCTGTGGTCGATGACCATGCTCATGAGCCGCCGCCTGGCCGCCCGGCATCAGCGTCCTGCTGCGAAGGCGGGACAGGCAGCGTGAAGCTGCCCGGTTTCGCTTCGACCAGCCAGCCTCGTTCCACCAGCCGCTTCAGCCGTGCCCTGGCGCCTTCGACGCGGGAAGCGGACGCACTGTCCCAGCCCAGCACCACCGCCGCCCGCCGGGCACCGAGCCCGTCGCCCCCCGCATCGGCCGCGGCGGCCATCAACGCCTGATAGTCCGGCGACAGCTCCGTCACCTCATTTGCGTGCCGCCGGTGAGGCACCGCCCGGCGCCGTCCGACCACCTTCTTCTGTGACATCCCGCCGGTCGCGTCGGCGGGCGCGTCCTCCTCGGCCAGCGCCTCCAAGTACTGCTCCAGGCCGATCACCCGACGCCGGTGCACCTCCTCGGCGTCCGCCAGAGCCGCCCGCACCCGTTCCAGCTCGGCTTCGAGGTGCTTCACCTGCGCGGCTGCGGCCTTCTGCCGCGTCTCAGCACCGCCCGCACCGACGGCATCCACGACCTCCACGACTCCTCGCCCGGCAACAGATCCAGACTCCCGCAGCAGCAGCTACTCCACGCCTGACCAGCGAAAACAAGCACACGAGGTTCGGAAAGAGAACGGCCTCTTAGGCGTTGTAAGGCCCGCACCACCTCGACTTGCACCGTGCCCTACGCGGTCCGGGCCACTCGGAGGGAGTGCCACCCCCGAATTGGACTGGCCGCACTTCCGGCTGCGAGGGACCCGGTTCAGGCCTGCCCGAGGTCGATCTCCACGGCGAACGGGGCGGTGACCTTCACCACCCCGGTGTACACGTCCCCGTCCCGGTAGGTCTTCGTCGCGGGATCGAGGACATACGTGTAAACGAGGGGCACGCCCGTCGCGGCCTGCTCGATCCGCCAGTAGAAGCCGATCCCCGCCTTCGCGTACTGGTCGACCTTCACGATCCGGTCGGTGGTCTCCGAGCCTGGCGACACCACCTCGGCCACCAGCAGTACGTGCTCGGGCCGGGTGGGGGTGACATCGATCGTGTCCGCGCGGTAGACGATGACGTCCGGACGGCGATTCGTGAGCGGGACGTCCTGCAGCCGGACGTCGAAGTCCGTGTCGGCGTTCCAGTCGGGGCCTGCGGCGGCGTCAAGGGCGTTCGCCAGGACCCGGGCCAGCCGGTTGTGCCGCTTGGACGCGCTAGGGCTCACGACGACCATTCCGTCCACGATCTCAATGCCGACGCACTGTTCCTCGGACCACGACTCGTACTGCTCCGCCGTGATCTGCTCGTGCATCCACGCCGGGGCCACCATCTCGGCAGTCATGACATGCCTCCCGGACACTCTGCCGCGGGCCCGATCCCGCTGGACTCAGCGTACTGTCTGGGCCTCGTCGGGTCGGCCCGGTGAGCCTGGTCGATCTCGGCGCCGCATCTGGACCGCCGCTGCGGTTTGGCAGGCGTCGATCATCAGGGCGGCACCGGGGTGCGTGTGTCCTTCGTAGAGCCGAACGGTTACGGCACCCGCCTCACCCTCAGCGGCCTTCCTGATGTGAGTCCTCCTCCCGACCGAAGCGAATGCGCCACTCGCCGCCCTCAGGGGGTCACCGACGGCTTGCGTGCGTCCGGTGAGGAGCGCGGCGTGAGGTTCAGTGCCATTTGTCGAAGCTTGCCCCAAGGGACGAGCCTTCAGGTTTGGCGGAAACAAGCCGTTGCCCCCTCGTTCCGGGCCGCGCAGCCTTGAGGCGCGGGAGCGCTCCCACGCATCTGGCAACCCGCGCAGCGAAGACGTCCCCCACAGGAAGAAACCCGCAATGCATTGTCATGAGCATGCACCTCACCGCACCGTCCGTCGGCTGACGCTCGTCCTGAGCACCCTCATCGGCGTACTGATCAGCCTGATCACCTGGGGCGGCACCGCCTCCGCGCACGGTTCGGTGATCGACCCCGCTTCCCGCAACTACGGCTGCTGGCAGCGCTGGGGCAGCGACTTCCAGAACCCGGCGATGGCCCAGCAGGACCCCATGTGCTGGCAGGCCTGGCAGGCCAACCCCAACGCGATGTGGAACTGGAACGGCCTGTACCGCAACGGTTCCGCCGGCAACTTCCAGGCCGTCATCCCCAACGGACAGCTGTGCAGCGGCGGCCAGACCGAAAGCGGCCGCTACAACGCCCTCGACGCCGTCGGCCCCTGGAAGACGACCGACATCGGCTCCAACTTCACCGTAAAGCTGAACGACCAGGCCAGCCACGGCGCCGACTACTTCCTGGTCTACGTCACCCGGCAGGGCTTCGACCCCACCACCCAGCCGCTGACCTGGCAGGACCTGCAACTGGTCACCAAGACCGGC
The DNA here is from genome assembly GCF_055569255.1 of Streptomyces sp. NPDC029296. Classification (NCBI taxonomy): domain Bacteria; kingdom Bacillati; phylum Actinomycetota; class Actinomycetes; order Kitasatosporales; family Streptomycetaceae; genus Streptomyces; species Streptomyces sp. NPDC029296. The sequence continues at coordinate 129,846 of NZ_JBVHXT010000006.1, forward strand.
AGGTACGCCCCCAGCCAGAACTACTCGATCCCCGTGAGCACCTCCGGCTACACCGGCCGCCACGTCGTCTACACCATCTGGCAGGCCTCGCACATGGACCAGACCTACTTCCTGTGCAGTGACGTGAACTTCCGCTGACCCGGGCCCTCACCGGCCTCCCGCCCACCGGACGCGGCCCGGCGCCGACCGGGCCGCGTCCATCCATCCACTTGGGAGCGCTCCCAGCCCCGAGGGCCCCTCCTCCGTTCCGCTTCTCCCGCCCCCGCCCCCGTCCCCCGCCCCCTCCCGCCCTCCCCCCCACCTCCCCACCTCCCCACCTCCCCACCTCCCCAGGAGGAGCAATGCCCCTATTGCCCGCGCGGTGCCCGCGATGGGTGCGCGGACCCTTGACGGCAGCCGTGGCCCTGATCGGGCTGGCGGTGTCTCTCCTGGTCGCGGCGCCCGCCAGTGGCGCCGGCACCGGAGCCGCCGCCGGATGCAAGGTCGACTACACCGTCAACGAGTGGTCCGGCGGCTACACCGCCCAGGTTCGTGTCACCAACCTCGGCCCTGCCCTGAGCGCCTGGCGGCTCACCTGGACCTACGGCGGCGACCAGCACGTCACCTCCGCCTGGAACGCCACCGTCACCCAGACCGGCCGCTCCGTGACCGCCGTCGGCACGGACTGGAACGCCACCCTGCCGAGCGGCGCCGCCGCCGACTTCGGGGTGCAGGGCACCTGGCAGTCCGCCGACCCCGCGCCCACCGATTTCAGCCTCAACGGCGTCTCCTGCGGCGGTGACGCCACCGAGCCGCCGACCACGCCGCCCACCACACCGGGGACCCCGCCGCCCACCCAGCCGCCGGCCGGCTGCGGCGGCTCCGTCCTGTGCTCCGACTTCGAGGACCAGTCCGGCACCTCCCCGTCCGGCGCCTGGCGCTTCACCGCGCCCGACTGCCAGGGCACGGGCACGGCCACCGTCGACACGGCCGTCGCGCACAGCGGCACCAGGTCGATCCGGGTGGACGGCCGGGCCGGCTACTGCAACCACGCCTTCGTCGCCGCCACCGCCGACCTGTCGACGGCCGGCCCGGTGCTGTACGTCCGTATGTGGGTGCGGCACACCACCGCGCTCCCCTCCTCCCATGTCACCTTCGTCTCGATGCCCGACAGCTCCCAGGGCGGCCGGGCACTCAGGGTCGGCGGTCAGAACGGCGCCCTGCAGTGGAACCGGGAGAGCGACGACGCCACACTCCCCGCGCAGAGCCCGGCCGGGGTGGCGCTGAGCAAGCCGCTGCCGACGGGCAGTTGGCAGTGCCTGCGGTTCGCCATCGACACCTCCGCGCCCAAGCTGGACACCTGGCTGGGCGACCAGCAGGTGCCCGGCCTGCACGCCGACGGCGTACCCACCCAGGAGGTCGACCAGCAGTGGCTCTCGCGGACCACTCCGCCCCGGCCGACCGCCCTGCGGCTGGGCTGGGAGAGCTACGGCACCGGCGACGACACCCTGTGGTTCGACGACGTGGCCGCCGGCTCGTCACCGATCGGCTGCTGAGGGGAGGAGGCACCGGGGTCCCGTACGCACAGGGTCCCCCGCGTCCAGGGTCCCGGCCGCTTCGATCCCGCACCCCGGGATCCCGGCGGCCGGGCTCATGACCACCCGGGCTCATGACCACCCGCGCTCATGACCACTCGGACTCGTGACCACCCGGACTCACGGCCATCCAGGCTCAGGGGGCCGTTTCCCGCCCGGTCCCCCCGGGCCGATATCCCCCGCCGGGCCGGCACCCTCCGCCGGCCCCGCTCCCTCACGCCTCCGGTGTCGTGTCCTTCCTGCGCAGGACGACCAGGACCGCGCCGCCGATCACGACCAGGCCGATGGCCACTCCGGCGATCAGGGGGGTGATGGCGGAGCCGCCGGTCGCGGCCAGGTCGGTGGTGTCCACGGCGTTGCCGCCGACCGAGGCCGGGCCGGGCTCGTTGGGGAGCCGGGCCGTCTGGGTCGTGACCGCGCCCTGGGTCTTGCAGTCCAGGACGCCGGTGAAGCGGCGGCTGGGGCCGTGGGGGCCGGTGATCGTGAAGTCGTAGGCCTGGTCCTCCTGGAGCGGCACGGTCACCGTGCGGGTCGTGCCCGCGGGGATCGTGTGGACGGCGCCCATCAGCTGGAACCTGAACGGCTGGTCGCCCTTGTTCACCGCGGTGATGTCCACCCCGCCCTCGGCGCAGTTCTCGCGCGCCGACACCGCCGGTATCGCGCCCTCGGCGGCCCAGTCGGCCGTCGCGGTGGCGGAGACGGTGGACTCGCTGGAACCGGCCAGGATCTGGGTCTGGCTGCGGCTCTCGGAGGCGAAGGCCCGGCCCACCGGCACGGTCGTGGACGCCTGCACGGTCAGCTCGGCCGTGCCGTCCGCCGCGTCCTCGGGGATGTCGAAGTACAGCGGGCTGCCGTTCCTCGCCGAGGTGATCGGCTTGCCGTTCTTGTCGACGATCCGCACCCCGTTGGTGGCCGCGTCCGCCGACGGGCTCACCGTGACCGCGCTCGCGCCGGTGTGCACGGTGACCGGACCGAGCCGTTGGCCCGGCCGGCCGGCGACCGCGGGCGGGTCCAGGGTGAGCGAGGCCCGTGGTTCGGCGACGCCCCGGGCGCTCTTGTGGAGGTAGTCGGCGAGCTTCTCGGCCTGCGGGTCGAGGGCGTCGACGTCGGCGCCGTCGGAGTAGCGCCAGATGGCCACCTGGGTGCCGGCCGCCGCGTCCTGCTCGGTCAGTCCGCGCGTGCCCGCCTTCCGGCCCAGTGCGGCGAGATCGTTGACCTGGGGGTAGGAGTGCTGGAGTATCCAGCGGATCCGGCCCGCGTCCTTGTTGGTGCCCAGCGAGGTGCCGTTCCAGGACGTCTCCTGGTACCGGGCGTCCCGCTGGGTCGGGTTGTGCAGGTCGACGGAGTACGTCTGGAGGGTGCCGCCGCCGTCCACGGACATCTCGAACAGGCCCGCCGAGACCCGCAGGTCCCCGCCGTCCTCGTGGATCACGGCCTCGCCGTAGGTCTTCAGCCCGTTGTTGGTGGCCGTCGCCCCGCCTCCGGTCCGCGGTGCCTCGGCGGCCACCGCCGTACCGGCGCCGGACAGCACTCCGGCCGCCATGAGGCCGGACACCGTGGCGGCGGCGGCCAGGCGGGCGGTTCCGGTGGACCGGCACAGCCCAGAGAGCGCAGCAAGCACAGAATTCCCCTTCGAGCAGGACCCGTTGGACGTGGGGGACGGTCCCACCAGCAGAAATCGGCAGCCCCTAGGGGCACGCCCGGCATCCTATGGATCACTGGGAGGCCGACCCGTCGGTCTGATCATCCGATGGCCGATCCGATCCGTAATCGTTATCGCCGGGCCCTTCCATGGGCTGGCCATATCGACAAATCCACCGCTCCTGCGGCGTGTTCAGGCAGTGTGGCGAGCGGCGGAAGCGATTCCGGCGGCTTGGCGCACACGTCGGCGGCGGCACATGACGTCACGTCACCGGTAGGGGTTCCGGGGCCTGTTGGCCGGCCTGTTCGTCCCCGGGGTCCGGTGGGCGCGGTGTCTCCCAGTGCGGCTCCGGGCGGGTCGCCGCGGGCGGTGCGTCGGGCCGGGCCGCGCGCTGGAACAGTGCCGTACCGCGCGTCAGGTCGTGGCCCATCGCCACGGCGTCGATGTCGGCGGAGGCCCACGGCTGCTGCCCCTCCCGTGTCTCCGTGCGCACCTTCAGCCGGCCCTGTACGACGACCGGCTGGCCCACCTCCACGCACGCGGCCACGTTGACCGCGAGCTGGCGGTTGGCCCACACCGTGAAGAAGTTGGTGTGCCCGTCCGTCCAGGCGCTCTTCTCCCGGTCCCAGTAGCGCGCGGTCACCGCCAGCCGGAACCGGGCCGACGGACCCGCCGCCGACTCGCGGTAGACCGGCTGGGTCGCCACGTTGCCCACCACACAGACGATGGTCTCGTTCATGTCTCGCTCCCCTCCCCCGCCCGAGCGCTTCCGGCCGGGCGGACACACGTACGGGCCCGTCCCGTACGGCTGCGTCTGCCGTGCCGGCGCGTACGACTGCCGTACGCGCCCGCACGTCCCGCCGATCGCCGCAACCGCCCGCCGCCTGCGCGGCCGGACCGCCGTGCGATCGCCGTGGCCTCAGACTGCCTCCGTCGGGCCGGGCCCGCCGAGCACTGTGGACGGCCGCCCGCCTGTGGATAACTCCGTCACCCGCACGGGTGAAAACCCCCGCCACTCTCCCGGCCCGCTCACACCACCCCGGCCCCGCTCCGGGCGACCCTCCCGTACTGCTCCCGCACCTCCCGGTACCGCAGCAGCTCCGCCGCCACCGGATCGAGCACCCGGGCCCGGCCGCAGCTCGCCGCCGCCTCCCGCAGGCGCCGTTCCGCCTCCTGGCCGTAGCGCCGGGCGGGCCCCCGGGCCGCGATCCGGCACCCCCACTCCACCAGCGGCCCGCCGACGATCCCGCACACCATCAGCAGCACCGGTACGCCCAGGTTGGGCGCCATCAGCCCGGCGATCTGCCCGGCGAGCCACCCGCCGCCCACGATCTGCAGCAGCGTCATCGCCGCCTGGACCAGCACCGCCACCGGCCACCAGCCCGGCCGCGGTGGACGGCCCGGCGGCAGCCCGGCCCGCGCCACCAGGGCGTCCAGCGCCTCCGACAGTCCCTGCGAGCCGCGTACGGCCGCCTCGCGCACCGCCTGCGCCCACGGCGCGGGCAGCCCGGCGGAGGCCCGGTCGGAGACGGTCCGGACCGCCTGTTCCACCCGTTGCCGGGCCGTCGCCTCCTCGTCGGCCTGGGTACGGACCGCGTGCCGGCCCGTCGTGGCCTCGCCGCGGCCCTGGTACCAGCGCCACAGCCGCAGCCAGGGCGTGCCGCAGGCGCGGTTGGCGTTGCGCAGCCACGCCCGTTCGGCGGCCTCGCCCGCCGCGGTGGCGCCCACCGCGTCCGCCAGCCGCGCGGCGAACTCCTCGCGCGCCTCCTCGGTGAGGCCGGCCCGCCGCCCGGTGGCGTACACGGGCCGCAGCCCGGTCGCGGCGGCGTCCAGGTCGGCCGCCACCCGGCGGGCCGCCGCGCCGCGCTCCGCCACGAACTGGCCGAGGGTCTCGCGCAGTTCGCCGACGCCCTCGCCGGTGAGCGCGGACAGCGCGAGCACGGTGGCGCCCGGTTCGCCGTGCTCGCCGAGCGCGATGCCGTCCTCGTCCAGCAGCCGCCGCAGGTCGTCCAGCACCTGGTCGGCGGCGTCCCCGGGCAGCCGGTCCACCTGGTTGAGGACGATGAACATGACCTCCGCGTGCCCGGCCATCGGCCGCAGGTAGCGCTCGTGCAGCATGGCGTCGGCGTACTTCTCGGGGTCGACCACCCAGATCACCGCGTCGACGAGCTTCAGGATCCGGTCGACCTGTTCGCGGTGCTGTACGGCGGCGGAGTCGTGGTCGGGCAGGTCGACCAGGACCAGTCCGCGCAGCTGCCCCTCGTTGTCCGGGCTGTGCAGGGGGCGGCGGCGCAGCCGGCCGGGGATGCCCAGCCGGTCGATGAGGGTCGCCGCGCCGTCGCTCCAGCTGCACGCGATGGGCGCGGCGGTGGTCGGACGGCGTACGCCGGTCTCCGAGATGGGCACGCCAGCGAGCGCGTTGAACAGCTGGGACTTGCCGCTGCCGGTGGCGCCGGCCAGGGCGACGACGGTGTGCCGGCCGGAGAGCTTGCGGCGGGCGGATGCCTCGTGCAGGACCCGGCCCGCCTCGGCGAGCGTGTGACTGTCCAGCCGGGTACGGGAGAGTCCCACGAGTTCGCGCAGGGCGTTCAGCCGGGACCGCAGCGGGCCGTCGTAGGCCAGCGGGACCGGGACGTGCGCGCCCGGCCCGCGGTGCGGCTGCTCCGCCGCGGAGGCGCGCTCGGCGGCGAGGGCGGCGGAGCCGGCCTCGGTGACGCGTCGGGCGATGAGACCGTCGTCCCAGGTCTCCGAGGGGGTGGCGGATTCACCGTCGGTGGCGGCCGGCTTGGGGGGCGTGGTGCCGGCGGCCGCGGAACGGGGCCTCGCGGGGTGCGGGGGGTGCGGGGGGTGGGGTCGGGGCAGCGAGACACCCTGCTCGGCACCACGCCCGCGCGCGGGGCGGTCCCGGTCGGCGGTCCCGCCGGGCTCGGCGCGCCGGTCGCGGTCACGGTCACGGTCCTGTACGGCGTGCCCGTCCCGCTCGCCTTCGGCAACCCGGCCGTGGTCACGCTCCCGGTCCCGGCCGTGGTCACGCTCCCGGTCCCGGCCGTGGTCAGGCTCCCGGTCGCGGTCCTCATGCTCCCGGTCCCGGTCGCGGCTACGGCCGTGCTCGCGGTCGGCGCCACGGCCGTGCTCGCGCTCGGAGCCGTGGCCACGGTCGGGCTCGGTGTCCCGGCCGTGGTCGCGGCCGGTGCCGTCCTGGTGGCCGTGGTCACGGGCGGTGCCGCCCGGCCGGCCTTGGTGCTCCTGCTCCCGGTCGCCGTTCTCGTCCTCCACGCGCGCGTGCGGGGCACCGCCCCCGCCCTCCTCGCCCCCGTCGGCGTCGCCCTGGTCCTCGTGCGCGGGGCGGCCGTCGTCCCCGGCATCCTCCTTCACCGGGCTCAGCCGCGCATGCGCGAGGCCGCCGGCGCGTTCGGTGCCGTCCGCGCCGCCCGCGCCGGCGCGACCGCCGTGCTCCAGGGACCCGGTGTCGCCGCTGCCGCTGTCGGTGCGCCTCATGTGGTCGGTGTGCTCCGTGTGGTCCTGGTCAGTGACGGCGGTCACCGGTCACCTCTCCTTCTGCAGTACGGACAGCGCGGCGATGAGTTCGGCCTGGGGCTCGGGATGGACGTCCAGGGCGTCGAGCGGGGCGAGGCGCCGCTCGCGTTCGGCGTACATGACGCGGTCCACGTGCTCGGCGAGCAGCCGTCCGGCCCGGTCGCGCAGCCGGAGCACGCCGTGCGCGCCGAGCCGCTCGGCGAGCCCCTCGCCGGCGGTACGCGCCCGGCGCCCGCCCAGTACCGCCGTGGCGACGAGGGCGGCGACGACCTCGGGGTCGGGGGCGCCGGTGCGTTCCAGGACCCGTACCTCGTCCTCGGCGTACTCCTCCAGCTCGCGCCGCCAGCGCCGGGCCGCGAGCCCGATGCGGTGCTCGGCGCTCTCCAGGGAGGTGCCGCGGGGGGTCAGCTCGGGGGCGCGGGCGGCGGGTTCGCGCCGCCAGGCGTCGTCCACGCGCTCGTCCGCGGCGGTGACCGCGCACAGCAGCAGGGCGGCCAGGCTCTCCACGAGGGCGTCGAGGAGTTCCCCTGCGGTGCAGTCCAGTGGGAAGGCACGCCAGCGCTTGAGGGCGTCCCCGGCGAGGACGGCGCCGGACTGCAGGCGGCTGCGCACGCGCGCGTGCTCGCTGTCGTAGGCGGCGTCCACGGCGGAGGTGAGCCGCAGGGCCGCCGCGTACTGGGCAGCGGCGGCGCCGGCCAGCTCGGGCATGCGGGCCTTCAGCGAGTCGAGGAGGCCGTAGGCGGTGCGGGCCATGACGTTCTGGCGGGCGGCCGGGTCCTGGGCGTGGTGGACGAGCCAGCTCTTCAGGGGCGCGACGGCGGTGGCGGGCAGCAGTCCGGCGCCCCAGGCGGACTCCGGCAGCTCGGGCACGGTGAAGCGGGGTACGTCGCCGAGCCCGGCCTTGGTGAGCAGGGCGCCGTACTGCCGGGAGACCTCGGAGACGACCTGGTGGGGCACGCGGTCCAGGACGGTGACGAGGGTCGCGTCGTACTCCTTGGCGGTGCGCAGCAGGTGCCAGGGGACGGCGTCGGCGTAGCGGGCGGCCGTGGTGACCATGATCCAGATGTCGGCGGCGCAGATGAGCTGTGCGGCGAGGTGCCGGTTGTCCGCGATCAGGGAGTCGACGTCGGGGGCGTCGAGGAGGGCGAGGCCGCGCGGGAGGGTGTCGGCCGTCTCGACGCGGAGCACGCGCGCGTGGTCGTCGTCGGTGGGCGGGAACTCCTCGGCCGGGTCGCGGTCGGGGGCCCATACGCGGGTGAGGGCGGGGAGCACGCGCATGCCGCTGAACCAGTGATGATCCTCCGGATGGCAGACGAGGACCGGTGTCCGGGTGGTCGGCCGGAGCACGCCCGCCTCGCTCACCCGCCGGCCGACGAGGGAGTTCACCAGCGTCGACTTCCCCGCCCCGGTGGAGCCGCCGATGACGGCGAGCAACGGCGCCTCGGGGTGCCGCAATCGGGGGACGAGATAGTCGTCGAGCTGCGCGAGGAGTTCGTCGCGGTTGGCACGCGCGCGTGGCGCCCCGGCCAGGGGCAGCGGAAAGCGTGCGGCGGCGACACGGTCGCGCAGAGCGGAGAGTGTGTCGAGCAGCTGAGGCCGTACGTCCATGGTCACCACATGCGAAGAATGCCCAATTTTAGGGGAATTCTGAAGCATATAGACATGTCTGCGCGCCGACAGGACACAACGGACGGAGGGGATGAGTGGGGCACTGGCCCAGTCCAGGCATAACGAGTGCACAACACCCGGTGCGTCGGGCGCCAAAAGCGATGCACGATTCGCACCTGCCTGCGATTATCGGGAGCGCTTCACCGAACCTCCACATCGAGCCACGGAGGGGAAGCGACAGGGTCAAGGAACCGGGAGCCCTATCCTTGACCCCGGCAACGTCACGGATCGGCCCCCACCAGGCCACCAGGCACGCAGCCACCCCACCCGGCCCCCGTAGCTCAGTGGATAGAGCAGGCGCCTTCTAAGCGCTTGGCCGCAGGTTCGAGTCCTGCCGGGGGCGCCACTGACACCTCGCGAGGGTCGCATCGTTTTCACCGGCCAGATAGGCCGCGCACTACCTGTGGACATGCGCACAAACACGGTCCGGGAGCGTAGATCGCCAACAGGACCGGCACGCTGCTCCCTGTGCAGTGGCCGAGAACAGTGTTCGACGTCTCGCGATCAGAACCACCCGTGCATCACGCACGCCAACGACCCCACCGATCCTTCCCGGACGATGCCTGCGGTTGGCGAAGACAGAAGATCAGCACGCCAGTTGCAGGAGCCCGTGGTGGAGGCCGGCGCGGCGTTCACAGCGGATGCGTGGGCGTTCGAGCCGGTGGAGCCAGGCGAAGGTGCGCTCGACCACCCGCCGGGTCTTCCCCAGGCCGGAGCCATGGGTCTCATCTCGCCTGGCGATGAGCGGCTTGAGACCGCGCTTCCCCAGCAGGCGACGTACTTGTCGAAGTCGTAGCCTCGATCGGCGAACGTCCGCTCGAGCCGGTTTCGCGGGCGGCCCCGCAATCCCGCGGTCGACCGGTGGAGGTCCGACGCGATCTCCCCTTTGAGCGCCCGGACGTGGGAGCCGCCGACTGCGCAGTCGTCCATGTCCAGCGTGTCTGCAGCGCCCAGTTCAGTCAGCAGGACATGGTGCGGGGACGGCCAGACTCCGGCCTCGGTCCAGTCCCGCAGTCGACGCCGGCTGTGCCGAACTTCTGTCGCGGCGGCAGTAATGGGGCTATGCGGCCCCACGGTTCGTCCGGGACGAGATCGGCAGCCACTGCCGGACTCTGCCTGCGAAGATCGCCGGCAAGCAGTCGCCACGCCTATCTCATTCTGGAACGTTCAGTTAGCCGGGCGAGGGCCGTCTGCACGACGAAGTCCTCGTCGCCAGCACTGAGCAGGCGGGGACGGCCTCCCGCCCATCGAGGGTCCAGGCTGGCCAGGCCGATCTCGTTGAACCGCTGGATCACGTAAGGGACGGTGTCCTCGCCGGCCTGCACGAGCTTTGCGTTCGCCGGCACCCGGGCGCCGCCAGTAATCGGACACACGTATCCGGACATCCAACCGCCGGAGCTACCACCCCGCCAACCTTCCCGGTCTGAGCACAGGCGTCGCCGTACGCCGACTCAGGCCCTGGACCGGCGTCGTCCTCAACTCCCGCAGAGTGACCGGGCGTTCGGCCGGCAGTAAGACAGCCCTGGGGCAGCCGCCGCCGATGACGACAGCGATGCAGGCCGCCGCGCCCGAGGAGACTCGCTCCACCGCGCTCGCCCTGCGGCTGACCGGCAGCCGGCTCGGCCAGGTCGCCGCCCCGACCGCCGCCGGACTGGTCGCCGGGGTGGCGAAGAGGGCGGCGCCGTTCGTGTTGTTCGGCGGGCTGCTGGTCTCCTCGGAGGTCGCGCTGCGCTCGCCCGGACGGACCCGCAAGGGGGACGAACGGGTGACGCGGGAGCGCCGGGAGGGACCGGAATTGCGCCGTATGAGCGATATCTGACGCATGCCCGGCGCCGTTGCCGGGATCCGCGCGGGTCATGGGGCAGTGTCCAGGCGAAAGAGGGATTTGTATGAAAATCATCTGAACCTGGAGGAGCGCAATGCCCACCCCGACACCCCCTCATGCGATCGGCTCCCGCGCGGGTGCCACCGTCGTCCTCACTGCCCTCGCCGCGGCAGGCGCGTGGTGGGTAGCGGCGCCGAACGCGGTGGCTCACGGGGAAAACGGCGACGCCGCCCTCGCCTCTGCGGGCACGACGTGGGCGGATGTGTCACACGGATACGGGGCCCACGGGGCGGGCTATGGGGCGAATGGGGTTGGCCCCGGGGGGGTTGGCCCCGGGGAAGCCGGCGGACGTGGGGTGCCGGGGGCTCCGGGCTTTCCGGGCGTTCCGGGGACTCCCGGCGTTCCGGGGACTCCCGGCGTTCCGGGGACTCCGGGTGCTCCTGGGACTCCGGGCGCACCCGGCGCACCCAGCGTTCCGGGGGCTCCGGGCGCTCCCGGCGCACCCGGCGCTCCAGGCGCACCCAGCGTTCCGGGGACTCCTGGCGCACCCGGTGCTCCGGGGACTCCAGGCGCTCCCGGCATTCCGGGACCCCCCGGCCCACCCGGCGCACCTGGCGCTCCGGGCACTCCGGGCACTCCGGGGACTCCGGGGACTCCAGGGGCTCCGGGGGCTCCGGGGGCTCCCGGTATTCCGGGACCTCCCGGCCCACCCGGCGCACCCGGCGTTCCAGGACCTCCCGGCCCTCCCGGCCCGCCTGGCGCACCCGGCGCACCCGGCGCACCCAGCGTTCCAGGACCTCCCGGCGCTCCGGGCGCTCCGGGCGCTCCCGGCGGCCCGGAGGCACCGGGGGCACCGGGCGCTCCGGGGGGTCCCGGGGGCCCGGGGGCTCCCGGCGGTCCAGGCGCTCCCGGCGCTCCAGGCGCTCCAGGCGGCCCAGGGGGCCCCGGTGCTCCCGGCGGACCAGGCGCTCCAGGCGGCCCAGGCGCTCCGGGGGGGCCCGGTGCTCCCGGCGGCCCAGGCGGCCCAGGCGGCCCAGGCGCTCCAGGCGGCCCAGGCGCCCCAGGGGGCCCCGGTGCTCCCGGCGGGCCAGGCGGGCCAGGCGGCCCAGGCGGCCCAGGGGAGCCAGGCGGCCCAGGGGCCCCGGGGGGCCCAGGGGGCCCCGGTGCTCCCGGCGGGCCAGGCGGCCCAGGCGGCCCAGGGGAGCCAGGCGGCCCAGGCGGCCCAGGCGCTCCGGGGGGCCCCGGGGGCCCGGGTGCTCCCGGTGGGCCAGGCGGCCCAGGCGGCCCAGGGGAGCCAGGTGCTCCCTGCGGCCCGGGGGCTCCGGGACAGGGCGGTGACCACGGCGGCCCGGGGGCTCCGGGGCAGGGCGGTGACCACGGCGGCCCGGGGGCTCGGGGGCAGGGCGGCGACCACTGCGGCCCGAGGGGCGGTGTGCACGCGGGCGGCGGCGGACTCGCCGACACGGCCGCCGCGTACTCCCCGGTGGCCGCCGCGGCGGGCGTGGGCCTGGTCGCCGTCGGTGCCGTTGTGTACGTCCGGGTGATCCGCCGCCGCCCCCATGGCGCCGCGTAGACGGCGCGGGCCCCGGTACCGGTCCCGCGCCTACCGCCTGGTGCGGACGGCCGTGCTGGTGGTGGTCCTGGTGACGGTCGGCTCGCGCTGCGCGGGACAGGACACACCGGCCACGGCCGGCCGGGCGGGCGGCGCTGCCGAGGCGGCGGCCCCGCCCGCCCCGCCACCCCGCCCCCTGCCCCGGTCCCGGCCGACCTCGTTCCGCGTGCGCTCCCTGGGCATCGACGCCCCGGTCGTCCCGCTCCGCCTCAACGCCAACCAGGAGCTGCAGACGCCCCCGGTGGACCGGCCCCGGCTGGTCGGCTGGTACGAGGGCGGGCCCACGCCGGGCGAGGCCGGCACCGCGATCATCGTCGGCCACCGCGACACCCGCAGCGGACCCGCCGTCTTCGCCGGGCTCGCCCAGGTGAAGCCGGGCAAGACGGTCGAGGTGCGGCGGGCGGACGGACGTACCGCCGTCTACTCCGCGGACCGGGTGGAGGTCTTCGACAAGGCCGGCTTCCCCGACAAGGAGGTCTACGGCGCGACCGGGCGCCCCGAGCTGCGGATCATCACCTGCGGCGGCCTGTTCAGCCGGCGCACCGGCTACACCAGCAACGTGGTGGTCTTCGCCCATCTGACCGCGGCGAGATGACCGACGGTCGCGCCCGGCGAACCGGCGTCCGGTGAACCGGCGTCCGGCGGACCGCCGCCGGCAAACCAATGGCCCGGCCGTGCGACGGACTCCGCGTCCGCGCCGGCCGGGCCGTCCGCGATGACGTCCCGGTGGAACCGAAGCGTACGAACGGACCGGTGCCTCCTTCTCAACGGCGCCCGCCTCCCCCCTGACCCACACGGAGTCCGTGCACCACCGCGGATATTCCGGGGCGGCCCGCGCCAGGTCCTGCGCGGCACCGTCCTCCACCTCAGCCTCGACACCACCGGTGGACCCAGTGGTTCCTGCCGGGCGAGCCGATCCTGCTCGGGGCCCTGCCGATCGCCTGCCACGTATCCGCACGCACGGACACGAGCAGTCCGCTCGCGCAGTGGTCCGCGTACCTCACCCCCGGCGTCCCCCGGGAGGCCATCGCCGGCTTCCTCGTCGGGCTCAACGCACGGGACCGCAACACCGCCGGGCGGCAGGGAACTGGTCCTTGAAGCGGTCACCGCACGGCTGGCTTCCCGACATCGGCCAGCCGCATGCCGGAGCGATGGACGCGTCCTTCACCACCCACATCAGCCACCACGGGGAGGGCCGGTCAGGCCATGGCAGTCTTCCGGCCCTGCCGGGCGGCGGCGAAGTCCTTGCGGCAGGGGTGCGGCTCCTCCCGCGGCGCGCTGCAACGGGCGAGACCTCTGGGCCGATGCGCAGACGGCGGCACGGCTCGCCGACCGGCGCCTCGCACCAGTCGCAGCGCACTGACAGCGCGTCGGGCCGGCCCTCGGCAAGGGCCGGCCCGCGGGCCGCGCAGGCGCGGCGGAAGGACGCGAGGTCGCCACGGGTCTCCGGCGGAATGCAGCCTTCTGCAGGCATGTGACCCACGACCGTCAAGGAAACCGGCCACGACAGGACTGGTGCCACGCCCGGCGCGAACGAGATCAACGGCATCGGTGCCGGGGCTCCGTCAGCCCCGGCAAGCCGGGCGGCCGATCTGGTTGTGCGGGACACGGACAGTGCCCGACCTCGTCGTCGCACCATGCCCGCGGCCCACGGCAGCGGTACGGGCCGTTACCGAATAATCGGCCGCCCACCGTGAGGGCAAGACGTGCGGTCAGCTACGCTCGCAATCGGCGGGGAGTACTTCGTTCACCACGTGCACCGCCACAACTTCTTCCTTCTTGACATTGTGCGAGCAGTCGATCGTGTTGTCGGCGGGCCCGACGTTCGGCTGGTCGAGGACCTCGACGACGCCACAGCTAAGGATCTGCCCGCTATCGTCGAAGCCGTGCGTGTCGCCGTCGGCTGCGTGCACAGTGCCGGCGGCGCCACCGGCAACGGAAAGTGTCGTGAAGGCGCAGACCAGGGCACTCTTGAACTTCATTGAGTTTTCTCCATTTCGACCTACGGAAACAGGTCTCGTCGCGGTGGACAAGTCGTTCCGTGATTTGAGGTTGCCAGACGAGCGTGCGGGGATTCCCGCAACGTCAGGAAGCGCCTCACGCAGTAACGGCCGAGACTTCTTCGATACCGACAACACAGGACTCCTGTTGCGGCTTCCTCGATTTTGAGCACTTACTTCTGCGCATCGAGTAGGGTGTCCGCATTCCGTCCAAGTACCCGCGATTGGCCAGGACGGGCAAGGTGGTGGACCGGATGGTATGGGGAGTTTCTGCCCAGGGCTTGCGCCATACGGCGTCACTGCAACGGAACGCGTCCCAGGTAGGTCCGTGGCCGTGTTCGCGATTGAAGTCGTCGACCCAGCTCAACGCATTCTCGCGCCACGCTTCGTCGCCGACTAGATGCTTGGCCCGCGCGTACGCCTCGATGGTACCCACGTGCCATTCTGTATAAATCCGGTAAGAATCCAGGATGACTTCGGCGTCAGCCTCGTCGGGACTCGAGCAGAGGGGGCAGGCAACGGCCGCGGCCACGGCTCGCCGTACTCGGGCCATACGTTGAGGAGTCATCTCTGCGGAACAGGAAGTCACTCTCGTTTCAACGCTTTCCGAAATAACGCATAGCAAGAGAGAGCGCGGAGCGGTCTCCAACCCGGCGGCTGGAGACCGCTCCGATCTGACCGGTGAGCAGCTGGTCGCGCCCGTCCTGGTGATGTCTGAACGACTCAGAACGGTTTGCTGGACCCGCGGGTCAGCGGCAGCCGCGAGTGCCTGCTAGTCGTGCTTCTTGAAGACGTTCGTCTTCGAGAAGCTGTCGTCGTCGTGGACGACGATGAGCTGCTTCTTGTCCTCCTCGTAGTTCTTGGAGCAGTCGATGTTGTTGTTGGCCGAGGACAGGATCGGGATGTCGATCACCTCGACCGTGTCGCAGCTGAGGATCTTCGAGTTGTCGTCACGCAGGAAGTCGTCGGCGTCGGCAGCCGAGGCCGCGGAGGCAGCGCCCCCGGCCACGGCCAGCGCGGTGAGGGTGCAGGCGAGCGCCTTCTTGAGAACCATGTGGGTCTCCTGTGGAGTTGGGTTGGTCGGAGCATGAGAACGGGTGAGTTCCTGAAAGGGCGTCACCCGCACTCAGTGGTACCGCGCTGTCAGCCATGGCGTGGGGCTGTGCTTCCAGCGCGACCAATTAGTGAACGAATCCGCGGCCCGACGGATGTTGCTCCCACCGGGTGAAGCCTCTACCGAGGAACCGCGGACGTTGGCGCCCGACTCTCCGCGCACCGAACAGTCGATGCCGGCCTGCGACACCGATGCGATCGGGAGGTCGAGCACTTGGATGCTCACACAGGAAAAGTTCCGAGTGTTGTCAGCGAACGTCCGGGCTCCCTCATATGCGTGAGCGGTTCCGCCTTGCAGAGCAGTCATGGACACCGCACACAGCGAGCCGAGTCGGGCATTCGACAGGCCGTTGTTCCTGTCCGACCGGTTCCCAGCGGGGGGGGGCTCAGCCCGCACTGTCGCAGGGCAACGGAAGCACGGTGCCGGACGGTATTGCCGCGCGGGACGAGGCATTGCCGCGCAGATCAAGTGTTCGCTGGCCGGGATGACATACCGAGCCGACCCCGCCCTGGTGCGATGAAGACGCAGGGCAGTGGGGCCCCGCACGCCTCCCCGCTTCACTCCGTTGGAGCAAAACCTGCAGATGGCCGCTTCGTTTCTAGGGTGTAGTCGCGCTGCAGACGCTTGGTCATTCGCCCGCACGAATCGCTAGGCGCGGCAGCCGCCGAACGCGCGCCGCTCCCCCCAGAGCCCGTGCTTTCGACTCCCCATCACCCCAACAAAGGAGACTTCTCATGGCTCTCAAGAAGGCGCTCGCCTGCACCCTCACCGCGCTGGCCGTAGCCGGTGGCGCTGCCTCCACGGCCTCGGCTGCTGACAACGACACCCCCAAGTTCGACAACAGCTCGCAGATCCTCAGCTGCGACACGGTCGAGGTGATCGACATCCCGATCCTGTCCTCGGCCAACAACAACATCGACTGCTCCAAGAACTACGAGAAGGAGCAGCAGAAGATCGTCGTCGTGGACGACAACGACACCATCCGCGAGGCCAACTTCTTCCTCGACAAGGACGAGTACCGCTGACGACGGCAGGCAGCTGACGCGGCCTTCCTGACCAGCATTCGTTTTCCTTTCCCAGCGGCTCCCGATCCTTTTTCGGGGGCCGCTCCCTCGTGTTGTGCGCAGCGGGACGACCGTGCAGTGGCCTTGGACGTCTCCGCTGTGGCCCCGGGGCTGTGGTCGGCCGACTGGCCGGTGGCCGACGGACGGTCAGGCCGGGCAAGCCAGGTGTCCAGGTGGCATGTCGGGAAGGTGATCACCGTCTGGTGTCCGTGCCCGTCCCGTGCGGGGCGCTGCGTGGGAAACGCGGCGGCCGGTCTGCCGCCGCGCTCCCCGGAGACAGACGGAGAACGTCTCCCATCGCGAAGGCACCGCTGTCGCTGCCGTCATCGGCGCCGCGGTGATCAGGGGGGCCGGGCCGGCCCCGGCCGCGGCGGGTGCCCGGGGCGCCCGGCCGTCGGACCGCCCGGCGCTCCGGCCGGCAACCCGCTTCAGGTACCGGCGTACATCCCGGCCAACCCGTGCGGACTCTCGGCGTCATCAGTTCGCCGAACCCGGCCCCCGGTGACGCCCGCCCCGCCGGCAGCGGTGAAGGAACGCCCGGCGACAACGGCCGCGGCGGCTGGTCGGACCGGCACATCCGGTCGCGAGGCCCGGAACTCCGGGCGCAGGACTTCGTGCCGCGACCGCGGCACACGGGGTCACGCGTACCGGTAGATGCGGCTCATGTCCTCCAACTGGTCCGGGGTCTCGCTCCACGGCGGCAGCTTCTGGTGCCGGGCCACGACCCGTCCGTGCTGGGCGTCGCCGGCGCCGGGCGGCTTGGCCGGCAGGTAACGGTGGCTGCGGTGGGCCCGCTGCCAGCGGTACCACTGGAGGTCCAGGAAGGCATGGTGCAGCCAGAACACCGGGTCGTTGACGGACGCGCCGCCGAGCATCGCGCCGCCGACCCAGCGGTGCACCCGGTTGTGGTTGCGCCAGGAGGCACTGCCGCTGCCGGTCCCCCAGCCCTCCAGCTTGTTGCGGAAGCCCTTGCGGACGGTCGAGTCCCAGGGCCACGCGTCGTAGACGGGATCATCGAGCGCCGACTGCAGCTCGCTTTTGGTGGGCAGTTGGAGGGGAGCCGCCGCGCGCCCCAGGTCCCGGGTGAGAAACCTGCCGTCGGTGACGCCCTCCTTGAGGGTCCAGTGGCCCGCCGAATAGGCGAACGGGCCTGTCATCACCTGCCGGTCCGATCTCCGGCCGTTCCCGCCGAGAAGGTCTTTCGTCCACGGCACGGAGGTCGTCGTACGATCCCGGGTCCAGTCCCAGTACGGCACCGTCACCGAGGAGTCGACCCGGCGCAGGGCCCGCTCCAGTTCGAGCACGAACCTGCGGTGCCAGGGCAGGAAGGACGGCGCCATGTGCGCGCTGCGCAGCCCGTGCTCGCCGTCCGGGTTGAAGTAGTCGAGGTGCATGCGCACGAACTCGTCGTACTCACCCCGTCGCTTGAGCGCCAGCAGCGCGTTCACGAACCGGCGCCGCTCCCCGGCGGTGAGGGTGCGGACGTTCTTACGCACGTACGTCATGGTGTCCCCCCGTGTGAGCGTGGCCGCCCGGGTGCGCGCCGGAGGATCCGCCGTCGGACCGGTCCGGTGCCAGGTCGCGGAGGCGCCGGCCGGGACCGACCTCGTCCACGGCCGCCCGGGTCGCCTCCAGCGGGGTCCGGTACGACGTGTAATGGTCGACCATGCTCAGCCAGGTGCCGTCCGCCCGGCGCATCAGGTGCAGCGGACGTCCGTCGACAGTGATCCGCCATGCGCCGCCCGCCGCCCCACGCCCCACCGCAGGCATGAGGACGCCCTGGATACGGCGGCCCCGGTAGACCTCGTCGAAGGAGCCACCGTCCGCTTCCCCGGTCGGGGGCACGGGCCGGGAGGCGGCGAGGACCGGGGTCAGCGCCAGCGCGGCGGTGACGGCCAGCAGCCCCCGCCCCACCTCCCTGCGGGTCGGTCTGGCCGCCTCTGTCCCGGCCTGTTGCCGGGCACCGAACTCCACTTCACCGACACTGACGACCATGCTCGCTCCTCGTCCGGTTACAGATGTCCCTACCGGCCTAACCGGACGGAGGCGCGCAGGGTCACCGCCGTAGAGCCATACGGAGGGTGCGGCTGTGAGCGGTCACGGTGCGGGACAGGGGCGAGGGCGCCGTCCTCGGGACATCCGGCGCCCGGCGGGCCGAAGCTCTCACCGGCGGGCGCGGGCAGGGGACCTTCACGACAGGCGGGGCGCGGGGCCCGCACCGGCGGCTCGGTGGGTGGCCCGGACCTCATGCGCGCGATCACCGGCGGGCAGGTACACGCCGGCGGTGGCGTTCGTGTGGGCGGAGAGCCCCGGGTCCTGTCGTCGAACTCCCGCCGTCCGCCCGAGGGCCGGGCCTCGCGGCGTCAGGTGCGTGCTCCGGTGATCCCGGCCGGAGGTGGGGAGAGCGCCGGGCGCTGGCCCTCGTACGGGATGTACGTGGGTCCGGGCCCGGTGCGGCGAGGCGCGTCCGTGCCGCCGAGCAGCCGGGCCGCGGCGGTGGGTGCGGGTCCGAGCCGTCACCCGGGGAGCAGGCGGGCAAGCGGGGCGGCCGGCCGTCATCCGCCCCGTTTCCGGCCGTCCAGGCGAGCAGCGCGAGCGTGCCGGGGTCCACGGCGCGGGAGGGCGGCTTCCCCGGGTACCGAGGCTCGTGCGCGGTCGTATCGGCGGCCCTTGCGCAGTCCGTCGGCTCCTGCCCCGTCCGCAGTGGCGCCAGGGATCGCGCCGTACCACCGAGCGAGGCGTTTCGACACGCCCTGGGCCGGTGTCGCATGTGCGCGACACCGGCCCAGGCGAGGATCGGGGCGTCAGCCGGCCGGCGGCCGGGTCACTCCGTGGGGAAGGCGGACAGGGAGGGCAGGAACACGACGGTGGGAGCGGACGTGTCGCTCTTGGTGGTGTTCGCGTCCACCAGCTGCTCCAGGCCGGACATCACGTCGGTGGCGGTCGGCAGGAGCTGGTCGGGGTCGCCGGTGATCGCCTTCACGAAATTGTCGATCGCTGTCTCCAGGGCGGAGAACAGGTCGTCGAAGAAGTCCCGTGCCAGGGGCGCACCGTGGTGCGCGTGCCGCGCGGCGACCGGGCCGGCCGAACTCGGGGAGGCCGCGGACGCCGCGGTGGATGCGGGGCTTGCCGGGACGGTGGGAGTCTCGGGCTTCGCCATCGTGACCGGTGCCGGACCGGCGGCCATTCTGGCGACGGCCGTCTTCGCCGCCTCCCCCAGCCTTCTGGCCTCGTCGACGGGAAGGCTGCCCTTCTCCAACGACTGGCGGAGCAGTTCGACGACCGGATCCAGCTCGGGGTTCGCGCTCCCCAGGGCCCTGGCCCGGGCGAGCAGCCCCTCCTTCTCCGCCGCGGAGACGGACACCTGGGACTCGGTACGCCCGTTCTCCCGGGCCACGTCGGCTGCGAGGGCCACTGGGCCGGTGACACCGACCAGAACGGACGCGCAGAGGACGGTGCAGGCGAGACGCCGGACGGGCAGATCACGCATGGGTTTTCCTTTCGTGAACACGCTGGGACCTGAACCCACCGTCCGTTCACCGATCGCTTCGTGCAACCGCTGATCCACCGACTGTGACCCGTCCGGGGAAACGCGGAACCGGCCGCCACGCCACGGTCCGCACACGGGGCGGCCGAGAAGTGGTGCGATGTCTGCCGTTGCCGCACAGGCTGACCGGCACATGGGCCGGGGACCGGGGCGGCGTCTCCGCGGACATCGCCCGGAACGACACGCGCATCCGGGGGATGCCCAGCGCTGTGCCAACGCGCGGGTCCGTCGGGAGTTGCGCCGCCAATGAGGTGACGGACAGGAGGGCCATTCCGGTGGTTTCAGTGCATTTGTCCGGTCGCACGGACCGATCCGGACGGCCGGCGAGACACCCACGCGATCCGCTTCCGGAGTACCCCGCACGCCCCCGGCGACTGGGCCGCTCGCCTGGTCGGCATACCGGATCCCCTGATCAGCGCACCGGGTGAGTGCCGTCGGCGGATGGCGGCCCACGCCGGCGTGCCCGGTCACGGCCACGCGGTACGTTCCCGATCCGGTCCGCGGGCCGGTGGTGACCCGCCGGGCTTCCGGCTCGTTTGCCACGCGGACGTGGCGTGAGTCCGCGCGCTCTTCTCCGCCGTGGGCGCTCGGGACCGCAGGCGCGTTCACGACCGCAGTCCCGAGCGCTCTGTGAGCGAGGTAATCCGCGCATGCACCAGCCACCTACCGGCTTCCGGCCCCGGGTCCTGCACCTCGCGCAGCCTGTCGACGGCGGCGTCGCCCGGGTCGTGCTCGACCTGAGCCGGGCTCAGCTCGCGGCGGGCCTGCGGGTCGCGGTCGCGTGTCCCGGCGGTGCGCTCGCCAGGGGCCTGCGCGAGGTGGGCGCCGAGGTGTGGGACTGGCCGGCGGGCCGGTCGCCGGGGCCCGGCCTGCCGGGCGAGGTACGGCGGCTCGTACGCCTGCTCCACGAGGTACGGCCCGAGTTGGTGCACGCCCACAGTGCCAAGGCCGGCCTGGCGGCGCGGCTCGCCGTCCGCGGACGGGTTCCGACCGTGTTCCAGCCGCACGCCTGGTCCTTCGAGGCGGTCGGCGGGCTCACCGCGGCAGTCGCCGTGCGCTGGGAACGGTGGGGCGTGCGCTGGGCGGACCGGGTGGTGTGCGTCAGCGCGGCAGAGCGCGCGACTGGCCTGCGCGCGGGGGTGCGTGCCGCGTACAGGGTCGTCCCGAACGGCATCGACACCACCCGCTTCTCCCCGGCCCCCGTGGCATCGCCCGAAGTCCCGCCCGCCGACGGCGACCGCGCCGAGGGCGGGGCCGGTCCGGCCGGGCGGCCCCTTGTCGTCTGCGTGGGCCGCCTGTGTCGGCAGAAGGGCCAGGACGTACTGCTGCGCGCCTGGGAGGGCGTCCTCCAAACACTGCCGCAGGCGCGGCTCGCGCTGGTGGGTGACGGCCCGGACCGCGAGGTGTTACGCCGACGGGCACACCCCTCGGTGGAGTTCACGGGCGCGGTCACCGACGTCGTGCCCTGGTACCGGGCCGCCGATCTGGTGGTGCTGCCCTCGCGCTGGGAGGGCATGGCGCTCGCCCCGCTGGAGGCGCTCGGCTGCGCACGCCCCGTCGTGCTCACGGACGTCGACGGTGCCCGCGAGAGTCTGCCACAGGCGCTCGCCCCGCACTGCCTGGTGCCCGCGTCGGACTCCGCGGCACTGGCCCGGGCGATCACCGCGCTGCTGGCCGATCCGCCGTTACGCGGGGCACTCGGGGACCAAGGCCGCCGGCACGTCGTGTCCCGGCACGACGTGCGGCGCACCGCGGACCGGATCACGGCCGTCTACCGCGAACTCCTCATCGACGCACCGCCGCGGACCGGCCACCGCCCGACGTACACCGACCACCGCCCCGCACCGACCGGCCCGCACACGGCGCACACCGACCACCGCCCGGCGCAGCCCGGCCGGGCCCCGGCGGAGAGCAGTGGAACGAGCCGGCTCGTGCCCGCCGAACGCAGGGAGTCCAGACACTCGTGACCACGGAAACCACCGTTCCCTCGCCCGGCGCGCAGCCGTGGGCCCACAGCCTCCCGCACGTCTCCGTCGTACCCGCCCGTCCCGTCGGCGGCTTGCGGTTCCCTCCGCGGCGCCCGTCCCGCTGGTCCGCCCCGCCACTGCCGCTGCTCGCCGCCGACCTGCTCGCCGCGTTGGTGGGCACCGTCACCCTGGAGGAGGCCGTCCGCCGACCGGTGCCGGTGGCCGCGTTGGTAGCCGGCGCGCTGCTGCTGCGTCCGCGCTCCGCCCGGCCGGTACCCGGTGTGCTCGACGAACTGCCCGAGGTGAGTGGGCGGATCGCGGTGACCTGGTTGGCCCTGGCCGCACTGCTCGCCGCCTACGACCCCACACACGCCCTGACCGCCCGGACCCTGTTGCTGGGCTGCGTGCTGCACATCGCGGCAGCCGGCCTGACCCGGGCCCTGGTGCACTGGCGGTGCGCGGTCGCGCTACTGCGGCATCCGCGTATCGCGCTGGTGATCGGTCCCGCCGTGACCGCACAGCGGGTTGCCGCCGCGCTGCTGCGGCATCCGCGCTGCGGGGTGCGGCCGGTGGCCCTGGTCGCGGAGCAGCCGGGGGGCCCCGGTGTACTGCCGGTCCTCCACACCGGCGAGGAGGTGGAGCGGGCACTCGTCCGGAACGGGGTGCGGGTGGTGCTGACCGTGCACCCGGCCGTGCGCACCGAGCGCGCTGCGCTGCTGCGGGCGCTCGCCGAGTCGGGCTGCGCGCTGTGGGAGGTGGACGCGGACCGCCCGGCGTACGAGTCGCACCACCAGATCGCCGGGTTCGCCGTGCGTCGCCTGGACTTGGGCGCGGGGCGGCGCGGCAGCGCCGGCAAACGGCTCATGGACGTGGTCGTGTCCGGGGTGCTGCTGGTCGTGTTCGGCCCGGTGCTGCTGGCGTGCGCGACGGTGCTGCGGCTCACCGAAGGACCCGGGGTGGTGTTCCGGCAGGAGCGCGTCGGCAAGGACGGCCGGCCCTTCACGATGCTGAAGTTCCGCACCCACTGCCCGGCCGACGAGCACGAGGCGGACACCCGGTGGAGCGTGGCCGACGAGCAGCGGATGAGCCGCTTCTGCCGGCTGCTGCGGCAGACCTCGCTGGACGAGCTGCTCCAGTTGTGGAACGTCTTCCGGGGCGACATGAGCCTGGTCGGTCCGCGGCCCGAACGACCGTACTTCGTCAGCCGGTTCAGCCACCTGCACCCCGGCTACGCGGCCCGCCATCGCATGCGGACCGGTGTCACCGGTCTCGCCCAGATCAACGGGCTGCGCGGGGACACCTCCATCGAGGACCGGGCCCGTTTCGACAACGCCTACATCGACAACTGGTCGCTGTGGCAGGACGTCTGCATCCTGCTGCGCACCGTCGCCGCGCTCGTGCGCTCCAAGGGGAGCTGACCCGATGTCTTCCAGCCCGCCGTCCCCCCGGCCCGCACGGCTGTCCCCGGTGCTGCCGGTGGTGGCCGTGGTGGCAATGCTCGCGCTGCCGGTCGCACCGGGTGACGACGGCGGCGCCGGCCCGGCCGACGCGCTGTCGGCGCTGGCCGTCCTGTGCTGCGCGGTACGACTGCTGCGCGCACGCCGCCGCCCGCTCGGCCCCACCGCCGGGGTGATCCTCGGACTGCCGGTGGCCGCTCTGGTGCCGGCCGCGCTGCACGCGGCCGAGGCCGACGCCGGGATCACCGGCCTCGGCCGTTACCTCCAGGTCTTCGTGCTGGTCCCCGCCGCCGTCGCGCTGCTCATCCGGGGCCGAGCCGACTTCCGGCTGCTGGCCTGGTCGTTGGTGGCGCTGGCGGGGTGGCAGGGCGCGGTCGGCGTGCACCAGTACGTCACCCGGACCGGCGCCTCCTACCAGGGCGAGGGCATCCGGGCGGTCGGCACCTTCGGGGTGACGGACGTGATGGGCATGGCGACGGTCGTGTCCTTCGGGCTGGTGTGCGCGGTGGGCCTGGCCCTGGGCCCGTCCTCGGCGCGGGAACGGGCGATCGCCGTCGCCTGCGCGCTCGCCCTGTCGGTGCCGCTCGCCCTGTCCTTCAGCCGGGGTGCCTGGATCGCCACCGCCGTCACCCTCACCGTCCAGCTCCTGCTGGCCGGGGTGCGCCGGGCGGTGCGGGTCGTGGCGGTCGTGCTGGCGGGGGTGGTGCTGGTGGGCGGTCTGGGGGCGGGTACGGCGATGCTCCGGGAGCGGATCGACAGCATCACGCGGGTCGCCGACGCGCCCGACCAGTCGGTCACCGACCGGTACACGATGTGGGCGGCGGCGGTCGACATGTGGCGGGACCGGCCGCTGACCGGCGTCGGGCTGAAGGCGTTCCCCGAGTACCGTGACGCACACTCCTCGCTCGCGCTGTCCTCGGGCAGCGACACCGAGGGCGCGGGTGCGGCCTTCCGCCGGCAACCGCTGCTCTCCCCGCACAACATGTACCTGCTGGTGCTCGGCGAACAGGGGCTGACCGGGCTGCTGTGCCTGGCGGGCGGGTGGCTGGCCCTGCTGGTGTGCGCCCTGCGCGGCCTGTGCCGGACGCACGCGGCCGGCGGCCGGGGCCTGGACTGCGCGCTGGTCGCCTGCGGGCTGCTTGTGTGGCAGCTGGTGGACTTCGTGTACGCCGACATCGGCGGCCCGTCGACGGTGCTGACAGCGGTGTGCTTCGGGCTGGTCGTGTGGTGGGCGCTGCTGGCCGACGACGGCCCCGGCGCGGACGAGCACCCCGCGGCCCGGGCCCGGCTGGCGCCGGCGCCGGCACCGGGAGCGGGGAAGGCGGTCCTGCGTTGACGAGTCGTACGAACGGTGAGGCACCGGGGCCGGATATCGCCGCTGCCCGGCAGCCGTCGGCGGTCACGAACCCGTCGCGGGAGGCAGGCATCGACAGGACCGCACCGCCGCACGACTTTCCGCCTGCCCCCGCCCGCGACGCCATGCCGTCCCACCGCGCCCCGGAAGCAACGGCCCCGAAGTCACCCTCCCCCGCCCCACCACAACCCGTGGAGCCCGCGGTCCCGAACGGCCGTTTCCTGGCCCGGGCCGTGCTCCTCACCATCTGCCTCTCCGTCGTGGCGGCGCTGCTCGGGCTGCTGCGCGACCAGTCGCTGGCGCGGTTGTTCGGGGCCGGGCGGGACACGGACGCCTTCCTGGTCGCCTGGACCGTGCCGGAGTTCGCGGCCACGCTGCTCATCGAGGACGGGCTGGCCTTCGCCCTCGTCCCGGCGTTCAGCGCGGCCCTGGCCCGCCGCGCGCGGGGCGCCGCCGGGGACCCGGTGCGCTCGCTGATGGCCGGCACCCTGCCCCGGCTCGCGCTGGCGTTCGCGGCGGTCGGACTGCTGCTCGCGCTGGCCGCTCCGTGGTGCGTCGCGATGCTGGCACCGGGCCTGCCCGACCCGGCCCTGGCCGTGGACTGCACCCGGCTGACGGCGAGTTGCGTGATGAGCTTCGGCCTCGCCGGGTACTGCAGCGCGGCCCTGCGCGCCCACCGCCGGTTCCTGGCCCCGGCCGCCATCTACATCGTGCACAACGTCGCCATCATCGCGGCGATGTACGCGCTCGGCGGCCGGTGGGGCGTACGGTCGGCCGCGTTCGGCGTCGCGGTGGGCGGCTTGCTGATGGTGGCACTGCAAGTTCCTTCGCTGACCCTCCAGTTACGGCGTCGTAGCGGCGGCCTCACGGACGCGCGGCCCACAGCCCCCGTGCCCCCGTTGGATCTGTCGCTGATGGCCACCGTGCTGCTGTTCGCGCTGTGCCGGCAGTCGCAGGTGCTCATCGAGCGGTTCCTGGCCTCAGGGCTGCCCGCTGGGGCGATCTCGCACCTGAACTACGCGCAGAAGGTCGCGCAGATCCCGATGACGCTGTCCATGATGCTGTCCACGGTCACCTTCCCGGTGGTGGCGCGGGCGCTGGCCGACGGTGACACCGAGCGGGCCCGCGGCCGGGTGGAGCGGGATGTGGCGGTGGCCGCCCGCCTGGTGCTGCTCGGCACGGCCGTCATCGTGGCCTGCGCCCCGCAGCTGATCGAGCTGCTGTTCCGGCGGGGGGCGTTCACGGTCCAGGACACCGCGGCGACCGCGGGTGTCATGCGCGTCTACGCACTCGGGCTGCTCGCCCAGACCCTGACCGGGGTCCTGGTCCGCTCGTATTTCTCGGCGGGCCGCGCCACCTGGTACCCGCTGGCCGCGATGACCGCGGGGATCGCCGGGACCTGGGGAATCGGTGCGTGCGCGGCCGGTTCCCGGGGGACCGTGGGGATCGCCGCCGCCAACGCCGCCGGGATCACGCTGACCGCCGTGCTGCTGCTCGCGGGCACCGGCCGCCGTGGTGTGCGGTTGCGGCCCGGTGCCGTGCTGCGCGGGCTGGGCCGTCCCGTGGGGGCGGCCGGCGGGGCCGCCGTCGCGGGCGGGCTGGTGGCGGGGCTGCCACCGGCCGCGCCGGCCGGGCTCGCCGCCGGCGCGGCCACGGTGACCGTCGTCTTCCTCCTGCTCGGCGGCGCCCCGGGCGCCCGCGACCTGGTCCCCGCCCTCCACCCCGTCCGTTCCCTCCCCCAAAGGCTCGCCCATGCCCTCACCCGTTAAGTCCCCGGCGGCCGGACCGGCCCCATGGATCGCCATGTACCACTCGGTCGGCGACTGCTCCGACGACCCGTACCGCGTCACGGTCTCCCCCGGCCGGCTGGAGCGGCAGTTGCGCTGGCTGGGCCGGCGGGGGCTGCGCGGGGTGTCGGTGGCCGAGCTGCTGGCCGCCCGGGACCGGGGCGAGGGCCGGGACCTGGTGGGCCTCACCTTCGACGACGGGTACGCCGACTTCCTCGTCAACGCCCTGCCCCTGCTGGCCCGCTGGAAATGCACGGCCACCCTGTTCGTGCTGCCCGGCCGGCTCGGCGGCGACAACGCCTGGGACCCGCTGGGCCCGCGCAGGCCGCTGCTGACCGCCGACGGCATCCGGCGGGCCGCCGCCGAGGGCGTGGAGATCGGCTCACACGGTCTCACCCACGTCGACCTCACCCGGGCCGACGACGCCCGGCTGAAGGCCGAGACCGTCGAAAGCCGTGCCCGGCTGGAGGAGTTGACCGGCACGGCCGTCAACGGCTTCTGCTACCCGTACGGTACGGTCGACCGGCGCGTCATGGCGGCCGTGCGGGAGGCCGGCTACGCCTACGCGTGCGCCATCGACCCCGGCGGACTGAGCGGCCGGCACGTCCTGCCCCGGGTGCACATCGGGCAGGAGGACACCGCCGTACGCCTGTTGCTGAAACGCCGGCTGCACCGGTGGCGCCGGCGGCCGGTGGAGGGGCTGCGATGAGGGTCCTGCACATCATCACCGGGCTCGGAGTGGGCGGCGCCGAGCAGCAACTGCGGCTGTTGCTGCGGCATCTGCCGGTCGAGTGCGAGGTGCTGACGCTGACCAACCCGGGGCCGGTGGCCGACGGGCTCGCGGCCGACGGGGTGCGGGTGACCCATCTCGGCATGACCGGCAACCGGGACCTGACCGCGCTGCCCCGGCTGACCGGCATCATCCGGCGCGGCCGGTACGACGTGGTGCACACCCATCTGTACCGGGCCTGCCTGTACGGCCGGATCGCCGCCCGGCTGGCCGGGGTGCGCGCCGTCGTCGCCACGGAGCACTCTCTCGGGGACACCCAGACGGAGGGCCGGCCGCTCACCACGGGCGTCCGCGCGCTGTATCTGCTGGGCGAGCGGCTGGGCCGGACCACCGTCGCGGTCTCCCCGGCGGTCGCCGCCCGGTTGGCCCGCTGGGGCGTGCCCGAGCCGCGCATCACGGTCGTGCCCAACGGCATCGACCTCGCGCGGTTGGCCTTCGACCCGGCGGCCCGCCGCCGTGCCCGGGAGGAACTGGGGCTGGACCAGGACGCGTTCGTGATCGGCGGCATCGGCCGGCTGGTCCCCGGCAAACGCTTCGACGTCCTGGTCCACGCCCTCACCCACCTGCCCGCCGACTGCCGGCTGCTGCTGGTCGGCGACGGCCCGCAGAAGGGCACGCTGCGGCGGGCCGCGCAGCGGGCGGGGATCGCGGACCGGGTGGTCTTCGCCGGGGAGCGGCCGTATCTGCCCGACGGCTCGCCCGGGCCCGGTCTGCCCGCGCTGGCCTCGGCGATGGACGTGCTCGCCGCCCCCTCCCCCGAGGAGGCGTTCGGGCTGGCGGTGGTGGAGGCGCTCGCGGCCGGGCTGCCGGTGCGCTACACGTCCTGCCCGGCCCTGGAGGATCTGCCGCCCGAGGCCGCCCCGGACGCGGTGCGGGTGCCGTGCGATCCGGGCGCGTACGCCCGCGCGCTCGCCAAAGTCCGCGCCGCCGGCCCCGGTCCGCGCGCCCCCGCCGGGGCGGCCCGCCACTACTGCGTCACCCGTAGCGCCGCCCGGCTCCTGGCCGTCTACGCGGCGGCGCTCGCCCACCCGGCGACAGCCCCCGAGTCTCCGCAGAAAGTCGTCCTGTCATGACCGAGAACCACACCCGGCGCCACCGCGGCCCCCGCCTCGCCCCGCCCCGCGCGCTCCCGTCCTGGTCGCTGGTGGCGGCCGGGATCCTCGCGGGCGGGCTGCTGGGCGGTGGGTACGGAGTGCTGCGGCCCGCTCAGTACACCGCCACCAGCTACCTGGTCGTCGTCCCCGGCGAGCGGTCCGGCCCGGAAGGCGCGCTGGGCTTCGCGCAGGCCTACGGCCGTATCGCCACGCAACCCGCGGTGCTCGCCGACGCCCAAGGGCCCGCCGGGGTACCGGTGTCCGCGCTGCGCGCCGGTGTGCGCGCCGCGACCTCGCCGGACGCACCCATGGTCGCCGTCTCCGCGACCTCGCCCCGCCCGGCCGAGGCCGCCGTCATGGCCAACGCGGTCGCCGGGGCGCTGACCCGGAACGCCCAGGCCGGCCGAGCCGACACCGGGGTGTCCCTGGTCGGGTTCAGCCCCGCGGTACGGCCGATGGAACCGTCCTCGGCCTCCGCCAGGGTGACCGGGCTGGTCGGCGCGGGCGGGGGCGGGCTGCTCGGCGCCCTCGCGCTGCTGGTGCGGCCGAGGCGCCGGCCCGAGGCGGACGTCCCGCGCCCGGCCCCGGTGCCCGCCCTCGCCGTCCCCGCCGATACGCGCGGCCGGCGGTGACCGCCATCGTCACGGCGCACGCCCGGGGCGCCCACCTCACCGCCGAACTCGTCACCGACGCGGACGCCTTCGCCGGACTCGCACCCGCCTGGGGACGGCTGTTCGGGCGGTGCGCCGCCGCGACCCCGTTCCAGAGCCACGCCTGGCTGCACTCCTGGTGGCTGTCGTACGGCCGGCCCGGGCGGCTGCGGCTGCTGCTGGTACGGGTCGGCCGCGACCTCGTGGCCGCCGCGCCGCTGATGCTGGTCCGCCGGCCGCTGCCCGCGCTGCTGCCGCTCGGCACCGGGATCTCCGACTACGCGGACGTGCTGCTGGACGACACCGACGACGGGCGGGCGGCCGGCGCCCTCACCGCGGCGCTCGCCGCGGCGGCACGCACGGCGCTGGTCGACTTCCGCGAGGTACGCCCGGGCGCGGCGGTGGAGCGGGTCTACGACCTCTGGTGCGGGCCGCGCGGCGCGGTTGCCGACTCACCGTGCCTGGAGCTGCCCGCGCTGACCATGGACGGGCTGATCGCCCGCCTGCCGTCGGGCAAGTCCGGTCAGCGGGTGCGGGCCCAGCTGCGCAGGCTGGCCGCTCTGGGCGTGCGTCGGCGGACGGTGGGCCCGGAGGAGGTCGGGACGGCGCTCGACCGGCTGCTGGCGCTGCACCGGTTGCAGTGGCAAGGCAGGGGCGTGACGAGCGAGCATCTGCGACCACGGTTCCGGGCGCATCTGCTGCGCGCGGTGGGCCCGATGGTGCGCTCGGGCAACGCGGTGGTCACCGAGTTCCGGATCGGCGACGAGGTGGTGGCCGTTGACCTGACCCTGCTCTCGGACGGCATGGCCGGCGGCTACCTCTACGGCGCCCATCCGGGTCTGAGGGAGCGCCGGGCGGACGTGGCGGTGATACTGCTGGACGCCTTCGCCGAACTGACGGGTAATGGCGGGCCCCGCACACTGAGCCTGCTGCGCGGCGACGAGCCGTACAAACGTCACTGGCGGCCCGAGCGGGTCGTCAACCAGCGACTGCTCATGGCCCGTCGGCGTACCGCCCCGCTGCTGACGGCCGCGCTGTGCGGCACGACCGCCCGGCAGCTGGGCAGTGAGCTACGGCATCGGTGGCGGGAACGCGACCAGAGCTAGCGGCGCCGCGACCACCCGTCGAAGGGAAGGCAGACCTCGTGGCCGAGCCAGTACCCGGCCCAGCTGTCCAGATCCAGCGGCGCGCAGGTGACCGGGGGCTCGGTGGGAGCCTGGGACGGGGCCGGCGTGGACGGCGGTGCTGGCTGGTCGTTGCGGCCGTAGAGGGCGGCCCGGTAGATCCGCGAGGAGCGGGGGTTGGCCGGGCACTGCCACACGCCGTGCGGACAGTAGTCGGTCAGCGTGTTGTACACCGGCCGATGTTCATCGATCCAGGCGAGCATGCGCCGCATGTACTCGGCGTTGTCGCCGTTGCGGAAAAGCCCCCATTCCGGGTACGACACGGGCTTGCCGTGGGCTGCGGCGAAGTCCGCGTGCTGCTGGAGGCCGTAAGGCTCGCCGACCTGCTCGTCGAAGGTCACCCCAGCCGGCTGGTCGTAGGAGTCCATGCCGATGATGTCGACCGTGTCGTCACCGGGGTAGCACTCGGTCCAGGGCACGGCGTCCCGGCCGCGGCTCGGCGCGAAGTCGAACCGGAACCGCTGGCCCGGCACCGCGCGCATGGCGGCGACGATCCGGTTCCAGTACGCCTTCCAGGACGCGGGGTCCGGCCCGCAGCGATGGGTGTAGGTGGTGCCGTTCATCTCCCAGCCCAGCACGATCACCGTGTCCGGCACCCCCAGGGACACCAGCCGTTCGGCGAGGATCCTGAAGTGCCCGTCGAACGCGCCGGCCGCGGCCTGTCGCAGCAGCCACCGCACCTCCTCGTCCGGGACGTCCTCCTCGTTGTGTTCCTGCATCGGCACGTTGAGGACGAGCGTCCGGTCCGCCTTCTCCCGCCGCCAGCCGGCCCAGGCGGGCAGGAAGCCGGGCGGCCCCTCGATGTCCTCCCAGAGGCCGCCGGGCAGATAGGTGTGGGCGACCTTCAGTTCGGTCCCGCCGAGCCAGTCGCTCAGCCCGGCCATGCGCGCGACCCCGCGGGGCCCCGAGGCGAGGAACGCCCCGAAGGGCGCGGCGGTCCGCGCGGGAGCCGCCGGGTCCGCGGCGAAGCCGGGGCCGGCCGCCAGGGTGACCGACGCGACAGCCGACACCGCGAGCACGGCCCGCCACACGGACCGGGGCCTGTGCCGCTGTGAGGCCATGTCCGCCCTCCTTCTTCTCCGCCCGTCGCGCACCGCGCGCCACTCGACGGACCGGTCTTCTCCCCGGTCACCGACACTCAGTCACATCAGTACGAAGAATGCCAGCGCGGTCGCCGTTTTCGGTCCCGGGAACCGCCCGCACGGGCCAATGAGGAGAAAGGGGGCCGCCTCCAGCGTTCAAGCACGTCACTGGAGGCGGGGAGAGGAGCACCGCGCGGACGGTCGTGCGCGGCCCGCACGGGGCTCTGGTCTCCCCCAGCGGCCGGCAACACCGTGGTGAGCCGGTTCCGCGACCGGTGTGTCACCGTGCCCGGCGACGGCCGGAGTGGCCGGAGACGGCCGTGCACCGAGCGTCCCGCGTGGTGCGGGCGCTCGCTCCTGATGACTTGTGGGAGCGGTGGGGCGTCGGTGGCAGCGCTGCTCGGTGGGGAGGTGGACCGGCCCGGGAGACGCCGGGTGAGGTCGCACCCGGGCCTGTTCCTGCCCTGCCCGGTGAGGACCGGGCAGGGCAGGCGGGGTGCATTCGTGGACGGCTCGACCGTCGCGGTGGGGGAGGCCGGTGCGCGGGGTACGGCGAGGGCTGCGCGCGGGCCCGGCCGAGCCGAGTGGTGAGGTGCCGGCCTCCGGCCCGGCCCTGAGGGCCGCGCCGCGGCGCGGGGTGCCGGGCGCTCGGCCCGGCACCCGGCACGCTACCGGCGCGCGGCGGCCCGGCCCCGCCGGTACACGATGATCCCTGCCGCGATCAGCACGGCGCCGGCGGCCGAGGACGCGACCATGGCCTGCTCCTCGCCACCGGTCTGCGCGAGCATGGGCGGCTGTCCAGGAGGGTCCTCGCCGTGACTCGGGGGCGGGGTGGTCTCCTCGTCCCCGTGCGAAGGCGGGGCGGTCTCCTCATCCCCGTGCGAAGGCGGGGCGGTCTCCTCCTCGCCATACGAAGGCGGGGCGGTCTCCTCATCGCCGTACGAAGGCGGGGCGGTCTCCTCATCGCCGTAGAGGGACAGGTGGAGCTCCGCAGCCCCATGGAAAGATGACGCGGAGCGGTTGTCGCCGGGCCCCGGCTCGTCGCCGTAACCGGAGTCGTTGCGGCCGCCGGTCTCGCCGGGGCCGGCGGCGTCACCGGACCCGCCATGGTGCCGACTGCCTACCTCCCCCTTCACTCCCTGAGCCTCGGCGGCACAGACCCTCGCGGACACGGTGTCCACCGCGGCGGCCGCGTCGACGTGGTCGCAGAGGTCGAACGAGCCGATCGCCTGGTCCTGGACGCTGATCTCGGACAGCGAGCCGGGAAAGGATTGAGTGGTGTTCTGCCCGTCGGCGTGGGCGAACGCCGAGCCGCCGTACAAGGACAGCACGCCGGTGGCGGCGGCGGCCACGGCCATGCCCTTTTTGAAATTCTGTCGCAATTCCATGGTCTTCCTGCTCGGAGAAGTGGGAAGGGTCGGAACCCCGTGAAAAAGCACTTCAGGCATTGACGCAGGTGTTGCCGAACTCCGAGTTCGCACGGCTTGTTCAGTGCTTCCGGACCAGCGCCAGCTGCGGCAGCGGGTTCGTGTCGCCCTTCGCCGCGGGTTCGTCCCATGATCAGGCGGCGCCGTTGCCATCCGCGATGGCCGGCCCACCGTCATTGCCGACGGCAAGCGCCTGCGGCGCGGCCGCAACCATTTCCTGCCTGACCACGTCGTTCCCTTTTCCTCGTAGCGACGCATACCCTACGACCCGGTCAACTAGCGACAGCGGGAATGGTTGCGACAATTCACCCGAATGGCACCCATGACCTCGAATGTTCCGAATATCGACGCGTCTGCTAAACCTACAGAAGAAAAGGGAGGTGCCGGCCTCGGTGGCGTGCCGCCCGTCCCGCTACGCGGCCCCGCGCATCCCCTCACGGACAGAACGGCTAGGAGACGACGTCCTTGCGGGCGAAGCCGCGGAAGGCCAGGGCGAACAGCACCAGGGCGTACGTGACGGACAGCGCGGCGCCCTGGATCATGCCGGACCACTCGGGGACCGGCTGGACGGCGTCCGCCCAGGCGAACTGCCAGTGCGCGGGCAGGAAGTCCCGCCAGTGGCCGAGGGCGGTGACGGCGTCCAGGACGTTGCCGACGATGGTCAGGCCGACCGCGCCGCCGACCGCGCCGAGCGGGGCGTCCGTCGCCGTGGACAGCCAGAACGCCAGTCCGGCGGTGACCAGCTGGGACACGAAGAGGTAGGCCACGGCCACCAGGAGCCGCTGGGCCGCCGTCCCGGTGTCCAGCGCGCCGCCGGTGGGGATCCGGAGCGGGCCCCAGCCGTAGGCGGCCGTGCCGGCGGCGAGCGCCACGAGCGGCAGCAGGACCATCGCGGCGAGGGACAGCCCGAGTGCCACGGCGAGCTTGGACCACAGCAGCCGGGCGCGGGGCACGGGGGCGGCGAGCAGATAGCGCAGCGAGGACCAGTTCGCCTCGGAGGCCACCGTGTCCCCGCAGAACAGGGCGACCGGGACGACCAGCAGGAAGCCCGCCGACACGAAGAGGTTCACGGCGGCGAAGTTGGCGCCCGAGGCGGTGGCCGTGTCCATCAGCGTGACCTGGTTGTTGCGGCCGCCCGGGTCACCGCCGACCGCGAAGGCGATCAGCAGCACGAACGGCAGGAGGGCCAGGACCGCGCCCATGACGAGGGTGCGGCGCCGCTTGAGCTGGCGGACCAGTTCGACCCGCAGCGGCAGGGTGCGCCCCGCCTGATAGCCGGAGGCGACCTCGGTGAGCGTGCTCATGCGGAACCTCCGATCAGGGTGAGGAAGGCGTCTTCCAGGCGGCGGTGCGGGCCGACCGAGACGACGGGCAGCTCCAGCCGCACCAGCTCGGCGATCAGCCGCTCGGCCGTGCCGCCGGGTGCGAGGCGGACCAGCAGCCCGTCGTCGGTGCGCACGGCGGAGGCGACGCCGGGCAGCGCGGCCACCTTCTCCGCCACCGGCTCCTCCACGGGCGTGGCGGTCGCGACCAGCAGGGTGTCGCCGGAGCCGACGATGTCCCGGACCTCTCCGGCCTGCACCAGCCGGCCGCGGTCCATGACCACCAGGTGGGTGCAGGACTGCTCGACCTCGGCGAGCAGGTGGCTGGAGACGATCACCGTGCGGCCGCCGGCCGCGTAGCGGATCATCACCTCGCGCATCTCGCGGATCTGGGGCGGGTCCAGGCCGTTGGTGGGTTCGTCCAGGATGAGCAGGTCGGGCAGGCCGAGCATGGCCTGGGCGATGGCCAGGCGCTGGCGCATGCCCTGGGAGTAGGTGCGCACCGCGCGGGCCAGGGCGTCGCCGAGCCCGGCGATCTCGAGGGCCTCGTCCAGGTGGGCGTCCTCGGGCGGGCGGCCGGTGGCCCGCCAGTACAGTTCCAGGTTCTCCCGGCCGGAGAGGTGGGGCAGGAAGCCCGCGCCCTCCACGAAGGCGCCGACCCGGGAGAGCACCGGCGCGCCGGGCCGGACGGCGTGGCCGAAGACGCGGATCCCGCCGTCGTCGGGGCGGATCAGGCCCATCAGCATGCGCAGGGTGGTGGTCTTGCCCGCGCCGTTGGGCCCGAGCAGTCCGAGGATCTGGCCCCTTTCCACCCGGAAGGACAGGTCCCGGACGGCGTACCTGTCGGTGGATCCGGCGTAGCGCTTGCTCAGGCCGTCGATGACGAGGGGGACCTCGGCGAGGTCCGGGTCGGGGGCGGGGGCGAGGGTGCGGCGGCGGGCGGTGAGCAGCAGGGCGAGGGCGGCGACGGCGCCGGCCGCGGGCAGCCACCACACCCAGGCGGGCAGGGGCGCCGCGGCGGTGGCGACCTCGGGCGCCGTCGGCACGCTCAGGTCCGACTTCAAGGAGACGGTGTAGGCGGCCGGGGCGGCCGGTGAGGCGTAGCCGAGGTCGGTGGAGGCGAGGACCAGGCGGAGCCGGTGGCCCCTGCGCACCTCGTGGTCGATGGCCGGGAGGGTGACGGTGACGTCCTTGCCGGCCTTGGCGCCGGTCACCCGGAAGGGGGTGACGAGCTGGGCGGGCAGCACCGGGCGGCCGCCGTCGGGCCCGATGTCGTAGACCTTGCCGAACAGGACGGCGTCGTCGCGGGTGGAGGTGACGTGCACGGTGGCCGTCGGGGTGCCGGTGATCCGCAGGTCGCGGGTGAGCGGTGCCGAGTCGAAGCGCGCGTACTGGCCGGGGAAGTCCATGGAGAGGCCGACGCCGAGCGCGGACAGCCGGCCGATGCCGGAGCCGCCGAGGCCGGGCAGCGCGGAGACGCCGGGCGGGCTGGCGCCGGCCGGGTTGGCGACGTGCTGTGTGCCGCCGGTGAGGGCGACGGCCCGCGGGTGGTCGCGCAGGCCCGAGTAGGTGTCGGCGCTCGCGCCGCGCTGCCGGGCCGTGCCGTCGGTGGAGTCGACGCCGCCGGTGCGGGTGATCCGGAAGGCCGGGCCGGTGTCGGCGTCCTCGTCGCCCTTCAGGTACCGGTCGAACCAGGCACGGGTGCGTGCCTCGACCCGGGTGGTCTCCATGTCGCCGCCGTCGTGTCCGCCGGCGATCCAGTCGACGGCGACGGGGGCGCCGCCCGCGCGGATCGCCCGGGCGGCGGCGTCCGCCTGGTCGAGGGTGAACAGGGAGTCCGTCTGCCCCTGTGTCAGCAGGGTGGGCACCTTGACGCGGTCCCCGACGGCGGACGGCGAGCGCTCGGTGAGCAGCGCGCGGGCGGCCGGGTCGGGGGTGCCGGACGCGGCGACCCGCTCGTACATCCGGCACAGCTCGGGCTGGAAGCGGGCGCAGCCGCCGCCGCTGTTGACGAAGACGCCGGCCCACAGCTTCTTGAACACGCCGTGCGGGAGCAGGGCGTCGGCGAGGTTCCAGTAGGTGATCGCCGGGGCGATGGCGTCGATCCGCCGGTCGTGTCCGGCGGCGAGCAGGGAGACCGCGCCGCCGTAGGAGCCGCCGGCCATGCCCACGCGCGGGTCGCCGGTCCCGTCGAGCCGTACCTCGGGGCGTTTCGCCAGCCAGTCGAGGAGCCGGGAGACGTCGGCGACCTCGCCGCCGGGGTCGTTCAGCCCGATCTTCCCGGTGGACCGGCCGAAGCCGCGCGCGGACCAGGTCAGCACCGCGTACCCGGAGCGGGCGAGGTCCTCGGCCTGCCGGCGCATGTCGTCCTTGCTGCCGCCGAAGCCGTGGGCGAGCAGCACGGCGGGATGGCGGCCGGCGTCGGCCGGGGTGACGTACGAGGTGTCCAGGCGTGCCCCGTCGACCGCGATGACCCGGTCGCTGCGGCGCACGGCGGGGCGGTCGTCGGAGGCGACGGCCGCCGTCCACGTCCCGGCACCGGCGAGGACCACGGCGGCGGCGACGGCGGCCACGAGCCGGCGCGGCCGGCGCCACGGGGTCCGCGGTGCGCGAGATCGAAGATCCATGCGACTACGGTACGGGGCCGCGCCGGCGGCCGCTGCTGCCGTCGGGGGGAGGGGTGGGCCCTCCTCGCGGCGTACGGGGGCGGGTGGGCCCGTGAGGCCGCGCGGGAGGCCGCGGCGGCCGGCGGCGCCGCCGGGGCGTTCCTCAGGCCTGGGCTTCGCCGGTGGCCGGCGCGGGGACCGGGGCCATGGGGCCGGCCTGGGCCGGGATGGTCGCCAGGGTGTCCGCCGGGTCGGCGATCCGCGTGTCCTCGGGGAGGGACACCAGCCAGCGGGTGTCGCGGCGGGGCCGCAGGTACAGGGCCCAGTAGAGGGTGGCGACGGCGGTGATGCCGCCGGTCCACAGCAGGTAGCTCGCCTCCTGCTGGGTCAGGATGTAGGCCAGGACGGCGATGAGCAGGACCGGCACCGCGGGCCACAGCGGCATCCGCCAGGCGGGCGTGTGCTTGTGGGAGCCGCGGCGGGCGAGCAGCGCGGCGACCGCGACCAGCAGGTACATGCCGGTCACCGAGACGCCGGTGACGCCGTAGAGGGTGTCGAGGTTGACGAAGCAGAGCACCGCGCCGGGGACGCCGACCGCGAGGGTGGCCACCCACGGGGAGCCGAAGCGGCCGAGCCGGGAGAAGACCGTGTTGACGGGGCCGGGCCAGGCCTTGTCGCGGGCGGAGGCGAACAGCACGCGGGAGTTCTGGATGACCATGACGATGCCCGCGTTGATGATGGCGAGGGCCACGCAGAGGCTGACGAAGGTGCCGACCGCGGAGTTGGACCAGGCGGTGACCATGGAGCCGATGTCGCCGCCGGTCAGCTCGGAGAGGTCGGAGGCGCCGAGGGTGATGGCGGTGACCGGCACCAGGATGACCACGGTGGAGATGGCGAGCGTGGCGAGGACGGTGCGGGCGACGTTGCGGCGCGGGTTCTCCAGTTCCTCGGAGAGGTAGACGGCGGTGGAGAAGCCCTGGGTGATGAACAGGGCGATGGCGAGTCCGGAGACCACCAGCATGGCCGTCACGGTGTCCGTGTGGCCGTGCTCGCCGGCCACCTGCATGGAGACCAGGCTGCCCATCCCGCGGTGCCCGTGCGAGAAGCCGAGCACGGCGACGACGCCGGCCGCGATGACCTCCAGGACCAGGAAGACGCCGGTGATCCAGGCGTTGGCGCGCAGGTCGAGCAGGCCGGCGAGGGTGGCGAGCAGCATCACGCCGGCACCGGTCATGGACGGGTCGAGGTGGACGATCGGGGCGAGGTAGTCCGCCGTGCCCATCGCGATCACCGGCGGCACGATCATGACGACCAGCAGGGAGAGCACGAAGACGAGCCAGCCCGCGAGCCGCCCGGCCATCGTCGACACCATGGCGTACTCGCCGCCCGCGCTGGGGATGAGGGTGCCCAGCTCGGAGTAGCAGAACGCCACGGCGACGCAGAGCAGGGAGCCGATGGCGATGGTCAGGGCGGTGGCGGTGCCGAGGGAACCGAACAGGTCGGGGACCACGACGAAGAGCGTGGAGGCGGGCGTGACGCACGACAGCGTGAGCAGGGTGCCGCCCACGACGCCGATGGAGCGCTTCAGCCCGGGGGCGGGGGCCGTCGCGGCGTCGGCCACGGTCTTCTGGTGCGTGTCGGTCATGCGGCGGTTCCGATCGGCTGGTGCGAGTGAGGGTGGGCTCGGGAGCGCTATCGCCTCCGGCGGATCGTCGAATGTTCGGTCTCGTCCACTCCCGGCGCTGCATAGAACCCCGACGAAAACCCCCACGTCAATGGCCGTTTACCTTCGGAATCCGCAGCTCCGCTTATCCGTGGGGCGCATCGCTTTCCCAGGCCGTCACGCCCTACAGGTGCATCCATCAAGCCCAAACCGGTTGTGACCTTGCTTTCAAAGGCCCTGCCGCGGCAACCCCTTCGTCACCCGTTTCGTCCGCACTGCACGGGAACCGCAGCGGCCGTGTCAAAAAAATGTCAGGCGTCCGCTATCCGGACATGCCGGTGCCCCGCCCGCCGCGACGCGGAGGACGGGGCACCGGGCCGGCTCAGTGGTTGCGCGGGAAGCCCAGGTCCACGCCCGCCGGGGCGTCGGCCGGGTCGGGCCAGCGCGTGGTGACGACCTTGCCGCGGGTGTAGAAGTGCGTGCCGTCGTTGCCGTAGATGTGGTGGTCGCCGAAGAGCGAGTCCTTCCAGCCGCCGAAGGAGTGGTAGCCCACCGGAACCGGGATCGGCACGTTCACGCCGACCATGCCCGCCTCGACCTCCAGCTGGAAGCGCCGGGCGGCGCCGCCGTCCCGGGTGAAGACCGCGGTGCCGTTGCCGAACGGCGAGGCGTTGATGAGCGCCACGCCCTCCTCGTAGGTGTCGGCGCGCAGCACGCACAGCACCGGGCCGAAGATCTCGTCCTGGTACGCCTTGGCGCCGGTCGGCACCCGGTCGAGCAGCGAGATGCCGATCCAGTGGCCGTCCTCGAAGCCCTCCACGGTGTACCCGGTGCCGTCGAGCACGACCTCGCAGCCCTCGGCGGCGGCACCCGCGACGTACGACGCCACCTTGTCCCGGTGCGCCTTGGTGATCAGAGGGCCCATCTCGGACGCCGGGTCGCCGCCCGGACCGATCTTGATCTTCTCGGCGCGCTCGCGGATCTTCTCCACCAGCGTGTCGCCGATGGAGCCGACCGCCACGACCGCCGAGATGGCCATGCAGCGCTCGCCGGCGGAGCCGTAGGCCGCGCTCACCGCCGCGTCGGCCGCCGCGTCCAGGTCGGCGTCCGGCAGCACCAGCATGTGGTTCTTGGCGCCGCCGAGGGCCTGCACCCGCTTGCCGTGCGCGGAGGCGGTGGCGTGGATGTGGCGGGCGATCGGGGTGGAGCCGACGAAGGAGACGGCCTTGACGTCCGGGTGCTCCAGGAGGCGGTCGACGGCCACCTTGTCGCCGTGCACGACGTTGAAGACGCCGTCGGGCAGACCGGCCTCGGAGAGCAGTTCGGCGATCCGGACCGACGCGGAGGGGTCCTTCTCGCTGGGCTTCAGCACGAAGGTGTTGCCGCAGGCGATGGCGATCGGGAACATCCACATCGGGACCATCGCCGGGAAGTTGAACGGCGTGATGCCCGCGACGACGCCGAGCGGCTGGCGGATCGAGGCCACGTCGACCCGGCTGGCGACCTGCGTGGACAGCTCGCCCTTGAGCTGCACGTTGATCCCGCAGGCCAGGTCCACGATCTCCAGGCCGCGCGCGACCTCGCCGAGCGCGTCGGAGTGCACCTTGCCGTGCTCGGCGGTGATCAGCTCCGCGATCTCGTCGCGGTGGGCGTCCAGCAGCGCCCGGAACCGGAACAGGATGGAGGTGCGCTGGGCCAGCGAGGACTGACCCCAGGCGGCGAAGGCGTCCTTGGCCGCCGCGACCGCCGCGTCCACCTCCTCGGCCGACGCGTACGCGACCTTCGTGGTCACCGCGCCGGTCGCCGGGTCGGTGACCGGCCCGTAGGTGCCCGACGCGCCGTCGACGGCCTTCCCGCCGATCCAGTGGTTGACGATCTTCGTCATGTCCGGGGACTCCTTCTCACAGATGGCGGCGTCGGGTGGAGACGTGCCGTTCGTACAGCTCACGGGCCTCGACCGCGGACGGGCGGGTCGCGGTCTGGGCCACGGGAACATCCCACCAGGCCTGGGCCGGCGGCGCGCCCGACACAGTGTCGGACGTTTCGGTCTCCACGTAGACACATGTGGGAACGTCCGCGGCCCGTGCCTCGGCGAGCGCCCGCCGCAGCTCCCCCGCCGTCTCCGCGCGCAGCACCCGCATGCCCAGGCTGGCCGCGTTGGCCGCGAGGTCGACGGGCAGCGGGGCGCCGGTGTACGTGCCGTCCCCGGCCCGGAAGCGGTAGGCGGTGCCGAACCGTTCGCCGCCCACCGCCTCCGACAGCCCGCCGATGGAGGCGTAGCCGTGGTTCTGCACCAGCACGAGCTTGATCGCGACGCCTTCCTGCACGGCGGTCACGATCTCCGTCGGCAGCATCAGGTACGTGCCGTCGCCGACCAGCGCCCACACGTTCCGCCCGGGCGCGGCGAGCTTCACCCCGAGCGCGGCCGGGATCTCGTAGCCCATGCAGGAGTAGCCGTACTCCAGGTGGTACTGGTCGGGCGACCGGGTCCGCCAGAGCTTGTGCAGGTCGCCGGGGAGCGAGCCGGCCGCGTTGACGATGATGTCCGTCTCGTCCACCAGCGCGTCGAGGGCGCCGATGACCTGCTGCTGGGTCGGGCGCACGCCGGGGTCGGGGGCCGCGAGGCAGGCGTCGACCAGCCGCTCCCAGCGCTCCTTGGCCCCGGTGTACTCGGTGACGTAGGCGTCGGCGACCCGGTGGCCGTGCATCCGCAGCCGCTCGGTCAGCTCCTCCAGGCCGCCCCGCGCGTCCGCGACCAGCGGGAGTCCGGCGAGCTTGTGGCCGTCGAAGGGGGCGATGTTGAGGTTCAGGAAGCGGACGCCGGGGTGGGCGAAGAGGGTGCCGGAGGCGGTGGTGAAGTCGGTGTAGCGGGTGCCGACGCCGATCACCAGGTCCGCGGTGCGGGCCAGGTCGTCGGCGGTCGCGGTGCCGGTGTGGCCGATCCCGCCGACGTCCTGCGGATGGTCGTACGGCAGGGATCCCTTGCCGGCCTGGGTGGAGGCGACCGGGATGCCGGTGGCCCCGGCGAACTCGGCGAGGGCGCTCTCGGCGCGGCTGTGGTGCACCCCGCCGCCCGCGACGAGCAGCGGCCGGCGGGCCGCGCGGATCGCTCCGACCGCCTCGGTCAGCTCGGCCGGGTCCGCGCCGGGCCGCCGTACCGTCCACACCCGCTCGGCGAAGAACCGCTCCGGCCAGTCGTGGCCCTCCGCCTGCACGTCCTGCGGCAGGGCGAGGGTGACCGCGCCGGTGTCCACCGGGTCGGTGAGCACCCGCATCG
This sequence comes from Streptomyces sp. NPDC029296, assembly GCF_055569255.1. Taxonomy (NCBI): domain Bacteria; kingdom Bacillati; phylum Actinomycetota; class Actinomycetes; order Kitasatosporales; family Streptomycetaceae; genus Streptomyces; species Streptomyces sp. NPDC029296. The sequence goes on from NZ_JBVHXT010000006.1 coordinate 171,089, forward strand.
CCTGGAGGGCCGCCGGGATCAGCGCCTCCGGCCGGGTGACGCGGTCGAAGTACCTCGACACCGGGCGCAGGGCGTCGTTGACCGACACGTCGCCCGCGTACGGCACCTCCAGCTGCTGCAGGACCGGATCGGCGGGGCGGGCGGCGAAGACGTCACCGGGCAGGAGGAGCACCGGCAGGTGGTTGACGGTGGCGAGGGCGGCGCCGGTGACGAGGTTGGTCGCGCCCGGGCCGATGGAGGTGGTCACCGCGTGGGTGGACAGCCGGCCCGACTGGCGGGCGTAGCCGACGGCCGCGTGCACCATCGCCTGCTCGTTGCGGCCCTGGTGGTACGGCATCACGTCCGCGTACTCGACCAGCGCCTGGCCGATGCCGGCGACGTTGCCGTGCCCGAAGATGCCCCAGACGGCGCCGATCAGCCGCTGCCGGGCGCCGTCCCGCTCGGTGTACTGGGCGGCGAGGAAGCGGACGAGCGCCTGGGCGACGGTCAGCCGGACCGTGGTCACCGGTACCCCCCGGTGGTGTGGCCGGGGTGGAAGCGGATGAGCCACTCCCGGTCCTGTCCCGGGCCCGCCATGACGTTCAGGTAGTACATGTCGTGTCCGGGCTGCGCGATGGACGGGCCGTGCCAGCCGTCGGGGACGAGGACGGTGTCGCCGGAGCGGACCTCGGCGAGCAGGTCCGCGCCGCCCGGACGGGAGGGGGACACCCGCTGGTAGCCGAGGCCGTCCGGGCCGTCGATCTCGAAGTAGTAGATCTCCTCCAGTTCGGACTCCTCGCCCGGCCGGTGCTCGTCGTGCTTGTGCGGCGGGTACGAGGACCAGTTGCCGCCGGGGGTGACCACCTCGACGGCGATCAGCCGGTCGCACGCGAAGGCGCCGGCGGCGGCGAAGTTGCGCACCCGGCGGGCGCAGGTGCCGCTGCCGCGCTCCTCGGCGGGTACCTCCGGCGCGGGGCCGTAGCGGGCGGGGAGTCGTCGCTCGCACTTCGCTCCTGCCAGGGCGAAGCGGCCTCCCGCGCCGGAGGCGATCTGGACCCGGGCATCCCGGGGTGCGTACGCGAAGTCGGTGACGTCCGCGAACACGCTTTCCCGGCCCAGGAGTTGGAACTCGTCCTGCTCCGTTTGTACGGTACATCCGCCTTCCAGCGGAAGCACGATCCACTCGCTGTCGCCGGTGGTGAACGTATGGCTGCCACCGGGCGCCAACTCGACGACCCGCAGACTGCTGTGTGTCCAGCCGGCCAACTCGGGGCCGATGTCGACGGCGTACCAGGCGTTCGCGGTCGCGCCCCTGGGCAGATGCAGATCGGTGCTCGTCATGCGCCCCTCACAGCAGTCCTACGGCGGTGTCCACGGCGGCGGCCACGTCGCCGTCCGCCGGGTACAGCAGCGAGCGGCCCGCCACCAGGCCGCGCACGGTGGGCAGGCGCAGCGCGCCGCGCCACTTCTCGTAGGCGGCGGCCCGGTCCCGCGCCGAGTCCCCGATGTCGCCGCCGAGCAGGACGGCGGGCAGCGTGGAGGTCTCCATCACCCGGGGCATGTCGTCGGGGTCCTCGGTGACGGGCACCTTCAGCCAGGTGTAGGCGGAGGAGCCGCCGAGGCCGGAGGCGATGGCGAGGGACCGGGTGACCGCCTCGGCGGACAGGTCGTTCACCAGCTCGCCGCCGGGTCCGCGGCGGCTGATGAAAGGCTCCACGAACACCGGCAGCCGGCGCGCGGCCATGGCGTCGATGACGCGGGCGGCGGACTCCAGGGTGGCGAGGGAGCCGGGGTCGGCGTAGTCGACGCGCAGCAGCAGCTTGCCCGCGTCGAAGCCGAGCCGTTCGATGTCCTCGGGGCGGTGGCCGGTGAACCGGTCGTCCAGTTCGAAGCTGGCCCCGTGCAGCCCGCCGCGGTTCATGGAGCCCATGACCACCTTGTGCTCCAGGGCGCCGAGCAGCAGCAGGTCGTCCAGGATGTCGGCGGTGGCGAGGACTCCGTCGACTCCGGGCCGGGAGAGCGCCAGGCACAGGCGTCCGAGCAGGTCGGCGCGGTTGGCCATGGCGAGCCGCCGGTCGCCGACGCCGAGGGAGCCGCGCGCCGGGTGGTCGGCGGCGACGATCATCAGCCGGCCGCTCTCGTCCAGCAGGGGCCGGCGCGCCCGCCGGGCGGCGGCCTCGGCGATGGCCTCGGGATGCCGGGCACGGATCCGCACCAGCTCGGCGACGTCGACCTCGGGGCACGGGGGGCCTGCGGCGCCCTCACGGGGAACGGCGGGGACGGCTCGGTGACCGGCGGGACCTTCACCGGACGCGGACCCGCCACGCGCACCCCCGCCGGATGCCGGCCCGGCGGGCGCCGGGGTCCGGGGATCCGGGCCCGCGCCACCCTCGGTGTGGGCGCCGGTGACCCGGCCTACGCGCTGACCGGCGGGATCCTCACCGCCAGCGGGCCCACCTGGCACAGGCTCACGGCGAGGGCCCTCGCCGGGCGCCGGCCCGGCGGGCGTCGGAGTCCGTGCGTCCGGGCCCGCGCCGCCCCCGGCGCGAGAGCCGGCACGCTGGCCGGCAGGGCCTTCACCGGGCGCGGACCCGCCACGCGCACCCCCGCCGGATGCCGGCCCGGCGGGCGTCGGGGTCCGGGGATCCGGGCCCGCGCCGCCCTCGGTGTGGGCGCCGGTGACCCGGCCGGCCCTCACCGGACCGCTCCGGTGGCGAGTGCGGCGGCCACCTCGTCGGCGGTCGGCATCGCGGAGGAGCACTCCAGGCGGGAGGCGACGATGGCACCGGCCGCGTTGGCGTGCCGCATGACCGTCTCCAGGTCGTGGCCGGCCAGCAGGCCGTGGCACAGGGAGCCGCCGAAGGCGTCGCCGGCGCCGAGCCCGTTCAGCACGGTGACCGGCAGCGGCGGGACCTCGGCCGTCTCGCCCGCGCGGCTGACGGCGAGGACGCCCTTGGGCCCCTGCTTGACGACGGCCAGTTCGGCCCCGGCGTCCAGCAGGGCGCGGGCGGCGGCGTGCGGTTCGCGCGTGCCGGTGGCGATCTCCACCTCGTCCAGGTTGCCGACGGCGACGGTGGCGTGGCGCAGGGCCTCGGCGTAGAAGGGGCGGGCGGTGTCGGGGTCCGCCCAGAACACGGGGCGCCAGTCCAGGTCGAAGACGGTGATCCCGGCCCTGGCCCGGTGGGCGAGGGCCGCGAGGGTCGCCGTACGGCTCGGCTCCTCGCTCAGTCCGGTGCCGGTGACCCAGAGGATCCGGGCCGCGCGGAGGGCGTCCAGGTCCAGTTCGCGGGGGTGGATCTCCAGGTCGGGGGCCTTGGGGCGGCGGTAGAAGTACAGCGGGAAGTGGTCCGGCGGGAAGATCTCGCAGAAGGTGACCGGGGTGGGCAGGCCGGGCACGGGGGTGACCCAGCGGTCGTCGACGCCGAAGCCGCGCAGCGCCTCGTGGAGGTAGGCGCCGAACGGGTCGTCCCCGGTGCGGGTGATCACGGCGGTGCGCCGGCCGAGCCGGGCGGCGGCGACGGCCACGTTGGCCGCGGAGCCGCCGAGGAACTTGCCGAAGGACGTCACCTGGGCGAGCGGGACGCCGGCCTGGAGCGGGTAGAGGTCCACCCCGATCCGCCCCATGGTGATCAGGTCGTAGGCCATCGGCTTCCCTTCGTCACGGCTCCCCCCGGCTTTCTAGTCCCGTACCCGGAACCGTGTCAACGTTTTGTCCGGACATATGGACCATCAGCCTCCGGTTCACCGGGGCACGCTCCTCCGCACGACTGCCCTTTGTGGCGGATTCGTCACAAACTTCTCCCTTCCGTCACACATGTCACGCCCGTGTCGGTTCTCCGTCACGCCCCGGCGACAGACCACCCCGATCGGTCACTCACCGTCGCCGCCCGGGCACACGCTGGTGACCGACGCAGCGCCCGGCCCCCGGGCGGCCGTACCGGTCGCCGCCGTGGCGCGCACAAGGAGGTGCGGCTCATGACCGACCGGCGGCTCTGGTCCTACAAGGAGATCGCGGCGCACATCCGGGTGCAGCCGGACACCGTACGGTCCTACCGCAAGCACGGACTGCTGCCCCCGCCCGACCGCGTCGAGGGCGGCAGGCCCTACTGGCGCGCCGACACCGTCCGCGCCTGGGTGGCCGCGCGCCCCGGCAACCGCGGGCGCGGCAGCGGCTGACGGCCCGGGGCGTCAGCTCCAGGGCTCGATGACCGTGACCCCGGCCCCCGCCGCCGTGCCCATCGCCGCGAGCGCCGCCGGGGCCGCGTCGAGCGGGATGGTCCGGGTCACCAGGAGGTCGGGGCGCAGCACGCCGGTGCGGACCAGGTGGAGCATGCCGGGGTAGGCGTGGGCGGCCATGCCGTGGCTGCCGAGGAGTTCCAGCTCCAGGGCGATCGCCCGGGCCAGCGGGACCGGGGTGGTGCCGTCGGCCGAGGGCAGCAGGCCGACCTGGACGTGCCGGCCGCGGCGGCGCAGCCCGTCGACCGAGGCGGCGCAGGTGGCGGGCGAGCCGAGGGCGTCGAGCGAGAGATGGGCGCCGCCGCCGGTCAGTTCCCGCACGGCGGCGGCCGGGTCGGGCACGCCGGTCGCGTCCAGGCACACGGCGGCGCCGAAGCGCCGGGCCAGCTCCAGGGCCCCGGGTGCCACGTCGACGGCCACCACCCGCGCGCCCGAGGCCGCCGCGATCATCACCGCCGACAGGCCGACCCCGCCGCAGCCGTGCACCGCGACCCACTCCCCGGCCGCGACCCGGCCCCGCTGGACCACGGCCCGGAAGGCGGTGGCGAAGCGGCAGCCGAGGGCGGCGGCGGTGGCGTACGCCATGTCGTCGGGGAGCGCGACCAGGTTGACGTCGGCGTGGCCGAGGGCGACGTACTCGGCGAAGGAGCCCCAGTGGTGGAAGCCGGGCTGGGTCTGCCGTTCGCACACCTGCTGGTCGCCCGCCGCGCAGGCCGGGCAGGTGCCGCAGGCGCAGACGAAGGGCACGGTGACCCGGTCGCCGGGCCGCCACCGGGTCACCCGGGCGCCGACCGCCTCCACCACGCCGGCGAGTTCGTGCCCCGGCACGTGCGGCAGCGCGATGTCCGGGTCGTGCCCCGCCCAGCCGTGCCAGTCGCTGCGGCACAGGCCGGTGGCCTCCACCCGGACGACGACACCGTGCGCGGCGGGCTCCGGGTCGGGCACCTCCCGTATCCCGGCCGGCTTTCCGTACTCCTCGAAGACCACGGCTCGCATGCACGCTCCTTTCGGGAACCCGGAAGAAGGCTAGACGCTCCGGGGAGTCGCTTGGCGTCATACCCCCTAGGGGTATACAGTGGAAGACGTCGGGGTCCCTCCGGGCACCCCACAGGCCCCACACACGCCTCGAAGAGGAGTAACGACATGACCGCGCAGACCGGCACCCCGGGCACCGTCACCACCGTCTACAAGGTCACCGGCATGAGCTGTGGCCACTGCGAGGGCTCCGTCTCCGAGGAGATCTCCCGGATCCCGGGCGTCGGCTCGGTGAAGGCCGTCGCGTCGTCCGGCGAGGTGACCGTCGTGTCCGCGGCCCCGCTCGACGAGGAGGCCGTGCGCGCCGCCGTCGACGAGGCCGGCTACGAGCTGGCCGGCCAGGCCTGAGCACCACCCGTCCCTTTCCCGACCGGGCCGTGCCGACCAGCTGATACTGGATCCGTACGGCCCGGTCCGATGTCTGGAGTCCGGACATGACCAGCACCACCGCCCAGCCCGCGGCGACGGCCCCCGGCACCGACGAGGTCGAGCTGCTCATCGGCGGCATGACCTGCGCCTCCTGTGCCGCCCGGGTGGAGAAGAAGCTCAACCGGATGGACGGCGTGAGCGCCACCGTCAACTTCGCCACCGAGAAGGCCAAGGTCACCTTCGCCGACGGCGTCGAGGTCGCCGACCTGATCGCCACCGTCGAGAAGACCGGCTACACCGCCGAGGAACCCCGCCCGCCCGAGCCCGAGCCCGAGGACGCGGCGAAGTCCCCGGAACGCGACGCCGAACTCGGCGAGCTGCGGCACCGCCTGCTCGTCTCGGCGCTGCTCGCCGCGCCCGTGGTCCTGCTCGCGATGGTCCCCGCGCTCCAGTTCGACAACTGGCAGTGGCTCTCGCTCACCCTGGCCGCGCCCGTCGTCGTCTGGGGCGGAGCCCCCTTCCACCGGGCCGCCTGGACCAACCTCCGGCACGGCGCCGCCACCATGGACACCCTCGTCTCGGTCGGCACGCTGGCCGCGTTCGGCTGGTCGCTGTGGGCGCTGTTCTTCGGCGACGCGGGCACGCACGGCATGCACGACGAGTTCCGCCTCACCGTCTCCCGCATGGACGGCGCCTCCACCATCTACCTGGAGGTCGCCTCCGGGGTCGTCGCGCTGATCCTGCTCGGCCGCTATCTGGAGGCCCGCTCCAAGCGCCGCGCCGGCGCCGCCCTGAAGGCCCTGATGGAACTGGGCGCCAAGGACGTGGCCGTGCTGCGCGGGGGACGCGAGGTGCGGGTGCCGGTGTCCGGCCTGGCCGTGGGCGACCGGTTCGTCGTACGGCCCGGCGAGAAGGTCGCCACCGACGGCACGGTGGTGGAGGGCGTCTCCGCCGTGGACGCCTCCATGCTGACCGGCGAGTCGGTGCCGGTCGACGTCGGCCCCGGCGACCGGGTCACCGGCGCCACGGTCAACGCCGGCGGCCGGCTGGTCGTCGAGGCCACCCGGGTCGGCGCGGACACCCAGCTCGCCCGGATGGCCCGGCTGGTGGAGGACGCGCAGAACGGCAAGGCCGAGGTGCAGCGGCTCGCCGACCGGATCTCCGCCGTCTTCGTCCCGGTGGTCATCCTCATCGCGCTCGGCACCTTCGGCGTCTGGCTCGGGGTCACCGGCGACACGGTCGCCGCGTTCACGGCCGCCGTCGCCGTCCTGATCATCGCCTGCCCCTGCGCGCTGGGCCTGGCCACGCCGACCGCGCTGATGGTCGGCACCGGGCGCGGCGCCCAGCTCGGCATCCTGATCAAGGGGCCGGAGGTGCTGGAGTCCACGCGCCGGGTGGACACGGTCGTCCTCGACAAGACGGGCACGGTCACCACCGGCCGGATGAGCCTCCAGGCGGTCCACGTCGCCGAGGGCGAGGACGAGAAGGAGCTGCTGCGCCTCGCGGGCGCCCTGGAGCACGCCTCCGAGCACCCTGTGGCCCGCGCCATCGCCGCCGGCGCCGAGGAGCGTGCCGGGGCGCTGCCCGCGGTCGAGCACTTCGAGAACGTGCCGGGACGGGGCGTACGCGGGCGCGTGAACGGCCGCGAGGTGGCCGTGGGGCGGCTCTACGACGAGCTGCCCGGGGAACTGGCGCACGCGGCCCGGCAGGCCGAGGAGCAGGGCCGTACGGCCGTCGTGGCCGGCTGGGACGGGCGGGCCCGGGGGGTCCTCGCCGTCGCCGACGCCGTCAAGGAGACCAGCGCCGAGGCCGTCCGCGAGCTGCGCGGGCTGGGGCTGACGCCGGTGCTGCTCACCGGGGACAACCGCACGGTCGCCGAGGCGGTCGCGAAGACCGTCGGCATCGACCCGGGGCACGTGTACGCCGAGGTGCTGCCCGAGGACAAGGTGGACGTCGTGCGCCGGCTCCAGGGCGAGGGCCGGGCCGTGGCCATGGTCGGGGACGGCGTGAACGACGCCGCCGCGCTGGCCACCGCGGACCTGGGCCTGGCCATGGGCACCGGCACGGACGCGGCGATCGAGGCCGGCGACCTGACGCTGGTGCGCGGGGACCTGCGGGTGGCCGCGGACGCGATCCGGCTCTCCCGCCGGACGCTGGCCACCATCAAGGGCAACCTGGTGTGGGCCTTCGGCTACAACGTCGCCGCGCTGCCGCTGGCCGCCGCCGGGCTGCTCAACCCGATGATCGCCGGGGCCGCGATGGCCTTTTCCTCGGTTTTCGTGGTGACGAACAGCCTGCGATTGCGGGCCTTCCGGTGAAACCGGGGGCAATCGTCCGGATCGACCCCTTGATCCCCCTGGAGTCAGACGCGCACCTCACATAAGCTCTTCACAAGGCTCGCGCATCTTCCTTACGCAAGAGTCCCGATCGACGTATCGGGTCTCTTGCGCATTAAAGGGACAAATGCAAGAGACGCACATCACAGTGATGCGAACGTAACCATCGAAGGGGTTCGAAGGTCTAAGTTGGCGATGTCAGACCAGCGTCTTGGGGGGCGCTGACTGACGTCTGGGGATGTCTTGGGGGACTTTCCCAGAAGGGGGTACCTCCCGGCTCGCACGACGTTGAGAGCTTGGGGGAGCGTTGCCGGGGCACGTACACCGGGAAGCTTTGAGCGGCCCTCCCAGCGTGCGCTGTCCCGGCAGACCGCACCGCATCACTGGAGTACGGCGAGTTCGCTCGCCCGTGCTCAGACAGCGATTCAGGCGCTGTCCTCTCCAAGCGCCCGGCCGGATCCCGTGGGGGGAATCCGCACCGGGACATGGGAAGGCGCCCTGGTCGTCGGCCCGTGGGGGGACCGGCGTCTCGGGGCGCCTTCCGCTTTCCCGCTTCCGCGTCTTTTCCGGCGTCTCCGCCGCCCGATCACCCGTGAGTGATCACTCCGGAACGCCGGACCGGGGCCCGCCCCCGCGGACGGACCCCGTGCCCAGTGCGCTCAGCGCGCCTCGACCGGGACGAAGTCGCGCTCGACCACGCCCGTGTAGATCTGGCGCGGACGGCCGATGCGGGAGCCCGGCTCCTTGATCATCTCGGTCCACTGGGCGATCCAGCCCGGCAGCCGGCCGAGGGCGAACAGGACCGTGAACATCTCGGTCGGGAAGCCCATGGCGCGGTAGATCAGACCCGTGTAGAAGTCCACGTTCGGGTAGAGCTTGCGCTCGGTGAAGTAGTCGTCGGAGAGCGCGTGCTCCTCCAGCTTCAGGGCGATGTCGAGGAGCTCGTCCTCCTTGCCCAGCGCGGAGAGCACGTCGTGCGCGGCGGCCTTGATGATCTTGGCGCGCGGGTCGAAGTTCTTGTAGACCCGGTGGCCGAAGCCCATCAGGCGGACGCCGTCCTCCTTGTTCTTCACCTTCCGGATGAAGGTGTCGACGTCGGAGCCGGAGTCGCGGATGCCCTCCAGCATCTCCAGCACCGACTGGTTGGCGCCGCCGTGCAGCGGGCCCCACAGCGCGTTGATGCCGGCCGAGATCGACGCGAACATGTTGGCCTGCGAGGAGCCGACCAGGCGGACCGTGGAGGTCGAACAGTTCTGCTCGTGGTCGGCGTGCAGGATCAGCAGCTTGTCCAGCGCGGAGACCACGACCGGGTCCAGGTCGTACTCCTGCGCCGGGACCGAGAAGGTCATGCGCAGGAAGTTCTCGACGTAGCCGAGGTCGTTGCGCGGGTAGACGAACGGGTGGCCGATCGACTTCTTGTACGCGTACGCGGCGATGGTCGGGAGCTTGGCGAGCAGCCGGATGGTGGAGAGGTCGCGCTGCTTCTCGTCGAACGGGTTGTGGCTGTCCTGGTAGAAGGTGGACAGCGCCGAGACGACCGAGGACAGCATCGCCATCGGGTGGGCGTCGCGCGGGAAGCCCCTGTAGAAGTTCTTGACGTCCTCGTGCAGCAGCGTGTGCCGCGTGATGTCGTTCTTGAACGTCGTCAGCTGGTCGACGGTGGGGAGCTCGCCGTTGATGAGCAGGTACGCCACCTCGAGGAAGGTGGAGCGCTCGGCCAGCTGCTCGATGGGGTAGCCGCGGTAGCGGAGGATGCCCGCCTCGCCGTCGAGGTAGGTGATCGCGGATTTATAGGCGGCCGTGTTGCCGTACCCGCTGTCCAGGGTCACCAGACCGGTCTGGGCGCGGAGCTTCCCGATGTCGAAGCCCTTGTCGCCGACGGTGCTGTCGACCACCGGGTAGGTGTACTCGCCGTCGCCGTACCGCAGTACTACAGAGTTGTCGCTCACGTCTTCCCTCACCGACGTAGTGCCTCATCTTCGAGGTGCCCTGACTGTCTCTACCATCCCCCATTTGGCTCAGGAGAGTGCACTCGGGGTCGACCATTGGGCCTATTGGCGGCACTCAGTGCCGCCAGCCTGCCCATCCTGCCCCCTTCGGGGTGGTTCCGGAAGTGCTCTGTGACCTTCACGACTCATTTGATCGATCATTTCGTCCCGAGCCTGAAGTCCAGGGCCGTACAGCGCCGTCCGGCCGACACCGTGCGCACCGCCTGGCCGATCGCCTTGCGCGACCCGACGAGCACGACCAGCCGCCGGGCCCGGGTGACCGCCGTGTACAGCAGGTTCCGCTGGAGCATCATCCATGCCCCCGTCGTGACGGGAATCACCACCGCGGGATACTCGCTGCCCTGCGAACGGTGGATCGTCACCGCGTACGCGTGGGCCAGTTCGTCCAGTTCGTCGAATTCGTACGGCACCTCCTCGTCCTCGTCGGTCAGCACCGTCAGGCGCTGGTCGACCGGGTCGAGCGAGGTGACGACGCCCACGGTGCCGTTGAAGACGCCGTTCTTCCCTTTCTCGTAATTGTTGCGGATCTGGGTGACCTTGTCGCCGACGCGGAAGACCCGGCCGCCGAACCGCTTCTCCGGCAGATCGGGCCGGCCGGGCGTGATGGCCTGCTGGAGCAGTCCGTTGAGCGCGCCGGCGCCGGCCGGGCCGCGGTGCATCGGCGCGAGCACCTGCACGTCCCGGCGCGGGTCCAGCCCGAACTTGGCGGGAATTCGCCGTGCGGCGACGTCCACGGTGAGCCGGCCGGCGGCCTCGGTGTCGTCCTCGACGAAGAGGAAGAAGTCCTTCAGTCCGTCGGTGAGCGGGTGCTGCCCGGCATTGATCCGGTGCGCGTTGGTGACCACCCCGGACTGCTGGGCCTGCCGGAAGACCCGGGTGAGCCGGACGGCCGGGACGGGACCGCCCTCGGCGAGCAGGTCCCGCAGCACCTCCCCGGCGCCGACGCTGGGCAGCTGGTCCACGTCCCCGACGAACAGCAGGTGGGCGCCCGGGGGGACGGCCTTGACCAGCTTGTTGGCGAGCAGCAGGTCCAGCATGGACGCCTCGTCCACCACCACCAGGTCGGCGTCCAGCGGGCGGTCTCGGTCATAGGCCGCGTCCCCGCCGGGCTTCAGCTCCAGCAGGCGGTGCACGGTGGAGGCCTCGGCGCCGGTCAGCTCCGCCAGCCGCTTGGCCGCGCGGCCGGTCGGGGCGGCCAGCACCACCTTGGCGCGCCGGGCCCGGGCCAGCTCCACGATCGAGCGGACGGTGAAGGACTTGCCGCAGCCCGGCCCGCCGGTGAGGACGGCGACCTTCTCCGTGAGCGCCAGTCTGACGGCCGCCTCCTGCTCGGGCGCGAGGTCGGCGCCGGTGCGGGCCTTCAGCCAGCCGAGCGCCTTCGCCCAGTCGACGTCCCGGAAGCCCGGCATCCGGTCCTCGTCGGTGCGCAGCAGCCGCAGCAGCTGGGCGGACAGGGAGAGTTCGGCCCGGTGGAAGGGCACCAGATAGACGGCGCTGACCGGCTCCTCGTCGCCGTCGGGGCCGGGCACCTTCTCCCGTACGACCCCGGGGTCGGCGCCGTCCTCCGGGGGCCGGGACAGCTCGGCGAGGCACTCGATGACGAGTCCGGTGTCGACTTGGAGGAGTTTGACGGCGTCGGCGATCAGCCGTTCCTCCGGCAGGAAGCAGTGCCCCTGGTCGGCGGACTGCGACAGCGCGTACTGCAGGCCGGCCTTCACGCGCGCGGGGCTGTCGTGCGGGATGCCGACGGACTGGGCGATCTTGTCGGCGGTGAGGAAGCCGATGCCCCAGACGTCGGCGGCGAGCCGGTACGGCTGCTCCTTGACGACGGCGATCGACTCGTCGCCGTACTTCTTGTAGATCCGCACGGCGATGGAGGTGGAGACCTCGACGGTCTGGAGGAAGAGCATGACCTCCTTGATCGCCTTCTGCTCCTCCCAGGCGTCGGAGATCTTTTTGGTCCGCTTCGGCCCGAGGCCCGGCACCTCGATCAGCCGCTTGGGCTCCTCCTCGATGATCCGGAGGGTGTCGAGGCCGAAGTGCTGGGTGATGCGGTCGGCGAAGACCGGGCCGATGCCCTTGACCAGGCCGGATCCGAGATAGCGGCGGATGCCCTGGACGGTGGCCGGCAGCAGGGTCGTGTAGTTCTCGACGTGGAACTGCTTGCCGTACTGCGGGTGCGAGCCCCAACGGCCCTCCATGCGCAGGGACTCCCCCACCTGGGCACCGAGCAGCGCGCCGACGACCGTGAGCAGATCGCCGGCGCCGCGTCCGGTGTCGACACGGGCGACCGTGTAGCCGTTCTCCTCATTGGCGTACGTGATGCGTTCCAGCACGCCTTCGAGGACGGCGAGATGCCGTTCGCCGCCGGGGTTCCCCGCCTGGTGAGCCATGGTCCGACGGTACCGGTGGGGTCCGACAGCCGGCTTTCGCGGGCGGTGATCACCGCGCCGGGGCGGTCAGGTGAGCGCGGGATGTGTCCGCTCGCGCTTCAGCCGGCCTTCTTCTCGTCCTTGTCGCCGGAGGACAGGAGCGTCTTCAGACGCACGAAAAGCGAGGCGCGCGGCTCGTGGGATCCGCTCAGGCTCGCTCGTACGCTCTCGAAGTCCACGGAGCGGAGCGCCGTCGCCTTCCGCTTCATGTACTCGGCCGGGTCTCTTTCGAACTCGCGTACCGCAGGGTCCGTGTCTAAGACGACCCCGCTCCACACCTCACTGTGCGCAGTGCTCATGCTCGCGCTCCCCCCCGGGTTCGACTCGGAGGACGAGTGGCTCCCGCCGTTCTGGGTCGGCATGCGCCCTCCAAGCGTTGACGGTACAGTCTCGGCTGATGGCTTGTCAGCGTCAATCCGACGGTATGGCTTACGGATTGACTATCGGCCCGGTTCAAGAGGCTGACATCGTCCCTGAACGAGCCGTCTGCTTCCCGGTCACGGTCCGGACACCTTCCGTCACCGTATTGATACCCAGAGACACGCTCTCCGAAACGACGGAACCACCCACATGGCCTAACTCTGCGTGTAGGCTCCGTCGCTATGTCCTTGAGTGGATTACGCGTGGGCTGGGGCACGGCGACGATGGGAACGCTGGGTGTCGTCACCTACGTCGCGCCGATCGTCCTCGGTCTTGGCCTGGAACTGCCGATATGGATCGCCATGACGATCATGGGTGTCGGCGTACTGGCCACGGTGGCCACGGTCATCATGTCCCGGCAGGAGGCGGTCGCCGCCCGGCGCGACCTGGTCACCGCCGAACAGGCCGCGAAGGCCGCCGCGGAGCGCGCCCGCGGGGCCATGGAAGACGTGCTCACGGTGCTGGTCCACCACATCGGCGAGATCGTCAGCGCGAACAGCAAGAGCGCGCGCAGTCCGCTCCAGCAGCAGATGAAGCAGGCCATCGTCTCCCTCACCGCCCAGCTCATCGGGCCGGAGAACGCGCGCGCCTGTGTGCTGGAGATCGCCCCGGCGCCCCCGGGGACCGGTGTCCGGGAGATGAAGTGCCTGGCCGGCCTCTGGATGGGGCGGGCGGAGGCGCCGCGGACGGTGTTCCGCGAGGACCAGGCGCGCGGGGCGTCCCTGCTCAAGCTGATGGACGACCGCAAGAGCACGTTCGTGGAGAACGTCGACGCGCTCGCGCCGGAGCTGCGGCCGGAGACGGACTCGTACAAGACCTACATCACCGCGACCATCACGGCCGCCGGCAAGGACGCGTTCGGCGTCCTGTGCGTGGACGCGCCGAACCCCGGCGACCTCCGCAAGGAGGACATCCGCCTGGTGGAGGTCCTCGCCCGCCTGCTGGGCGCGGCGCTGGCGGTACGCCGCTGAGCCCCTCTTCCGCCTTCCGAACGGCTGGCGCCCGAGCCCGAGCCGAGCATTTCGTACGGGTGCGCCACCTCTCGGCGGCCTGGCTCGTTGGCCAGGTCGTACGAAAGGAGAGCTGATGGTCGGCTCGTCGCACGAGGCGCTGCACCGGATCTTCCAGAAGGACCCGGAGCTGCTGACGCGGGCGTTGCAGCGGGTGTTGCACGTGCCGTTTCCCAGACCTACGGAGATCGCGGCGCTGAACGTGGACCTGACGGAGATCGAGCCGGTCGAGCGCCGGGTGGACACGTTGCTGCGGGCGGAGACGGACGAGGGCACGTACCTGCTGGTCGTGGAGTCGCAGGGGAAGGCGGACGAGCGGAAGCGGGGGAGCTGGCCGTACTACCTGTCGTACCTGTACGAGAAGTACCGCTGCGAGCCGGTGCTGATCGTGATCACCCAGAACAGTGCCACGGCGAAGTGGGCTTCGCGTCCGATCCGGCTGGGTTTCCCCGGCTGGCACTCGCTGACGGTGCGGCCGTTGGTGCTGGGGCCGGACAACGTACCGGTGATCGCGGACGAGAAGCAGGCGGAGGCGGATCCCCCTCTCGCGGTGCTGTCGGCGATGACACACGGACGTGGGCCGGGGGCGGTGGCCATACTGGAATCCCTGGCATCCGCCCTGCGGACCATCGATGCCGACAGCGCCGCGGTCTTCGCGCAGTTCGTCGACTCATGCCTGGTCGATCCCCAGGCGAAGCAGATGTGGAGGAAGCTGATGACGGCGATCCAGTACTTCTGGCGTCACCCGCTGGCCGAGCAGGTGCGGGCGGAGGGGAGGGAGCAGGGGCGCATTCAAACCCAGCAGGAGATGACCCTCCGTGTGCTGGAGTGGCGCGGCATCCCGGTGTCCGACGCGGTCCGAGAGCGGGTGCTGGCCTGCGCGGACCCCGATCAGCTGGAGGTGTGGGCCCGGCGAGCCGTCCATGTCACGGACGCGGCGGAGTTGTTCGCCACCGAGTGAGCGAGCGTCCGGCCGGTCACTTCCCTGGGCCGGCCCGGACACGCAGTTCCGTCAACCGTCGCCCGGCCGGCCCTCTGGTGGTGCGGCCATGGAAGGACCTGACGATGGCGATCCAGTACTTCTGGCGACACCCGCTGGCCGAGCAGGTGCGGGCGGAGGGGAGGGAGCAGGGGCTACAGGAGGGGCTACAGGAGGGGCTGGAGCAAGGGCTTGAGCAAGGGCGCCTTCGCGCCCAGCGGGAGATGGCCCTCCGTGTGCTGGAGTGGCGTGGCATCCCGATCTCCGACGCCGTCCGTGAGCGGGTCGGGGCCTGCACGGACCCCCGCCGGCTTGAGCTGTGCGTCCAGCGTGCCCTGTACGCCACCGACGGGGCGGAGTTGTTCGCCGGGGAGTGAGCGGGTGGCCCGAGAAGGCAGTGGCCCGGCCGGTACCGGGCCCTCGGGTGCGTTGCGTGGTCCTGTCTGCGGGGGCGCGGTCGCATCTCGCATGCACGCCGGGTGTGCTCGGCGGCTGGCGGTGGTGGTTTTTGGGATGGGTGGTCCATAAGGAGGGGTGGCGCGTCGGGCGTCTCCGGGAACCCGGGCACCGGCGGCTCGACAGGCGTCGCGGTCCCGCCACCAGCAATCACCGTGAGTGCGCTTCGCCGTGAGGTGAGGTGAGTGGCAGATCCGTTCCGCGGTGCCTCAGCGCCTGCCGAGGTGGGCGGGTGGAACGGATCTGCGATCGCGTGGTGGCGGGGGGCCGGGAGCCTCCGGTGTTATCTGCGGTGGCGGGGTTTCTCCTGGCTCGGGGGGAGGGTCAGGGTGATCTGGCGGACCAGCTGCTGGAAGCACGCCAGGGACGCGACCGCGGGGAGGGCGGCTCCGGCGACGCCGGTGACGGATCGGTCCGCCTGGGCCACGCAGAGGATCAACGCCACCGAGGAGAACAGCAGGACAACGCACCACGAGTGCACGGCCCGGCGCTGATGCAGGGCATTTCGCAGGATGGAGAGGGAAGCCGCCATCCAGGGGCCGTACACGAGAAGGGGCCACCACGCGATCATTCCGCCGTCCACCCCGGAGGTGGCATTACGCAGCGAGCCGTACGCCGCCATTCCACCGAATACGCTGACCATCGCCACCAGGACGGACACGAACGCGGCGATCACAAAGCTGCCGGCCCGCATCCACTTGACGCGCATTCGGTGAACGCGCCTCTTCCGGTGCCCCGTCCCGGCAGCGGCAGGGGGACGCCGGCCGGGGGGAAACTGCGCGGTGATCTGCGCGAGTTTCTCCATCGGGTCGGCGAAGTCGACGCCGGGTGTCGGTTCGCCGCGCGGTGGCGGGATCGTCGCCTGCCGCTCCGCCGGGACGGCCTCCTGCAAGAGGAAGGCGAGTTCTTCCGCCGGGTCCCAGTAGGCGTCGGGAGGGACCAGCACATCCCCCGGGTCCAGGGCGTCGGCCGGGCCGCCGTGCCAGCCGGGGCCCGACGGGTAGGGGGCCGCGTCCGCGTACCACTCGCGGCGCGTGAAGGAGGAGCGCGCATATTCTTGGTTCATAGGAATTCCCCCGTCAGACGCGGTCCAAGCGGTAGCTGGCGTTTTCCTGAGCGCTCCATCGCTGGTTGAGTTCCTCCTGTACCGCCTCCAGCAGAACGAGGAATTCGCGAAGCAGCGTCCCGGTATCCGGAGGTTCGGCTCCCTCGTGATCTTCGCGCGCCGAGCGGGTGCCGCCAGGCGGGTGCATTGTTGGACTGAATGTCAGCGAACTGTCCGCCGAGGGGCTATCCTTCCTCGTGTCCCGGTGAAGCAAGCCGTGGAGCCTCGTCGTCGTCATATTCGGGCTAACGCCACCCCCTCTCCTCCAGATGCGCGGCAAATGAGTGAACGCGGCGCCGGAAAACGTTAGGGAAAGCGTTTTTTCATTTGTGTCATTCCGCCCGTGGGCGCCCGCGCGCCCTCCGGTGCCCACGGGGACCGCTGCGGCGCGAGGCGGTGACCGTCCCCCCGGCCGCCACGGTCACGATTGGGTTTCGGCCACCCGCACCCCCTTGCCTCCGCCTCGTGTAATCGTTTCCAATCCTCGTACGGCAGGGATGTAATCGATTCCACGAGTCCACGAGGAGGTGGAGCCGGCGATGGCGAGCATCAAGGATGTCGCCGCTTCGGCGGGGGTTTCCGTGGCCACCGTGTCACGCGTGCTGAACGGCCACCCGTCCGTCAGTGCCGACGCCCGCGAGCGGGTGACGGCCGCCGTGGCCGCCCTCGGCTACCGGCCGAACGCCGTGGCGCGGTCCCTGCGGACCGACCAGACCCACACGCTCGGGCTCGTCATCAGTGACGTGCTCAATCCCTACTTCACCGAGCTGGCCCGGTCCGTCGAGGAAGAGGCCCGTGCCCTCGGGTACAGCGTGATCATCGGGAACGCCGACGAACGGCCCGAACTCCAGGACCACCACGTGCGGAACCTGCTGGACCGGCGGATCGACGGGCTGCTGGTCTCCCCCACCGACGGCGGGTCGCCGCTGATGCTCGACGCCGCCCGGGCGGGGACTCCCATGGTGTTCGTCGACCGGTGGATCCCCGGCGTGGACGTGCCCGTCGTGCGGGCCGACGGGCGGGCGGCGGTGCGGGACCTCGTCGGTCACCTCTGCCGGCTCGGGCACCGGCGGCTCGCCATCATCGCCGGGCCCGCCGCCACCACCACCGGCAGCGAGCGCGTCGAGGCCTTCCGGGCCGCGCTCGCCGAGTACGGGCTCCCGCTGCCCGGCGCCTACACGGGCCAGGGCGACTTCCAGGCCGAGAGCGGACGGCGGGTGACCGAGGGGTTCCTCGATCTGCCGGAGCCGCCCGACGTGGTCTTCGCGGCCGACAACCTGATGGCGCTCGGCGCGCTGGACGCCGTACGGGCGCGCGGGCTGCGGGTGCCCGACGACATCGCGCTGGCCGCGTTCGACGACATCCCGTGGTTCGTGCACACCGATCCGCCGGTCACCGCGATCGCCCAGCCCACCGGTGAGCTGGGGCGGGCCGCCGTACGCGCGCTGGTCGACCGGATCGAGGGGCGCACCCCGCGCTCCGTCACGCTGCCCGCCCGGCTCGTCGTACGCCGCTCGTGCGGTGAGCCTCCCACCCCCTCCCCAGTGCAAAGGAGCACGACGTGAGCGACCCGGACGAGTTGCTGCGCATCGAGGGCATACGCAAGACCTTCCCCGGCGTGGTCGCGCTCGACGGCGTCGACTTCGATCTGCGCCGGGGCGAGGTCCATGTGCTGCTCGGTGAGAACGGGGCCGGCAAGAGCACGCTGATCAAGATGCTCTCCGGTGCCTACACCCCCGACGCCGGCCGGATTTTCGTGGGCGGTGAGGAGGTGCGCGTCCACGGGGCGCAGGACGCCGAACGGCTCGGGATCGCCACCATCTACCAGGAGTTCAACCTGGTGCCCGATCTGACCGTCGCCGAGAACATCTTCCTGGGGCGGCAGCCGCGCCGCTTCGGGATGATCGACCGGAAGCGGATGGAGGCCGGGGCCGCGGCGCTGCTGGAGCGGGTCGGGGTCGACGTGTCGCCCCGGGCGCGGGTGCGGGAACTGGGGATCGCGCGGCTCCAGATGGTCGAGATCGCCAAGGCGCTCAGCCTCGACGCGCGCGTGCTCGTCATGGACGAGCCGACCGCCGTGCTCACCTCGGAGGAGGTGGAGAAGCTCTTCGCCATCGTGCGGGGACTGCGGGCCGACGGGGTGGGGGTCGTCTTCATCACGCATCACCTGGAGGAGATCGCCGCCCTGGGGGACCGGGTCACCGTCATCCGGGACGGGAAGAGCGTCGGGCAGGTGCCCGCCGCCACGCCCGAGGACGAACTCGTGCGGCTGATGGTGGGGCGGTCCATCGAGCAGCAGTACCCGAGGGAGCGGACCGGCACGGGTGATCCGCTGCTGTCCGTCCAGGGGCTGTGCCGGGACGGCGTCTTCCACGACGTGAGCTTCGAGGTGCACGCCGGTGAGGTCGTCGGCATCGCGGGGCTGGTGGGTGCCGGGCGGACCGAGGTCGTGCGGGCCGTGTTCGGCGCCGACCCCTACGACCGCGGGGTCGTCCGGGTGTCCGGCGCCCAGCTGAAGCGGCACGACGTGAACGCCGCGATGGACGCCGGGATCGGGCTCGTGCCGGAGGACCGCAAGGGCCAGGGGCTGGTGCTGGACGCCTCCGTCGAGGAGAACCTCGGGCTGGTGACGCTGCGCGCGGCCACCCGGGCGGGGCTGGTGGACCGCAAGGGCCAGCACGCCGCCGCCGAGCGGATCGCCGGGCAGCTCGGGGTGCGCATGGCGGGCCTCGGGCAGCGCGTGCGGACCCTGTCCGGCGGCAACCAGCAGAAGGTCGTCATCGGCAAGTGGCTGCTGGCCGACACCAAGGTGCTGATCCTCGACGAGCCGACGCGCGGGATCGACGTCGGCGCCAAGGTCGAGATCTACCAGCTGATCAACGAACTGACGGCCGCCGGTGCCGCCGTCCTGATGATCTCCAGCGATCTGCCCGAGGTGCTCGGCATGAGCGACCGGGTGCTGGTGATGGCCCAGGGCCGGATCGCCGGCGAACTCACCGCCGAAGAGGCGACCCAGGACGCGGTGATGTCCCTCGCCGTCTCCACCCCCACCACCGAGAAGGAGGGCCCCCGTGGCCACTGACACGCTCAAGAGCCGGTCGGGCGCGGGTGGCGCCCCGGGGACCCTGCGCCGGCTGCTCCTCGACAACGGCGCGCTCACCGCGCTGATCGTCCTCGTCATCGCCCTGTCGGCGCTGTCGGGTGACTTCATGACCACGGACAACCTGCTGAACATCGGCGTGCAGGCCGCCGTGACGGCGATCCTCGCCTTCGGTGTGACGTTCGTGATCGTCTCGGCGGGCATCGACCTGTCCGTGGGTTCGGTGGCCGCGCTGTCGGCGACCATGCTGGGCTGGAGCGCCACCTCGCACGGGGTGCCGGTCGCGCTCGCGGTGGTCCTGGCGGTCGCCACGGGCGTCGTCGCCGGCCTGGTGAACGGCTTCCTCATCGCCTACGGCAAGCTGCCGCCGTTCATCGCGACGCTGGCCATGCTGTCGGTGGGCCGTGGTCTGGCCCTGGTGATCTCCCAGGGCTCCCCGATCGCGTTCCCCGGCTCGGTCTCCCACCTCGGCGACACCCTCGGCGGCTGGCTGCCGGTGCCGGTGCTGGTCATGGTGGTGATGGGGCTGATCGCCGCCGTGGTGCTCGGCCGGACCTACATCGGCCGGTCCATGTACGCGATCGGCGGCAACGAGGAGGCCGCCCGGCTGTCCGGCCTCAGGGTCAAGCGGCAGAAGCTCGCCATCTACGCCCTGTCCGGGCTGTTCGCCGCCGTCGCGGGCGTGGTGCTGGCCGCCCGGCTGTCCTCGGCGCAGCCGCAGGCCGCCGACGGCTACGAGCTGGACGCGATCGCCGCCGTCGTCATCGGTGGCGCCTCGCTGGCGGGCGGCACCGGCAAGGCGTCCGGCACGCTGATCGGCGCGCTGATCCTCGCGGTGCTCCGCAACGGGCTGAACCTGCTGTCGGTGTCCGCGTTCTGGCAGCAGGTCGTGATCGGTGTCGTCATCGCGCTGGCGGTGCTGCTGGACACCGTGCGCCGCAAGGCCGGTGCGGTGCCGGTGGCCGCCGGTGCGGGCGGGCCGAAGGGCAGGCAGGCGGTGACGTACGCGCTGGCGGCGGTGGTCACCGTGGCCGTGGTCGGCGCCACCTCGCTGCTGCACGGCGGTTCCTCCTCGTCGGCGAACCCGCGGCTGGGCCTGTCCCTGTCCACCCTCAACAACCCGTTCTTCGTGCAGATCCGGTCCGGCGCCGAGGCCGAGGCGAGGAGGCTGGGCGTGGACCTGAACGTCACCGACGCCCAGAACGACGCCTCCCAGCAGGCGAACCAGCTCCAGAACTTCACCAGTACGAGCCTGGACGGGATCATCGTCAACCCGGTGGACTCGGACGCGGCGAGCAACTCGGTGAAGGCCGCGGGCAAGGCGGACATCCCCGTCGTCGCCGTGGACCGGGGCGTCAACCGGGCGTCCGTGGCCACGCTGGTGGCCTCCGACAACGTCGCCGGCGGTGAGCTGGCCGCGAAGACCGTCGCCGAGAAGCTGGGCGGCAAGGGGAGGATCGTCATCCTCCAGGGGCAGGCGGGCACGTCGGCGGCGCGTGAGCGGGCGGCCGGCTTCGCCAAGGGCCTGAAGGCCTACCCGGGCATCCGGGTGCTGGCCCAGCAGCCCGCCGACTTCGACCGGACCAAGGGTCTGGACGTGATGTCGAACCTGCTCCAGGCCCACCCGGACGTGCAGGGCGTCATCGCCGCCAACGACGAGATGGCCCTCGGCGCGATCAAGGCGCTCGGCTCCAAGGCGGGCAGGTCGGTGCAGGTGGTCGGCTTCGACGGCACCCCGGACGGGCTGACGGCGGTCAAGGGCGGCACGCTGTACGCGTCGGTCGCCCAGCAGCCCTCGCAGCTGGGCCGGATCGCCGTGGACAACGCCCTGAAGGCGGTCCGGGGCGAGAAGGTGGAGCCGACGGTGAAGGTGCCGGTGAAGGTGGTCACGAAGGACAACGTGGCCGGGTTCACCGGCTGACGGACCACGGCAGGGGGGGGGGGGGGGGGGGGGGGGGGGGGGTGGCCCCCCCCCCGGCCGCCTCCCCCGGGGGTGGAACAAGGACGGCCACCACCCCTCCTTTTCTT
>NZ_JBVHXT010000006.1:192592-251890 GCF_055569255.1 Streptomyces sp. NPDC029296
GGTTGGGGGGGGGGGGGGGGGGGGGGGGGGGGGGGGGGTGAGGGGGGGGGGGGCAAAGAGGGACAGTGGGTAGGGTCCCACCGGTGAACCGCCCGGGGGGGGGGGGGGGCCCCGGGGACTCCCCCGCCCCCCCCCGCCTCGAGGTCATCTCTCAGGGGAGTCAACTGATGTACGACTACGACCTGCTGGTCGTGGGTTCGGCCAACGCGGACCTGGTGATCGGCGTCGAGCGGCGGCCGGCCGCGGGCGAGACGGTGCTCGGCGGCGACCTGGCCGTGCACCCGGGCGGCAAGGGCGCCAACCAGGCCGTCGCGGCGGCCCGCCTCACGGCGCGTACGGCCCTGCTGGCGCGGGTCGGCGACGACGGCCACGGCCGGCTGCTGCTGGACTCCCTGCGCGCGGCCGGGGTGGACACGGCGGGCGTGCTGGTGGGCGGTGCCCCGACGGGCGTGGCGCTGATCACCGTGGACCCGGACGGGGACAACAGCATCGTGGTGTCGCCGGGCGCCAACGCGCGGCTGCGGCCCGAGGACGTACGGGATGCCGACGGCCTGATCCGGGCGTCGCGGGTGGTGTCGGCGCAGCTGGAGATCCCGTTGGAGACGGTCGTGGAGGTGGTGCGGAGCCTGGCGCCGGGCAGCCGGTTCGTGCTGAACCCGTCCCCGCCGCGCGAGCTGCCCGCCGAGGTGCTGGCCGC
The DNA here is from genome assembly GCF_055569255.1 of Streptomyces sp. NPDC029296. Classification (NCBI taxonomy): domain Bacteria; kingdom Bacillati; phylum Actinomycetota; class Actinomycetes; order Kitasatosporales; family Streptomycetaceae; genus Streptomyces; species Streptomyces sp. NPDC029296. The sequence continues at coordinate 193,290 of NZ_JBVHXT010000006.1, forward strand.
CTGCGATCCGCTGATCGTCAACGAGCACGAGGCCCGGGTGATCCTCGGGGACACGCGGGCCGGCGACGACCCCGCCGACTGGGCGCGGCTGCTGCTGGCCGAGGGGCCGCGCTCGGTGGTGGTCACGCTGGGCGCGCGGGGCGCGCTGGTGTGCGACGGCTCGGGGACGGCCCTGGTGCCGTCGGTGAAGGTGGACGCGGTGGACACGACCGGCGCGGGCGACGCGTTCACCGCCGCGCTGGCCTGGCGGCTGGGCGCGGGCGCGACCCTCGCGGAGGCGGCGGCCTACGCGGCCCGGGTGGGCGCGGCGGCCGTGACGCGGCGGGGCGCGCAGGAGTCGTACCCGACGGCGGCGGAAGTCGAGGCGCCGGGTGGTGACGTCCGGTGAAGAAGGCGGGGATCCTGAACCGGCACCTGGCCGGGGCGCTGGCCGAACTCGGGCACGGTCACGGGGTGCTGGTGTGTGACGCCGGGATGCCGATACCCGAGGGACCCCGGGTGGTGGACCTGGCGTTCCGGGCCGGGGTGCCGTCCTTCGCCGACGTCCTGGACGGCCTGCTCGCCGAGTTGGTGGTCGAGGGCGCGACGGCGGCGGAAGAGGTCCGGGAGGCCAATCCGGCGGCGACGGCCCTGCTCACCGGCCGCTTCCCCGACCTGGCCTACGTCCCGCACGAGCGCCTGAAGGACCTCTCGTCCGGCGCCCGGCTGATCGTCCGTACGGGCGAGGCCCGCCCGTACGCGAACGTCCTGCTGCGCTGCGGGGTGTTCTTCTAGCCGCCCGGCAGCCGCGATCCCCTGCTCTCCGCGACCCGTTTGACCTCCCGCAGGGACGCGGTGAGCTGCCGGGCGAGGTAGTGCAGTTCCCGGTCCGTCAGGCGGTGCGCGGTGAGGAGTTCGGCCGCGTGGTCGATCAGCTCGCCGGCCATCCCGAGCTGCACGCTCTCGACCTGGTCCGCGAGCCGGGACACATAGCCCGTGCCGTCGCCCAGCACATAGCAGGGCTTGCCCTCCTCACCGGTCCACGGGAGCAGGCGCCCGTTCGCCGGCGGGTCGTCGTACGTCCGCTCGTTCATGCGTAGGTCTCCACCAGGGCGAGGTACGGGCGGACGAGCGGGCTGTCCTCACCGCGCAGGGGAGCCTCGCCCCTGCGGTACGCCGTGGGTCCGCCGACGTACGGGCACGAGTACGGGGACACGTCCGGGTACGGCGGGGATGCGACCGGCCTGCGGCGCCGACGCGACGGCCTGACCAACCGGGCCAGGAGACGGGTCATACCGACCTGCTTTCTCACCTGCGGTGACTGCGGTGTGTGCTGATTTCCTCACAGACTGGGGTCGGTTGTGGCTACGCTGCCAGGGGCGGGGGGTTGACATTGCGCCTGTCACCAAGGGAGTTGGCCGGATGAGCATCGTCCGCAGGCCGAAGACGCCGCGCGAGAAGTACGGGGAGGAACTGAGGCTGCGCCGCATCGCGGCCGGGCTCACCCAGGAGCAACTGAGCGAGACCGTGGTCTGCTCGCCGACGCTGATCAGCCACTGGGAGGCGGGGAGGAGGCTCCCCAAGCCGGATGACGCCCGGCGGATCGACCAGGCGCTGGGGACGGATGGGTTTTTCGAAAGGTGGCTGGAGGATTTGGAAAGCCAGTTCTTCGCCCCTCGCTTCGCTGCCGCCCGCGAACTGGAGCAATACGCGTCACTGATCCAGTTGTTCGCGCTCACACTCGTTCCCGGGCTGCTTCAGACACCGGAGTACGCGCGGGCCGTGTTCACCGCCTATCACCCCAACTACACAGATGAGGATCTTGACAGGGAAGTTGTCATTCGAACAAGTCGTGCCAAGATTCTGGAGGGACCGTCGGCCCCTGTCATCTGGGCGCTGCTCGACGAGGCCGTGCTGCGTCGCCCGGTGGGTGGTCCTCACACCATGGCGGAACAACTGCACAAGATCGGCAATATGGCCGAGGCACGGCGGATCCGGCTGCATGTCCTTCCATACCGGGTCGGCGCGCACTCACTCATGACGAGCCTGCTCACTCTGATGAGCTTCGATGACTCCGCTCCAGTGGCGTACGTCGACGCGTTCGAAACCGGGCGACTGATCGACGATCCGTCGGTGGTGAGTGCCTGCCAGACGTCCTACGCTCTGGCGCTGAGTGACGCCTTGTCGCAACAGGAGTCACTGGCCCTCGTCAGAGCCGCAGCGAAGGAACATGCACATGGTCAGCAGTGAGCGCACGGTCTCGGACTCGTCCAGCCTTACCGGTTGGTACAAGTCCAGCTACAGCGACGGCAGCCAATCGGAATGCCTCGAAGTCGCCCGCGGCCACGCCGACGTACCCGTGCGCGACAGCAAGAACCTCACCGGCCCCGCCGTCCTCTTCTCCGCGGACGGCTGGGCCTCGTTCGTGTCCGCCGTCAAGGAAGGGCGGTTGGGCTGACGTCAGGACGCCGGGCCCGCCAGGTAATCCCCGTGCTCCAGGTCCTGGAGCAGTGTCGGGTGGGTGGGCGACCAGCCGAGCAGTTCCCGCGTGTGCGCGCTGGAGACGGGGCCGTCGAAGCCGTAGGCGGTGGCCATGAACGGGCTCACGAAGTGGCCGGCGGCCTCGGCCGGGGTCAGTGAGACCGTGGGCAGGTCCAGGCCCCGCGCGATCGTCTCCGCGATGCTCTTCAGGGTGACACCGCTTTCGGCCACTCCATGCAGCACGCTGCCCACGGGCGCCTCCTCCAGTGCGAGGCGGAACAGGACCGCCGCGTCGAGGCGGTGCACGGCAGGCCATCGGTTGGTGCCGTCGCCGACGTAGGCCGACACGCCGGCCCTCCGGGCGGTGGCGATGAGCATGGGGATGAACCCGTGGTCCTCGGGGCCGTGGACGGTGGGAGCGAGGCGGACCACGCTCGCGCGCACGCCTCGGGCGGCGAAGTCCAGGCACGCTCGTTCACCGGCGATGCGGAAGGCGGCGATCCCCGCCGGGTCGGGCTCGTCCTTCTCGGTGGCCTCCCGGCCTGCGGGCATGACCAGGGTGCCCGAGGTGACGACGAACGGCTTGCCCGAGTGTTCCAGCGGGCGGCCGAGCGTCTCGATCGCGGTGCGGTCGCGCCGCATCATGTCGTCGAGGTCGGAGAAGTCACCGCCGTAGGCCATGTGCAGGACGGCGTCGGCGGCCGCGGCGCCGCTGTGCAGACTGCCGAGGTCGTCCAGGGAGCCACGGTGCGGTGTGGCTCCCAGTGATTCCAGGCGGGCGGCGGCGGCGTCCGAGCGCGCCAGACCGGTGACCGAGTGGCCGGCCGCGACGAGTTCGGCGACGACCGCCGGACCGGTCTGGCCGGTACCACCGGTGACGAAGACATGCATGACACGCTCCCACTTAACGCCAGTGACTGACACTACCTACCGCTGGACTCTAGGTAGCGTCAGTGACTGACGTCAAGAAGCGCCAGTCACTGACGTTTCCGATATCCTTGAGGAATGCCACGGAGCGGAGCAGAAGCGCGCCGCCGCCTTCAGCAGGCGGCCCTGGAGCTGTACGAGGAACGGGGGTTCGACCGGACCACCACGGCCGAGATCGCCGCCCGGGCCGGCGTCAACGAGCGCACGTTCTTCCGGCACTTCCCGGACAAGCGCGAGGTGCTCTTCGACGGGGAAGCCGACCTCCGTGCCGCGCTGACGCACGAGGTCGCGGACGCCCCCGACGGCCTGCGACCGCTCGACGTGCTGCTCCGCGCCTTCCGGAGGGCCGGACGGATCCTGGAGGACAACCGCCCATTCGCCGAACCACGGCTGAAGATCATCGCGGTGACACCGGCCCTGCGCGAACGCGACTTGGCCAAGGCCGCGTCGCTCACCGAAGCGCTGGCGGAGGCGCTGCGACAGCGCGGAGTCCCCGGCCGGCCGGCCGCGCTGGCGGCCCACACCGGCTGGGCCGCCTTCCACCAGGCGGCCCAGTCCTGGATCGACGACCCCTCCCAGAGCCTGGACGCACATCTCGTCCAAGCCTTCGCCGACCTGCACACCCTCTCCGCGACCGCCCCACAGGAGCGAGCCTGACCACCGTCAGGACGGGGCGGTCGCCGAGCTGAACGCCTCTGTCACCGCGCGGGTGTACGCCTTGAGTGTCCGGGGTCTCAGCGGGGCCAGGTACGTGACCATGCGGCCCAGTTGCTCCGGGTCCGCCAGGCGGGGCAGTTGCCTCTCCTGTACGGCATGGGTGAGGAGTTGCTCCAGCAGGACCACCTGGGTCAGGTCGTACAGGCCGGGGTGCATGCCGAACCGGAGGACGTAATCCTCGTACGGGTGGCGCAGGGTCATGTGCAGATAGCCGAAGGCGTGGCCTTTCCAGGGGCCCGGCACGACGTTGCGCAGGCCCGTCCCGTGGTCTCTGCGCGGGTACTTCGAGCCGAGGGTGACGCGCATGCCCAGCATGACCCTGGACCACGGGATCAGCAGGCCCCCGGTGTCCCGTTCGTGCTGGTGGAGTCCCTCCTGGCGGAACTCCACCCACGTGCCGTCCGGCCGCCGGGTGTCACCCAGGACCCAGCGGCCGTCGATCCGCTCCAGCGGACCCAGCGTGTCAGTCATGCCCCTTATCAGATCACATGTGCGAGGAAACGTTCGGCGGTTTCGGCCAGTACCTCCCGCCCGTCCCGCGCCCACAACTCCTCGTTGAACAGCTCGACTTCGATGGGGCCCGTGTAACCGGCCGCCTCCACGTGGCCCTTCCACTCGCGCATGTCGATCGCGCCGTCGCCGATCTGGCCCCGGCCGTTGAGGACGCCCTCGGGCAGGGGGGTGGTCCAGTCGGCGAGCTGGAAGGTGTGGATGCGGCCCGCCGCGCCCGCGCGGGCGATCTGGGCGGGGGCCTGGTCGTCCCACCAGATGTGGTACGTGTCCACGGTGACGCCCACCTGGTCCGCCGGGAAGCGTTCGGCCAGGTCCAGGGCCTGGGCGAGCGTGGAGACCACGCAGCGGTCGGCCGCGTACATGGGGTGCAGGGGCTCGATGGCGAGGCGTACGCCGCGTTCCGCCGCGTAGGGCGCGAGGACGGCCAGGGCGTCGGCGATGCGTTCGCGGGCGCCGTGCAGGTCCTTGCTGAACAGCGGGAGGCCGCCGGAGACCAGGACCAGGGTGTCCGTGCCGAGCGCGGCGGCCTCCTCGATGGCCGCGTGGTTGTCGCCCAGCGCCTCGGCCCGCTCGACGGGGTCGGTGGCCGTGAGGAAGCCGCCCCGGCACAGGGTGGTCACCGTCAGGCCCGCGTCGCGGACCAGCTTGGCGGCCGCCTCCACGCCGTACGCCTGGACCGGCTCCCGCCACAGGCCCACCTGGGTGATGCCCAGGCGGGCGCAGGCGTCGACCAGTTCGGGCAGCGACAGTTGCCGCACGGTCATCTGGTTGACGGAGAAGCGGGCGAGACCGGGGTTCATCGGGTCACTCCGTACAGCGACAGCAGGGTCCTCATGCGTTCCTCGGCCAGTTTGGGGTCGGGGAACAGGCCCAGAGTGTCGGCGAGTTCGTAGGCGCGTGCCAGGTGCGGGAGGGAGCGGGCCGACTGGAGGCCGCCGACCATCGCGAAGTGGTCCTGGTGACCCGCGAGCCAGGCGAGGAGGACCACGCCCGTCTTGTAGAAGCGGGTCGGGGGCTGGAAGAGGTGCCGGGACAGCTCCACCGTGGGGTCGAGGAGGGCACGGAAGCCCGGCACGTCGCCCGTGTCCAGGACCCGTACCGCCCGCGCCGCCAGCGGGCCCAGCGGGTCGAAGACGCCGAGCAGGGCGTGGCTGAAGCCCTGCTCGTCGCCCGCGATCAGCTCCGGGTAGTGGAAGTCGTCGCCGGTGTAGCAGCGCACGCCCTGCGGGAGCCGGCGCCTGAGGTCGACCTCGCGGCCGGCGTCCAGCAGGGAGATCTTCACGCCGTCGACCTTGTCCGGGTGGGCGGCGACGACCTCCAGGAAGGTGCCGGTGGCCGCGTCCAGGTCGGTCGAGCCCCAGTAGCCCTCAAGGGCCGGGTCGAACATCGGGCCCAGCCAGTGCAGGATCACCGGCTCGGCGGCCTGGCGCAGCAGATGGCCGTAGATCTCCAGGTAGTCCTCGGGGCCGCGGGCGGTGGCGGCCAGGGCGCGGGAGGCCATGACGATGGCCTGGGCGCCGGCCTCCTCGACCACGGCGAGCTGTTCCTCGTAGGCCGCGCGGACCTCGGCGAGGGTGCCGGCGGCGAGCTGGTCGGTGCCGACGCCGCAGGCGATCCGGCCGCCCACGGCGCGTGCCTCGGCCGCGCTGCGCCGGATCAGTTCGGCCGCGCCCGCCCAGTCCAGTCCCATGCCGCGCTGGGCGGTGTCCATCGCCTCGGCGACGCCGAGCCCGTGGGACCACAGGTGGCGGCGGAAGGCGAGGGTGGCGTCCCAGTCGACGGCGGCGGGCGAGTCGGGCGTGACGTCGGCGAAGGGGTCGGCGACGACATGGGCCGCCGAGAAGACCGTACGGGAGGTGAAGGGCGTGCCGGGGGTGAAGGCGAGCGGCTCGGTGCGGGGCTCGTACGCCCGCAGGGTGCCGTCGGCGGCGGGGAGGCGGAGGGTCACAGCGAGATCTCCGGGACGTCGATGCGGCGGCCCTCGGCGGAGGACCTCAGGCCCAGTTCGGCGAGCTGGACGCCGCGGGCGCCGGCCAGCAGGTCCCAGTGGTAGGGGGCGTCGGCGTAGACGTGCTTGAGGAACAGCTCCCACTGGGCCTTGAAGCCGTTGTCGAACTCGCCGTTGTCGGGGACCTCCTGCCACTGGTCGCGGAAGACCTCGGTGGCGGGGACGTCCGGGTTCCACACCGGCTTGGGGGTGGCGCTGCGGTGCTGGACGCGGCAGGTGCGCAGCCCGGCCACGGCGGAGCCCTCCGTGCCGTCGACCTGGAACTCCACCAGTTCGTCGCGGTGGACGCGCACGGCCCAGGAGGAGTTGATCTGGGCGACGGCGCCGCCCTCCAGCTCGAAGACGCCGTAGGCGGCGTCGTCGGCGGTGGCGTCGTAGGGCTTGCCCTGCTCGTCCCAGCGCTGCGGGATGTGGGTGGTGGCCAGCGCCTGCACGGACTTCACCCGGCCGAACAGCTCGTGCAGCACGTACTCCCAGTGCGGGAACATGTCGACGACGATGCCGCCGCCGTCCTCGGCGCGGTAGTTCCAGGAGGGGCGCTGGGCGACCTGCCAGTCGCCCTCGAAGACCCAGTAGCCGAACTCGCCGCGCACGGAGAGGATGCGGCCGAAGAAGCCGCCGTCGATGAGCCGCTTCAGCTTCAGCAGGCCCGGCAGGAAGATCTTGTCCTGGACGACGCCGTGCCGTACGCCCTTGTCGTGGGCGAGGCGGGCCAGCCCGAGGGCGCCGTCCAGGCCGGTGGCGGTGGGCTTCTCGGTGTAGATGTGCTTCCCGGCCGCGATCGCCTTGGCGATGGCCTCCTCGCGGGCGGAGGTGACCTGGGAGTCGAAGTAGATGTCGACGGACGGGTCGGCGAGGACGGCGTCCAGGTCGGTGGAGACGTGGTCGAGGCCGTGGCGGTCGGCGATCTCCCGCAGGGCGTGCTCACGGCGGCCGAGCAGGATCGGCTCGGGCCACAGCACGGTGCCGTCGCCGAGGTCGAGGCCGCCCTGGTCGCGCAGGGCGAGGATGGACCGGACGAGGTGCTGGCGGTAGCCCATGCGCCCGGTCACGCCGTTCATGGCGATTCGCACCGTCTTGCGTGTCACGTGAGTCCCTTTCGTGGGCCGGTGTAGCAAGCGCTTTCTATTGGGTGAGAAGCTAGCCTCTGGACGTGGTCTGTACAAGACCGTGTTCCCCGCCGAGTTGTTCGAGCGGGCGAACAACTCGGGTGCCGGGGCCTTAAGGTCAGGTCGGAACCAGGACACCGTCCTGGCTGTCCACGAGGGCGTACGACACGACGCGTGACCGGAGGACGACGAGATGACCGTGACCCTGGCGGACGTGGCGGCCCGCGCCCAGGTCTCCCCCGCGACGGTGTCGCGCGTGCTGAACGGCAACTACCCGGTCGCCGCCGCCACCCGGGAACGGGTGCTGCGGGCGGTGGACGAACTGGACTACGTCCTCAACGGCCCGGCCAGCGCGCTCGCCGCGGCCACCTCCGACCTGGTCGGCATCCTCGTCAACGACATCGCCGACCCCTTCTTCGGGATCATGGCGAGCGCGATCCAGGGCGAGATCGGCGGGCCCGGCGGGCGCGCGGGCGGGGAGCGGCTGGCGGTCGTCTGCAACACCGGGGGGTCGGCCGAGCGGGAGCTGACCTATCTGACGCTGCTCCAGCGGCAGCGGGCGGCGGCCGTGGTGCTGACCGGCGGGGCCGTGGAGGACGTGCCGCACGCGGCGGCGGTGGCGGCGAAGCTGCGCAAGCTCGCGGACGCCGGGACGCGGGTGGTGCTGTGCGGGCGGCCCCCGGCGCCGGACACCGACGCCATCGCGCTCACCTTCGACAACCGGGGCGGCGCCCGCGCGCTGACCGCCCACCTCCTCGGCCTCGGCCACCGCCGGCTGGGCTACATCGCCGGGCCCGGGGACCGGACGACCACCCGGCACCGCCTGGAGGGCCACCGCGCCGCGCTCGCGGCGGCCGGCGCCGAGGACGACCCGCGCCGGACGGTGTACGGCCGCTACGACCGGCGGTCCGGCTACGAGGCCACGCTGGAGCTGCTGCGCCGCGATCCGTCCCTGACGGGGATCGTGGCCGCGAACGACTCGGTCGCCCTCGGCGCGTGCGCCGCGCTGCGCGAGTCCGGGCTGCGCATCCCCGGGGACGTCTCGGTCGCCGGCTTCGACGACCTCCCCTTCAGCCTCGACGCGGTCCCCTCCCTGACCACGGTCCGCCTGCCCCTGTCGGAGGCGGGCGCGAGGGCGGGCCGCATCGCCATGGGCCGCGAGGAGCCCCCGCCGGGCGGTATCGCCTCGATACGCGGGGAGTTGATGGTGCGGGGGTCCACGGGCGCGCCCCGGACGTCCTGAGGGCGGTGCATGACACCGGTGGGCAGCGGGTACGCGACGACCTCATGAAGCTGGCGTTCTCCACCCTCGGTGTCCCCGGGCTGCCCCTCCCGGACGTTCTCTCGCTCGCGACCGCGCACGGGTACCACGGCGTCGAGTTGCGGGCCCATCCCGAGGAACCGGTGCATCCGGGACTCGGTCCCGCCGAGCGCGCGGAGGCCGCCGCGCTGTTCCGGGGTGCCGGGGTGGAGGTGGTGGGGCTGGCCGGGTACGCCCGGGTGGCCGCGCCGGGCGAGGACGGGCCCGTGCTGGCGGAGATCCGGGAGCTGCTGGGGCTGGCGCACGACCTGGGGGCGCCCTTCGTGCGCGTCTTCCCGGGCGCCGACGCCGACCGGCCCCGGGAGGAGTCCGACGCGATCGCCGCGCGGCGGCTCGGCGCCGCCGCCGAGGACGCCGCCGCGCTCGGCGTGCGGATCCTGCTGGAGACCCACGACTCGCACCGCACCGGCGCCGACGCGATCCGGATCCTCGGCCCGGTCGGGCACCGGCACGTGGGCGCGCTGTGGGACGTGCTGCACACCTGGCGGGGCGGTGAGCAGCCGGCCGACAGCCACGCGGCCCTCGCCCCGCACCTCGGCTACGTCCAGGTCAAGGACGTCGCCTCGGCCGAGGACACCGCCCCGCTGCCGCTCGGCGCCGGGGTGCTGCCGCTCGCCGAGTGCGTGGAGGTGCTGTCCCGGCGGGACTGGGACGGCTGGCTGTGCTGGGAGTACGAGAAGCGCTGGCACGAGTCGGCCGCGCCGCTGGAGGAGCTGCTCGGCGACGGGCGGGAGCACCTGGCGCGGCTGCTGGGGGAGGCCGCCTGAGCGGGGATATCCGCTGGCGGGCACCGGGGGGTGCGGCTAGCCTCCCCCGGTGACACCGCTGCCGGGGCCGTGCGCCCGCCTCCGCTCATGAGCCTCGCCCGCTCCCTCGTCGACATACGGCCGCTGCGCACCTCGCCCGTCTTCCGGCGGCTGCTGATCGGGCGGTCCGTGTCCGTGCTCGGCGGGTTCATGACCATGGTGACGGTCATGTACCAGGTGTGGGACCAGACATACAGCACCGCCTGGACCGGCGCCGTGGGACTCGCCCAGGCGCTGCCGCTGGCCGGGTTCGGGCTGTTCGCCGGGGCGTGGGCGGACCGGGCCGACCGGCGGCGGGTGTACCTCGCGGCCACCGTGGGCCAGGCGGTCTGCTCCCTCGCGCTCGCCGTGCAGGGCTTCACCGGGCACGTGCCGGTGGCCGGGGTGCTGCTGCTGGTCGCCGCGCAGTCCGCGTGCGGCGCGCTCGGCGCTCCGGCCGCCGGGGTGTTCCTGCCCCGGCTGCTGCCCAGGGAGCAGGTGGCCGCCGGGCTCGCGCTGCAACAGGTCACCTGGCAGTCGATGATGCTGATCGGGCCCGCGCTGGCCGGGGTGCTGCTCGGCTGGTTCGGCATGGGCGTCTGCTATCTGCTGGACGCCCTGAGCTTCGGCCTCGCCTTCTACGGCGCCTTCGGGCTGCCCCCGCTGCCGCCCGAGGGGGCGCCCGCCCGGCCGGGGCTGCGCGGCGCGCTGGACGGGCTGCGGTTCCTGGCCGGGCACCGGGTGGTGCGCGGTGCGCTGATCACCGACCTGGCCGCCACCGTGCTGTCGTTCCCGGGCAGCCTCTTCCCGCTGGTCAACGCCGAACGGTTCGGCGACGACCCGCGCACCCTCGGGCTGTTCCTGTCGGCGCTGGCGGTCGGCGGCATCGCGGCGGCCGGACTGTCCGGCTCTTTGACCCGGCTCGCCCGGCCGGGCCCGGTGATGCTGTGCGCGTCCGCCACCTGGGGCGCGTCCCTGGTCCTGTTCGGCCTGTCCACCAACCCCTGGCTGGGCCTGGCGCTGCTGGTGCTGGCCGGGGCGGCGGACGCCACGGCGGTGGTCTCCCGGTCCACGATCGTGCAGACCCGCACCCCGGACGCGCTGCTCGGCCGGGTCACCGCGGCGGAGCAGATCGTCGGCCAGGCGGGCCCGAACCTCGGCAACGTACGCGGCGGCCTGCTCGCCGGCTGGACCTCCGGCACCACCGCGCTGGTGACCGGCGGGGTGCTGTGCGTGCTGGCGGTCGCCGGGGTCGCCGCGGCCACCCCCGAACTGCGCGACCGCGAAGAGCCCGCGGCGGAACCGGCCGTACCGTGAGCGGTCCGGTGCCGGCGCCCGTGCGCGAGCGGCGGCCGGCCGGCGTCAGCCGGCGGCGGGCAGCGCCGCGAACGCCTCGTGGAAGCCGGGGAACGTCTTGCGGACGCAGCCGGGGTCGTCGTACGTCAGGCCGGGCGTGCGCAGGGCGGTCACGGCGAAGGACATCACGATGCGGTGGTCGCCGAAGGTCTTGATCTCCACCCCGGGCGCCGGAGTACCGGGCCGGATCTCGATCCAGTCCGGGCCGGTCGCCACCCCGACGCCGAGCCGCCGCAGGTTGTCCGCGCACGCCTGAAGGCGGTCGCACTCCTTCACCCGGGTGTTGCCGACGTCCTCGATGCGCACCGGGCCCGAGGCGAACGGCGCGATCGCGGCCAGCGTCGGCATGGTGTCGGAGACGTCCCGCATGTTCACGGTGAGCCCGCGCAGTTCCCCGGTGCCGCGCACGGTCGTGCGGTCCCCGGCGACCTGAACCTCGGCGCCCATCCGGCGCAGCACCTCCACGAAGCGCAGGTCGCCCTGGAGGGCGCCGGTGCCGAGGCCGGGCACGGTGACCTCGCGGCCCGGGGTGAGCGCGGCGGCGGCGAAGAAGTAGCTCGCGGTGGAGGCGTCCGGCTCGACGGCGTAGGTGGTGGCGCGGTAGCCGCCGGGCGGCACGTCGTACACCGGGCCGTCGCGGGTCACGTCCACGCCGAACGCCCGCATCATCGCGAGGGTGATCTCCACGTACGGCGCGGACACCAGGTCGGTGACCCGGATGCGCAGTCCGGTGCGGGTGAGCGGGCCGAGCAGCAGCAGCGCGGTCAGGTACTGGGAGGACTGGCCGGCGTCCAGCACGACCTCGCCGCCCTCGACGCCGGCGGCGTGCACGGTGAGCGGGTGGTGGCCCTCGGCGTCCCCGTGCCGCAGGTCCACGCCGAGGTCGCGCAGGGCGCGGGTGAGCGGGCCGAGGGGGCGGCGGCGCATCTGCGGGGAGGCGTCGAAGCGGTAGGTGCCGTGGCCCGCGGCGGCCAGGGTGGGCAGGAAGCGGGCGGTGGTGGCGCCGTCGCGGCAGTAGACGTCGGCCTCCGGTACGGCGGGGCCCTGCGGGCGGCCCTCGATCCGCCAGGCCCCCGGGGCGCTCCCGACCCGGTAGCCGAGCCGGGTCAGGCCCTCGGCGAAGCCCTCGGTGTCGTCGGAGCGCAGGGGCCGCAGCAGGGTGCTGACGCCGTCGGCCGCGGCGGCGAGGAAGAGCGCGCGGGCGGTGATGGACTTGGAACCGGGAATCTCGACTGCGGGCATGGCCGCATGATGACGGCTCGTCCGGCGCGCGGCCCGGGCCGTCCAGGGGCTGGACGCGCCCCGGGAATCCCCGGCCGGCGGCCCTTTCCTGGTTACTGTGCAGTCCCTTGACGGAAAGAAACTTCCCGGATATTCGTGACTCCTCGGAAGTTTCCTTCAGCGGTTCTCCTCTGGAAGGAGCGCACGTGCCCGACACCAGCACGGGAAGCGACACCGGCACGGGAAGCACGCGAAGAAACACCGTACGGCCGTCCCGGCGCGCCGTCCTCGCCGCGACCGCGGGCCTCACCGCCGCGCTGACGGTCCCGGCCACCGCCCACGCCGCCGACGACCGCCGGCTGCGCGCCCTGATCTCCCGCATGACGCTTCAGGAGAAGGTCGGCCAGCTGTTCGTGACGCGGGTCTACGGCCACTCCGCCACCGACCCCGACCAGGCCGACATCGACACCAACCTGAAGGAGCTGGGCGCCCGCACCGCCGCCGAGCTGATCGCCAAGTACCGGGTCGGCGGCATCATCTACTTCACCTGGGCGCACAACACCCGCGACCCGCACCAGATCGCCGCCCTGTCCGACGGCATCCAGCGGGCCGCGCTCGACCAGCCGCGCGGGCTGCCCGTGCTCGTCGCCACCGACCAGGAGCACGGCGCGGTGTGCCGGATCGGCAAGCCCGCCACCCTGCTGCCCGGCGCGATGGCGATCGGCGCGGGCCGCTCCCGCTCCGACGCCCGGACCCTCGGCCGGATCTCCGGCACCGAACTGCGTGCGCTCGGCATCCACCAGGACTACTCCCCCGACGCCGACGTGAACGTCAACCCGGCCAACCCGGTCATCGGGGTGCGCTCCTTCGGCGCCGACCCGGACGCGGTCGCCGCGCTGGTCGCCGCCGAGGTGCGGGGGTACCGGTCGGCCGGGGTCGCGACGAGCGCCAAGCACTTCCCGGGCCACGGGGACACCTCCGTCGACAGCCACTACGGCTTCCCGGTCATCACACACAGCCGCGAGCTGTGGGAGGAGCTGGACGCCGTGCCGTTCCGGGCCGCGATCCGGGCGGGCGTCGACACGGTCATGACCGGGCACATCCAGTTCCCGGCCCTGGACGGCTCCGGCGACCCGGCCACCCTGTCCCGTCCCGTCCTGACCGGCATCCTGCGCGAGGAACTCGGCTACGACGGGGTCGTCGTCACCGACTCCCTCGGCATGCAGGGCGTGCGCGCCAAGTACGGCGACGACCGGGTGGTGGTGCTCGCCCTGAAGGCCGGCGTGGACCAGCTGCTCAACCCGCCCTCGCTGGACGTGGCCTGGAACGCGGTGCTGACGGCCGTGCGCGAGGGCGAGCTGACCGAGGACCGGCTCGACGAATCGATCCTGCGCATCCTGCGGCTGAAGGCCCGGTACGGACTGTTCGACCACCCCTGGTCGCACGCGGACCGCATCGACCGCACGGTGGGCACCGGGGCCCACCTGGCCGCCGCCGACCGGATCGCCGAGCGCACCACCACGCTGCTGGTCAACGAGGACGGCACGCTGCCCTTCGACCGGCGCCGGGAACACCGGGTGCTGGTCGTCGGCGCCGACCCGGCCTCCCCCTCCGGCACCACCGGTCCGCCCACCGGTGTGCTGGCCGCCGCCCTCACCGAACTGGGCTTCGCCGCCACCGCCCTGTCCACCGGCACCGCGCCCTCCCCGGCGAGCACCGACAAGGCGGTCGCGGCGGCCGGGGACGCGGACGCGGTGGTGGTGGCCACCTACAACGTGACGGCGGGCAGCTCCCAGCGGACCCTGGTGGACCGCCTGCTGGCCACCGGCAAGCCGGTGGCCGTGGTGGCGATCCGCAACCCGTACGACATCGCGCAGCTGCCCGCCGTCCGGGCCTGCCTGGCCACGTACTGCTGGACGGACGTCGAACTGCGCGCCGCCGCACGGGTCCTGGCCGGCCGGGTGGCCCCGCGCGGGCGGCTTCCCGTGCCGGTGCAGCGGGCCGACGACCCGGCACGGGTGCTGTACCCGGTCGGGCACGGGCTGCGGTACTAGCCGGCCGCCCGGGGCCGCAGTGCGGGCTCCCGCTCCATGTCCCGGGCGTCCAGCCGCGCGTCGTGGCGGGCCAGCGGCTTCGCCTGGTCCACGGTGGCCCGCGGGAGGCCCGCCCAGGCCAGGACGCGGCCGGTGGCGAGGCTCTTCTCCCCCGCCACCAGGCTCGCCACGTTCGCGCCGTGGTTCATGCCGGGCGCGGTGAGGACGTAGGAGTCACGGGCGCCCGCGCCGAGCCGGAAGCGCTCCGAGCCCCACGGATCGTTCTGGCCGTAGACGAAGAGCATGTGCGTGGCGTGGTGCCGGACCCAGGTGTCCACGTCGCGCATCGCCCGCGGCTGGAACCGCATCGGGATGGAGCGGGGGACGTAGGTGCGGGGCGGCTGGTAGCCGTAGCGGATCAGGCGCCGGTCGATGCCGGGGAAGTGGATGGCAGGGGCGCCCAGCTGGGTGCCGGCCTGGTAGTAGTACGGGGTGTACGGGGCCAGTCCCTGGTCGGTGTAGGCGTCGAAGCCGGAGATGGTGTCCAGCGTGGTCCAGAGCGCGTCGTCGGTCGCCGTGGCGGCGTCCGCCGGGACCGTGTCGCAGTCCGCGAGCAGGCTGTACTGCCAAAAGCCCCACGCGTAGTCCAGGACCACCGCCTCGTAGGCCCGGTCCAGGCCGCCGACGGTGCCGAAGGTGAGGCCCTTGCCGGCGGCGTACGCGGCGTACTTCTCCTCCAGCGGCTCGCGGCGCACCAGGGCCTCGCGCTGGACGGCGGTCAGCCGGTCCCGGCACTCCTTGGTGCCGACGCGGGCGAAGAAGCGGTCGTAGGCCGAGTCCTCGTCGTTCACGACGTCGTTCGGGGCGACGTAGGCGACGACGCCGTCCATGTCGTCCGGGTAGAACCGCTCGTAGTAGGTGGCCGTCATGCCGCCCTTGGAGGCGCCGGTGGCCAGCCAGTTGGCGGGGTAGACGGCCTTCAGCGCCCGGAACACCCGGTGCTGGTCGCTCGCGGCCTGCCAGATGTCGAGCCTGGACCAGTCGGCCGGCTCGGGGCGGGAGGGGGTGAAGTAGCGGTACTCCAGGGAGACCTGGTTGCCGTCCACGATCCGGGTGGGCTCGCGGCGCGAGGGGCTGGTGGAGACGTGGTAGCCGCCGGTGTAGAAGACGGTGGGGCGGCTCGCGTCCTTGTGCAGCACGGTGATCCGCTGCCGGAAGGTGCCCCGGTCCGGGTGGCGGTGGTCGACCGGCTGGGTGTAGGTCAGGACGAAGTAGCGGTAGCCGGGGTAGGGCTTCTCCTCCGTCAGGCTCATGCCGGGGATCGACAGGAGCTTGTCCTTGATGTCGGTGGGCTCGTCTGCGGCGGCGGTGGCCGCCTGGGCCGTCGTGCCCAGTGTGCCGATGAGCACCGTGAGCGCGAGCAGCCATCTGAGCGCCTTGTGCATGCGCACTCTCCCCTGTGAGACAGATGTGCGCCGGAAACTATCCCAGCGGGTTCCGCCCCACCAGAGGACGTTCCGCTGTCCGCCGGCCGGCCGCTGCTCAGCGGCTCAGCGGCTCAGCGGCTCAGCACAGGATCCAGCCGGAGCTGACGGAGTAGCGGCCCACCGCGCCCTTGATCCACACACAGCGGTGCCCGGCGTGCACGGTCACCGGGCCGGCGTGGTGGGTGTAGCGGCCCTTGTCGACGACCGGCCGGTTGCCGCGCGCCTGCACGCTGACCGACATGGTCTGGGCGGGGCCCGGCTTCCGGGCGACGGTCACCGCGCAGACGTAGCCGGCGCTCTTGTAGACGTGGGTGATGCCGGTCTTGAACGGCAGGGTCCGCACCTCACGCCCGGCGCAGCCGCCGGACGCGGCCTCGGCGGTCCCCGTCGCCGTCAGCGCGAGCGCCCCGGACGCGGCCAGCACGGCCGCACCGAGCGCCAGTCGCCGGCGTATCCCACCACGGTCCACTTCGTCCTCCCCGTACCCGGTCACACTCCCCCGTCTCCGTACTGATGTACGGACGCACGCGTGTGCCGGATGGTTGCACGACCGTCAGCGGAACGTTTCGGCGGGGGGCCTCAACGGGCCGCGCCGACGGGTTCCTCCGGCTCGGACCGGCCGACGAAGGTCCGCCACAGCTCGGCGTACCGGCCGCCGCGGGCCAGCAGCTCCTCGTGGGTGCCGTCCTCGGCGACCCGGCCGTGGTCCATCACCACGACCCGGTCGGCCCGGGCGGCGGTGGTCAGCCGGTGCGCCACCACCAGCGTGGTACGACGGCCCGCCAACCGGTCGGTGGCCCGGTTGACCTGCGCCTCGGTGGCCAGGTCCAGGGCGGCCGTGGCCTCGTCCAGCAGCAGCACGTCCGGGTCGACGAGTTCGGCGCGGGCGAGGGCGATCAGCTGGCGCTGGCCCGCCGAGAGGTTCCGGCCGCGCTCGGCCACCTCGTGCAGATAGCCGCCCGGCAGCCGGGCGATCATCTCGTGCGCGCCGACCGCCCGGGCCGCCGCCTCCACCTCGGCGTCGGTGGCGTCGGGCCGGCCGTAGGCGATGGCGTCGCGGACGGTGCCCGGGAAGAGGTACGCCTCCTGCGGGACCACCCCGAGCCGGTGCCGGTAGGAGGTGAGGTCCAGGTCGCGCAGGTCCGTGCCGTCGGCCGTGACCCGCCCGCCGGTCGGGTCGTAGAACCGCGCGACCAGCTTGACCAGCGTGGACTTGCCCGCGCCCGTCTCGCCGACGAAGGCGACCGTCTGCCCGGCCGGGATCGTCAGGTCGATGCCGGTGAGGGCCTCCTCCTCGTCGCCGTAGGCGAACCGCACGTCCTCGAAGGCGATGTCGCCGCACAGCGACAGGACCTCCAGCGGGGCGTCGGCGGTCCCGGTGGACGTCGGCTCGCGCAGCAGCTCCTGGATGCGGCCCAGCGAGACGGTGGCCTGCTGGTAGCCGTCGAAGACCTGGGAGAGCTGCTGGACGGGCGCGAAGAACAGGTCGATGTAGAGCAGGTAGGCCACCAGGGCGCCGGTGGTCAGGGTGGCCGCCTCGACCCGGTGCGCGCCCGCGATCAGCACGGACGCCGCCGCGACCGAGGACAGCAGCTGGACGAAGGGGAAGTACACCGATATCAGCCGCTGGCCGCGCACCCGGGCCCGCCGGTAGCCGTCGCTGCGCTCGGCGAACCGCCGGCCGCCGTCCCGCTCCCGGCGGAACGCCTGCACGATGCGCAGCCCGGCCACGGTCTCCTGGAGATCGGCGTTGACCCCCGAGACCCGCTCGCGGGCCAGCTCGTACGCCTTCACGCTGGCCCGGCGGAAGAAGAAGGTGGCCACGGCCAGCGGGGGCAGGGTGGCGAACACGACGAGCGCGAGCCGCACGTCGAGGACCAGCAGGGCGACCATGATGCCGAAGAAGGTGACGACCGAGACGAACGCGGTGACCAGGCCCGTCTGGAGGAAGGTCGACAGGGCGTCGACGTCCGTGGTCATCCTCGTCATGATCCGGCCGGTCAGCTCGCGCTCGTAGTAGTCCAGGCCGAGCCGCTGGAGCTGCGCGAAGATCTTCAGCCGCAGGGTGTAGAGCACGCGTTCGCCGGTGCGGCCGGTCATCCGGGTCTCGGCGATCTGCGCGGCCCACTGCACCAGCACGGTCAGCAGGGCGAGCAGGGAGGCCGCCCACACCGCGCCGATCGCCATCCGGGTCACGCCCGAGTCGATGCCGTGCCGGATCAGCACCGGCAGCAGCAGGCCCGCGCCCGCGTCCACGGCGACCAGGGCCAGGCTGACCAGCAGCGGCGGCCAGAAGCCGCGCAGCAGGCGGCGCAGGCCGTAGGAGTCCTCGGGCAGCGTCGCGCGGCCCTCGTCGATGTCCGGGGTGTCGGTGGCCGGGGGCAGCGCCTCGACCTGGGCGAGCAGTTCCGGGGTGGCCGGGGTGCCGGCGAGCGCCTGGTCCTTGCGCTCGCGGTCGCCGGTCCACAGCCGGGGAGTCACGCCCCGCTCGGCGTCGAACTCGGCGTCCAGCTCGTCGCGGACGGAGGTGTCGTCGGCGGGCGCGGCCGGGCGGGCGTGACCCGGGGAGACACCGCCCAGCTCGTCCGGGTCGGTGAGCAGCCGGCGGTACAGGGCCGAGCGTTCCTGCAGCTCGTCGTGGGTGCCGACGTCGGCGAGCCGGCCGCCGTCCAGGACGGCGATGCGGTCGGCGAGGTTCAGGGTGGAGCGGCGGTGGGCGATGAGCAGGGTGGTGCGGCCCCGCATCACGTGCTTCAGCGCCTCGTGGATCTCGTGCTCCACGCGCGCGTCGACGGCCGAGGTGGCGTCGTCCAGGACCAGCAGACGGGGGTCGGTGAGCAGGGCGCGGGCGAGCGCGACGCGCTGGCGCTGGCCGCCGGAGAGGGTCAGGCCGTGTTCGCCGACCCTGGTGGCGTAGCCGTCGGGCAGCTCGGCGATGAAACGGTCCGCCTGGGCGGCGCGGGCGGCTGCCTCGATCTCCTCGTCGGTGGCGTCCGGGCGGCCGTAGGCGATGTTGGCGCGGACGGTGTCGGAGAAGAGAAACGAATCTTCGGGGACGAGTCCGATGGCGGCCCGCAGCGAGTCCAGGGTCAGTTCGCGCACGTCGTGGCCGCCGACCAGGACGGCGCCCCGGTGGACGTCGTAGAAGCGCGGCAGGAGCAGCGAGAGGGTGGACTTGCCGGAGCCGGAGGAGCCGACGACGGCGAGGGTCTCGCCGGGCCGGATCTCGAAGCTGATGCCCTCCAGGACCGGGCGCTCGTCGTCGTAGCCGAAGGTCACGTCGTCGAACTCGACGGTCGCGGGCGCGTCGGCGGGCAGTTCCCTGGTGCCGTCCGTCAGGGTCGGCTCGGTGTCGATCAGCTCCAGCACGCGTTCGGTGCCGGCCCGTGCCTGCTGGCCGACCGTGAGCACCATCGCGAGCATCCGGACCGGGCCGACGAGCTGGGCCAGGTAGGTGGAGAAGGCCACGAAGGTGCCGAGCGTGATGTGGCCGTGCACGGCGAGCCAGCCGCCGAGGGCCAGCATGGCGACCTGGCCGAGCGCCGGGACGGCCTGGAGCGCCGGGGTGTAGCGGCTGTTCAGGCGGATCGTGCGCAGCCGGCCCGCGAACAGCCGGCGGCCGACCTCGCGGAGCTTGTTGGTCTCCTGCTCCTCCTGCCCGAAGCCCTTGACCACGCGCACGCCGCTGACCGCGCCGTCGACCACGCCGGCCACGGCGGCGGCCTGCGCCTGGGCGTACCAGGTGGCCGGGTGCAGCTTGGTGCGGCTGCGCCGGGCGATCCAGCCGAGGGCGGGGGCGACGGCGAGGGCGACCAGGGTCAGCGGCAGCGACAGCGACGCCATGATCCCCAGGGAGATCAGGAAGAGCAGGACGTTCCCGATGGTCATCGGGAGCATGAACAGCAGGCCCTGGATCAGCTGGAGGTCGCTGGTGGCGCGGCCGACGACCTGCCCGGTGGACAGCTCGTCCTGGCGGCGGCCGTCCAGCCTGGTGATCGTCCGGTACATCTCGGTCCGCAGGTCGTGCTGGACGTCCAGAGCGAGCCGGCCGCCGTAGAAGCGGCGGACGTAGGTGAGGACGTAGACGAGGACGGCGGCGCCTATGAGGGCGCCGGCCCAGGGGGCCATGGCGCGGCTGTGGTCGCCGATCACGTCGTCGATGATCACCTTGGTGATCAGGGGGACGACGGCCATCACCGCCATGCCGGCGAGGGAGGAGCCGAGGGCCAGGACGACGTCCTTCGGATACCGCCAGGCGTATCCCGCGAGCCGCCGTGCCCATCCCCGTTGCGCTGCCACGCCGGTGCCTTCCGTTCGTCCTGCCCTACCGGAAGACAGCAACGCGGCGGGATGCGGATTTCATCCCTCCGCAACAATTCCGCGGGCGGGCCGGGCGTGCGGGAGGGGGTGGCGGGCGGGCCCGCGCCCGTTGCCTCCAGGGCCGGGCCCCCGACCGTTGCCTCCGGGGCCGGGCCAGCGACCGTTGCCTCCGGGGCCGGGCCAGCGACCGGAGGCGGGCGCGCCGGTCCACGGCCCGTGCCCGGCCGCGGCGGACGACGGCCCGGACGCTTTCGCACGCCGGTCCGGGCGCTCCGCACGACGGTCCGCGACCGGGCGCCGGACCACGACCGGAGTACGGCCGGGCGCCGGACCACGGCCAGGCGTCGGACCACGGCTAGGTGCCGGACCACGACCGGAGTACGGCTGACGGCCGCTCCCTCCGGGCGGCCCGCGACCGGGCGGCGCCCCGCGACCGGATGGCGGGCGGCGGCCGCGCCGTGCGGGGCGGCGCGGCCGGGCGCGGTCCGCCGGGCGGCGCCCGGCACGTCACGGGGCTTCGGTCAGGTGCGTACCCGCAGGTAGTAGAACCGTGTGGTCTGGGCCGGGTTCTGGTTGTCGTCGCTGACCAGGAGGACCTTCAGGCGGCCCCTGGCGTCGCGGCCGGTGACCGTCATGCCCTCGATGTTGTCCAGCAGGGGGTTGGGCTGGGGCTGCCTGGCCGTGGCGCCGAGGCTCGGGCAGGCGGCGATGTCGGCCAGCAGGGTCTTCTTGACGAGCCGGACGCCGCTCTGGCCCGTCAGGTTCTCGATGCCGGCGGTGTCCGTCGCGCGCCGGGGGTCGGCGAGGTAGAGGCGGACGGTGTTGCCGACGCCGGCGGTGAAGCCGCGTTCCAGGACGAGGAGGCGGCCGTCGGGGACGGCCTGGACCTCGGGGACGCCGAGGCCGGGGTCGGTGCGGTAGGCGTACTGGGCGGCGGGCGTGAAGCGTGCCCGGTGGCGCTGCCAGGTCTGGAAGCGGACGATCCCGGCGGAGTCGCCCGCTATCGCGTACTCCATGGAGGCCAGCAGGGTACGGCCGCCGGGCAGCAGGGTCAGGCCCTCGAAGGTCTGGTTGGCGCCGGCCCGGCCGGCCGGGGCGACCTGGAGGGCGGCGGGCACCGGGAGCCGGTCCAGGATCTCGCCACCGGGGCTGTAGCGGCGCACCGACGGCTCGGTCTCGGAGGACACCAGCCGGGTGCCGTCGCGGTCGACGACCAGGCCCTCGGAGTCGAGGTCGGCGCCCTTCTCGTCGGCGAGGCGGACGACCGCCTTCGGCCGGAGGGTACGGGCGTCGAGCCGGAAGAGGGACGAGCGGTCCCCGAGGGCCGCGAGCGAGCCGTCCCGGTCCACGGCGAGGGCGGAGAGGTTGCCGGTGTAGGTGCCCTCGTACGTCGTCTTGTCGAGCGCGTCGGAGAAGCGGTCGAGGACGACGTACGGCGAGCAGGCGTGGGTGCCCGGCGAGTGGGCGGCGGCGGACCCGGCGGCGGTCGGGGAAGCGACCGCCGCCAGGCTGGCGGCGAGGCCGGCGAATACGGTTCTCAGGCGCATGGCCGTCACCGTAGGGCCGGCCGGTGACGTTCGGGAAGCCGTCCCGTGAAGCGTCAGCCCTGCGGCGGCGCGGCGACGAACGCCTCGCTCGGCCGGCTGGTCGGGGTGAAGCGGGCGACGCCGGACTTGACCGGCACCAGGTCCTTGTGGATGGCCTTGGCGACGTTCTGGATGGTGGTCACGCCGTAGTTCATGGTGCTGTTGTCCTGCGTCAGCACGGTGATCACGTAGTCGTGGCCGGCGCCCTTGAAGGTGCCCAGGCTGTGCACGCGCCAGCCGTGCGTGGAGCGCTGCAGCCAGCCGTTCTTGACGTGCACGGAGACGGAGGACGGGGCGCCGGCCGGGGTGCCCCAGCGCTGCGAGGAGACGACCTGGCCCATCAGCTTCTGGATGTAGTCGCGGGAGTTGTCGCTCAGCACGCTGTTCTTGGCGGTGACGAGCTGGAGCAGCTTCTGCTCGTCGTTGACGTTCTCCTGGGTGAGGCCCCAGTAGCCGCCCGTGCCCGGCACGGTCTTGGTCATGCCGGCGGCCTTCAGGAAGCCCTTGATCTTCGTCATGCCGAGCTGCTTCCAGAGCTTGCTGGTCGCGTCGTTGTCGGACTTGGTGATCATGGCCTTGGCGAGCGACTGCTCGGTGCTCGACAGGTACCGGTTGTGCTTCTTGGCGTCCCACAGCAGCGTGGCGAGCACGGTGACCTTGACGGTGCTGGCCGAGTCGTAGGCGCTGGTGGCCCGCAGGGTGCAGGTGGTCTTGGTGCTGCGGTCGTAGAGGCCGACGGCGACGGTGCCCTTGCGGCCGGCGAGGGCGGCGGTGATGTCCTTCTTCAGCTTGGCGGCGAGTCCCGCCTTGGCCGACGTACAGGTCACGGCCGGGGTGGCGGCGGCGGCCGGGGTGGCGGCGGTGACGGCGGGTATGAGCAGCGCGGCACTGACGACGGCCGCGACCGCGCCGGCCCGGCCGGTGGTCCGGTGAGTCATGAAAAGTCCCCTTGAAGGTCGTACGGGCGTCCCCCTGAACGCCGTTGAGCGCACCCGTGCGCTGCCTGATGGGACTCGCCAACGGGATCGAAAGTTGCACGCGTGTTCGGGGAAAAGAGGTTCTTTACCGGACCATCACCGATTCACCGGGGCGCGGCGGTTCGCGGAGCACCCGCGAGCGGGCATATCGGACCCGGCTGTTCGCCTGATTCCGAAAACCGTCCCGTGCGGACGGCTTTGGCTAGAGTTGCGGGTGACGTGCGCCGTGCCGATGGGCGCCACCCGGGGGGTAGAGGCGCGCATTCACCGGTGCACGTCGGCGCGGCGGGGTCTGGCCCCGGGTGCCACCGGAGCCAGACCGCAGCGCATGCGCCGGTGGGTCCGGCCGATTAGGGGCCGGTCGGACTCACCTCGCCCTTCGGCAAGTCGTTCCTTCGGCCCGAACCACATCCGCGACGTCGCCCTACTTGGCGAACGCCTCCACACACACCGCGACAAGGGGGGCCAATGGCGTCAGGATCGCGACCGTGACCCGCACCCATCGGGGCAGCGGTTCCGGTTCGTCCTCCGCGGTGCCACGCCTGCTCCTTGCCATGCCAGCGCTCCTCTCGCCGTAGCGTCCCGCGCGCTGCGGGATCCGGCCCTGGCGGACCGGAGCACTGGACGGCGATCGGAGCACCAGCGACTCAGAGCATACTGGCCACCCGCCGGCCTGGTCGGCACCTTCCGGCCATCAAGTCGCTTGAGAATCGGGGCAGTTCCGCCAGAGCGACGGTTCAGGCATCGAAGTCGTACTCCAGGACGTAGGCCGACGAGTCCAGCACCATCTCGTTGACCTCGACGGCGAGCCCTTCGGCGTCGAAGGCGGTGCGCGCGATCAGCACGACCGGTACACCCGTCGGCAGGGCCAACCGCTCGGCCTCCTCCGCGCCGGGCATCCGGGACCGGATCTCCTCCCGGAACCGGACGGGCCCGTGCCCCAGTTCCGCGAGCCTCGCGTACGTGCCGCCCGGCCCGGTGTCCGGCCGGGTGATCGCCGTGCCCGCGACGAGCCCGGCCGGCAGGTAGGACGTGGACAGCAACACCGGCTTGCCGTCGAGCACGAAGCGGCGCCGCCGGACACAGACGGGCGCGTCCTCACCGAGCCCCAGGACCCCCGCCACGGCGTCGGGCGCCGGTTCCTCGGCCACCTCGACGGAGTCGACGACGAGTTCCCGGCCCCCGATGTCCGCCGACCAGACGGACCGCCCCTCGGCCCACCCCGCCCGCGCGAGCCGCTCGATGCCCCTGCGGCGGATGGGCCGGAAGTCCCGGACGAACACCCCGACGCCCTTGCGGGCTTCCGCGATGCCCTCCGCCTGGAGCACGCCCAGTGCCTGTCGTGCCGTCATCCGGGCGACGCCGTGTTCGGCCATCAGGTCGTTCTCACCGGGCAACCGGTCCCCCGGGCCGTACCGACCGGCCTCGACCGCCGCGCGAAGCTCCGCCGCGATCCGCTGGTATTTGGGCTGCCGCCCCGTCTCCCGGCCGCTCATCCAGACCTCTCCTCCGATCATCTCTAGACATCCTAGGCATCAGAGGACTCGCAACCCCAGTCAGAGGGCGTCCGCATTCGGCCATTGAGCGTCACTTCTCTAGAGATACTTACGCTCCACGCAGTGGCGGCCGTGCCCGCGCACTGCTTCGTGCGCAGCTCACCGAGTGGAAGATCGAGGGCGAAGTCACAGAGACCGCCGAGCTGTTGCTCGCGGAACTGATGAGCAATGCCATCCGGCACGCCCGGAGGCCGGCCGGCCGGGAGATCGGCGTCCGCATCGCCCGGTACGACGGCCGGCTGCGCGTGGAGGTCGCCGACGCCAACCACGCCCGACCTCTGCCGAAGGCGGCGGCGTCCGACGACGAACAGGGCCGTGGCCTCGCCATCGTCAGCGCCCTCTCGACGCGGTGGGGCTGCTGTCCCCGGCGGCACGGCATCGGGAAGGCGGTCTGGGCCGAGCTGCCGCTGCCGCCCCGTGATCAGCCCAGGTGAGTAGGCGCGAACATCCGCAGCACCGCCGGGAGTACGACCACCGACGGGCCCGGGGTGTTCAGGGCCCTCGTCAGGTCCTCCTGGAGGGATTCCGGGGTCGTGTGGGTGGCCGTCACGCCGAAGGATTCCGCCAGGGCCACGTAGTCCGGGCGGTGGAGTTCCGTGGCCGTCGGTTCGCCGAAGGCGTCCGTCATGTATTCGCGGAGGATGCCGTAGCCGCCGTCGTCGACGATCAGCCAGGTGACGGGGAGGCCGTACTGCTTGGCCGTGGCCAGTTCGGCGATCGAGTACAGGGCGCCGCCGTCGCCCGAGACCGCCAGGACCGGGCGGGTCGGGTCGGCCGCCGCCGCGCCGAGGGCCGCCGGGAAGCCGTAGCCGAGGCCGCCCGCCCCCTGGGCCGAGTGCATCAGGTTGGGGCCCTGCGCGTCGAACGCCGACCAGGCCCAGTACGCCAGGATCGTCATGTCCCAGAAGGACGGGGAGTCGGCGGGGAGGGCCCGGCGGACGGCCGACAGGACCTGCCGCTCCAGGGTCAGTTCCTGCCCGTCGATGCGGGCCGCCACCTTCGCCAGCAGCTCGCGCACCCGCTCCCGTGCCGACTCGTCCGTGCGCTCCTCCGTCGTCTCCAGGAGGGCCTGGAGGGCGAGGCGGGCGTCCGCGTGGATGCCCACGGCCGGGTGGTTGGACTCCAGCTTGCCGAGGTCCGCCTCGATCTGGATCATCCGGCCCCGGGGCGCGAACGTGTGGTAGTTGGAGGACAGTTCGCCGAGGCCCGAGCCGACCACCAGCAGGACGTCCGCGTCCTCCAGGAAGTCCGTCGTGTGGCGGTCCTCCAGCCAGGACTGGAGGGACAGCGGGTGGTTCCACGGGAACGCGCCCTTGCCGCCGAACGTCGTCACCACCGGCGCGTTCAGCTTCTCCGCCAGCTGCCGCAGCTTCCCCGACGCGTCCGACCGTACGACCCCGCCGCCCGCGATGACCGCCGGACGCGCGGCACGGGAGAGCAGGTCGGCGGCCAGCGCCGTCAGTTCGGGGCGCGGGACCAGGTCGTCCGGGGTGGCGTCCATCGCCGTCACCACCGGCAGCGCGGCCGGGGCCAGCAGGACGTCCTGCGGGATCTCCACCCACACCGGGCCGTGCGGGGCGGTCAGCGCCGACTTCCAGGCCGCCGCGATCGCCGACGGGATCTGGGACTGGCTGCGGACCGTGTGCACCGACTTCACCACGCCCCGGAACGAGGCCGACTGGTCGGGGAGTTCGTGGAGGTAGCCCTTGCGGGCCCCGCCCAGGCCCGCCACCGGGATCTGGCTGCCGATCGCCAGCACCGGCGCGCTGGCCGCCGCCGCCTCCTGGAGCGCGGCCAGCGACGTCAGCGCGCCGGGGCCCGTCGAGAGGAGCAGCGGGGCCGCCTCGCCGGTGACCCTGCCGTACGCGTCGGCCGCGAAGCCCGCGTTGTTCTCCACCCTGAGGCCGACGTAGCGCAGCGAGGAGCGGCGCAGGGCGTCGAACATGCCGAGGGCGTGCTGGCCGGGCAGTCCGAAGACCGTCGTCGCGCCGAGCCCGGCCAGCGTCTCCACGACCAGGTCTCCGCCGTTGCGCCCCGGGGGAGGGTTCAGGGCGGCGGTGATCTGCGCCGGCGTCGGGCGGAGTACCAGGTCGTGGTCGTGGGTCACTTCGCTTCAGCGTCCTTCCGGGCCGCGGCGATCCGGCGGCTCATGATGGTGGTCAGTTCGTAGGCCGTGTGCGAGGCCGCGACCGAGGTGATCTCGGCGTGGTCGTACGCGGGCGCCACCTCGACCACGTCGGCCGAGACCAGGTTGCAGGACGCCAGCCCGCGCAGGATCTCCAGCAGTTCGCGGGAGGTCATGCCGCCCGCCTCCGGGGTGCCGGTGCCGGGCGCGTGCGCCGGGTCCAGGCAGTCGATGTCGATGGAGATGTACAGCGGGCGGTCGCCGATGCGCTGGCGCAGCTGGTCGGCCACCTCGTCGGCGCCCCGGCGGTAGACGTCCGCCGAGGTGACGATGCCGAAGCCCATCTTCTCGTCGTCGGTGAGGTCCTGCTTGCCGTACAGCGGGCCGCGGGTGCCGACGTGGGAGAGGGCGGAGGTGTCGAGGATGCCCTCCTCCACCGCGCGGCGGAACGGGGTGCCGTGGGTGTACTCGGCGCCGAAGTAGGTGTCCCAGGTGTCCAGGTGGGCGTCGAAGTGCAGGAGGGCGACCGGGCCGTGCTTCTTCGCGACCGAGCGCAGCAGCGGCAGGGCGATGGTGTGGTCGCCGCCGAGGGTCATCAGGCGGGCGCCGGTGCCGAGCAGGTCGTCGGCGGCGGCCTCGATGGTCTCCACGGCCTCGTTGATGTTGAACGGGTTCACCGCGATGTCGCCGCCGTCGGCGACCTGCGCGAGGGCGAACGGGGAGGCGTCCTGCGCCGGGTTGTACGGGCGCAGCAGCCGGGACGCCTCACGGATGGCGTTGCCGCCGAAGCGAGCGCCCGGCCGGTACGAGACGCCGGAGTCGAACGGCACACCCACCACGGCGACATCGGCGGTGCCGACCTCGTCCAGGCGGGGCAGCCGGGCGAAGGTCGCGGGGCCGGCGTACCGCGGGACGCGGGAGGAGTCGACGGGGCCGCGGGGCGTCTCGTTGCTGCTCATGGTGAAAATGCCTTCTTTCCTGCGCTTCGTCGCGCATGTACTGCTTTCCCTATGACTCTACTGGTGAGCCGGGACCGTTTCGGACGGGAGTTCGGGGCTCCGCCCGGCGAGGCGTTCGCGCCAGGCGGCGAGGACGGCCTCGTCGGTGGGCCGGGTGGCCAGGGAGACGGCGACGTAGGCCACCAGGGAGGCCAGCAGGCCGTAGTAGACGGGCTCGTTGGCGAGGATGCCGTAGCCGGCCATCAGGCCGATGACGGCCAGGCCGCCGACGGCGACGGCGGCCAGCGCGCCCCGGTCCGTGCCGCGCTTCCACAGCAGGCCGCCGAGGATGGGCACCAGCAGGCCGCCGACGAGCAGGTTGTACGCCACGGTGAGCGCCTGGACCACGTCGTTCAGCGCGATCGCGGTGCCGATCACGGCGAGGCCCATGACGAGGATGAAGGCGCGGTTGCCGGCGACCTCGTCGTGCTCCTCGTGCTCCCCGGAGCGTTTGGCGAGGCCGCGCAGCCGGGACCAGATGTCGTTGTTGGCGACCGTGGCGCAGGCGATCAGGGCGCCGGAGGAGGTCGACATCACGGCGGCCAGGGCGGCGGCCAGCACCAGGCCGCGCACGCCGACGGGGAGTTCGTCCTTGACGATGGTGGCGAAGGCGTCGTCGGGGCTGCCCAGGTCCGGGTAGAGCACCTTGGCGGCCGTGCCGATCACCGCGCCGGCCACGGCGTAGGCCAGGCAGTAGGTGCCGGCCACCGTGCCGCCCCAGCGGGCGGTCCGGTCGCTGCGGGCGGTGAACACGCGCTGCCAGATGTCCTGGCCGATCAGCATGCCGAAGGTGTAGATCAGCACGTACGTGAAGATCGTCTCGCCGCCGACGCCGAGCGGGTCGAAGTAGGAGGTCGGCAGCTCGGCCCTCATCTCGGCGAAGCCGCCCGCCTTGACCACCGCGATGGGCAGCAGCAGGAGCAGCACGCCGATCGTCTTGACGACGAACTGCACCATGTCGGTCAGGGTGATGGACCACATTCCGCCGAGGGTGGAGTACGCCACGACGATCGCGCCGCCGATGACGATCGCGACGGTGCGGTTCACGTCGAACAGCACGTCGAAGATGGTGGCGTAGGCGATGGTGGAGGTCACGGCGAGCATCAGCGTGTACGCCCACATGACCACGCCGGAGATCACGCCGGCCCGGCCGCCGTAGCGCAGGTCCAGCATCTCGGAGACGGTGTAGACCTTCAGGCGGGCGATGCGGGCGGAGAAGAACACGGACAGGGCGAGGAGTCCGAGGCCGATGGTGAGGACCATCCAGGCGCCGGACAGCCCGTACTGGTAGCCGAGGCCCACGCCGCCGATGGTGGACGCGCCGCCGAGGACGATCGCCGCCATGGTGCCGGAGTACATGGCGGGGCCCAGGCGGCGGCCCGCCACCAGGAACTCGCTCTTGGACTTGGCGCGGCGCATGCCCCACCAGCCCATCGCCAGCATGCCGGCGAGATAGACGACGATCACTGTGTAGTCGACGGCCATGGGGCGGCCCTCCTTCGCGCACTGTCCGGTGGCGTGTCGTGCAGATGCTCCGTATGGGTCGGCAGCGGCTCGCGGGGACATCCGCCCGTACCCGCGGCTGCCGTGCTCCCTTGACAGTAGGTGGCCGGAAAGCGACTGCGAAGTGTACGTTTCATCCAGCGGAACGGGGCGGGATGGAGGATGTGCACACCATGCCGGAATCGATCTCCCCGGCCCCGGCGGTCCCGCCGACCCCGCCGGTGCCGCTCCAGGCGCTGCTGGCCCGGGAGGACCTGGCCCTGCGGCGGATCGCCGGGCCGGCGGACCCCGGGACCGTGATCCACGGGGCGCACACCTCGGAGATGACCGACCCCTACCCCTATCTGCTCGGCGGCGAGCTGCTGCTCACGGCCGGGGTGCACATCCCGGAGACGGCCGGCTCCGGGACCTACTTCGACGCGTACGTCTCCCGGATCGTGGCGGCGGGCGGCGCGGCCCTCGGCTTCGGGGTGGCCCCGGTGCACGAGGCGGTCCCGGGCGCCCTGGTCGCCGCCTGCGAACGGCACGGCCTGCCGCTGCTGGAGGTCCCGCCGCAGACCACGTTCTCGGCCGTGGCCCGCGCGGTCTGGCAGCTGATGGCCCAGGCCCGGCTGGCCGAGCTGCGCCGCGTCACCGAGGCCCAGCAGAGCCTCGCGGCGGCCGCCGCCCGCCCGGACCCCGTCCCCTCGGTCCTGCGCCAGCTGTCCCAGCGCCTGTCCGGCCGGGCGGTCCTCTACGGCCCGGACGGCACGGAGGTCGCGGGCGCGGGGCGGCAGACGCCGGGGAACGTGCGGGCGGCCCTGGCCGGGCTGGCCGAAGTGGTCAGGCCGGCGCCCCGGCCGGCGAAAGTCCCCTCGCCGCCCTCCCCGGCAAAGGTCTCCGCGCACCCCTCCTCCGCCACCGACACCCACGGCGGGGTGCACCTCGCCGTGTACGCGCTCGGGGCCGGGGAGGGGTTCGTGCTCGGGGTGGCGAGCGCGCGGCGGGAGGCCGGGGACCACACCATCGCGTCGGTCGCCGCCGTGCTGCTGGCGCTGCTGACCGGGGAGCACCACAGCGGGGCCGGCGCGGCCCGCTCCTCCGCGCTGGTGCGGCTGCTGCTCGGCGCCCCGCCCGAGGAGGTCGCGCCGCTGCTCGGCACCGGCCGGTGGCTCGTCGTGCACGCCCGGCCGGAGGCCCAGGCGCCGGACCCGGTCGCCGCCTCCGCGCTCGGCGCCGCCCTGGCCTCGCCGCTGGTCGACCTCGCCGGTGACGTCGTACGGGTCCTGGTGCCGGCCGACCGGGTGCCGGGGCCGCAGCCCGGCTGGACCCTCGGGGTCAGCGCCCCGGCCGGGCCCCGGGAGTGGCCGGCCGCCGACACCCAGGCCGCCCGGGCCCTGGCCCGCGCCCGCGCCACCCGCGCCCCGCTGCTGCGGCACGCCGACCGGCCGGCGCTCGCGGACCTGGTGCCGGCGGCGGACGCCGAGACCCACGCCCGTACCCTGCTCGCCCCCCTCGCGGGGCAGCCCGCGCTGGCCGAGACGCTGCGCGCCTGGCTGTCGCTGCACGGCAGCTGGGACCGTACGGCGGTGGCGCTGGGCGTGCACCGCAACACCGTGCGGCAGCGCATCGCCCGCTGCGCGGCCCTGCTGGACACCGACCTGGACCATCCGGACGTGCGCATGGAGCTGTGGTTCGCCCTGCGCCGGGGCTGACCGGGCGGGTGCGTGACCCCCGTCCCAGCGGGCGATATCCCCGGGAACGGCGGCAGCCGCTGCCCCACAATGGGAGCCATGCCGATATCCGGGACACCCAGCCGCGCCCAGCTCGTCGACCATCTGGTGCGCACCCGCATCGCGGGGGACGTCGCCACGCCCCGCGAGAACAACCTCTCCCACTACCGTCAGCTCGCCAACGGTGTCCGCGACTTCTGGTTCGGCCTGGAGCTGGGCGACCGCTGGACGGACGAGCAGGACGTGCTGGCGGTCATGGCCGAGCGGGTGGGCGTCAACGACGACCCGGAGTACCGGTACGGACAGGACACCATCGACCCGGAACTGACCGTGGCGGCGCTGGAGCGCATGGCGGCGCGGCTGCGCAAGGCGGCCGAGGGGCGCCAGCGGGTGCTGTTCGCGACCGGGCACCCGGGCGGGCTGCTGGACGTGCACCGGGCCACGGCCGCCGCGCTGCGCGCCGCCGGCTGCGAGATCGTGGTCGTCCCGGACGGGCTGCGGACGGACGAGGGGTACGTCATGCAGTTCGCGGACGTGGCCGTGCTGGAGCACGGGGCGACGCTGTGGCACACCCACTCCGGGGAGCCGATGCGGGCGGTCCTGACCGGCCTCGAGCGCGAGGGGCGCCCGCTGCCCGACCTGGTCGTCGCCGACCACGGCTGGGCCGGTTACGCGGGACAGCACGGCGTGGACTCGGTCGGGTACGCCGACTGCAACGACCCCGCGCTGTTCCTCGCCGAGGCCGAGGGCACCGTGCAGGTGGCGGTCCCGCTCGACGACCACGTGGTCAGCCCCCGCCACTACGACCCGATGACGGCGTATCTGCTGGCCGCGGCCGGACTGGACTGACGGCTCGTCACGTCCCGGAAACGACGTGCGGCCCCGCCGAGGGGGCCGCACACCCTGTTCGGTTGTCAGGCCGGATCAGTGACCGCCACCACCGCCTCCGTGGCCGCCGCCACCGCCGCCGTGGCCGCCACCGCCGTGGCCGCCGCCACCGCCGTGGTCACCGCCACCGCCGTGGCCGCCACCACCGCCGTGGTCACCGCCGTAGCCGCCGTGGTCGCCACCGTAACCACCGTGGTCACCGTGGTCACCGCCGTAACCACCGTCGTCGTGGCCGCCGTAGCCGCCGTAGTCGTCGTCATCGTCGTCGTTCCACCAGCCGCCGCCGTGGTCGTCGTCGTACCGGCTGTAGGAACTGTCACTGCCGTGGTCCGAGGCGGAGGCCGTCGCGGCCGTGCCGAACGCGGCCCCGCCCGCCAGCAGCAGACCGGAGGCGGACAACGCGACAAGACGCCTCGTGCGCTGTGATCGCATGGGAATACCTTCCATCTCCATCGTCTCTCGCGGCTCCGTGAAGGACGCGCGAGGTGGATGGCCGGCGCCGCGGTTGTACGGAAGATGCGGCGCGGTCTTCAGGTTTCACCGCAGCGTGAGCGAACGGAACGGCCGGAATCCGGAGGGTCGGGAATCTCCCCCCTCCGGGACACGCCGTTCACTGCGGCCCTTCACCCAGAGAGCCTAATCGGACATACGCCTCAAGTCATCTCGAAAAGCGCATCCGTCACGGCTGTCTCGGAACACGGACCACGCCCTCCTGGATGACCGTGATGGCGAGCCGCCCGTCCTGCGTGTATATGCGGGCCTGACCCAGGCCCCGGCCGCCGGACGCGGACGGCGACTCCTGGTCGTACAGCAGCCATTCGTCGGCCCGGAACGGCCGGTGGAACCACATCGCGTGGTCCAGGGACGCCCCGACGACGTCCCCGACCGCCCAGCCGCCGCGCCCGTGGGCGAGCAGCACGGAGTCCAGCAGGGTCATGTCCGAGACGTAGGTGGCGAGGACGACGTGCCGCAGGGGGTCGTCGCCGTCGAGCTTGCCGTTGACGCGGAACCACACCTGGGAGTGCGGCTCGCGCGGCTCGCCGTACCGGCCGTACGGCGGCTCGTCCACGTACCTGAGGTCGACCGCCTCGCGGGCCTCCAGGAAGCGCTCGACGACCTCGGGGGCGAGGTGGCCGTAGCCGCGCAGCCGCTCCGGGGAGGTGGGCAGGGTCGCCGGATCGGGCGCGACGGGCATGGGCGCCTGGTGCTCCAGGCCGTCCTCGTGCGCCTGGAAGGAGGCGGAGAGGTGGAAGATCGGCTTGCCGTGCTGGACGGCGACCACCCGGCGGGTGGTGAAGGACCGGCCGTCGCGGATGCGGTCCACGGTGTAGACGATCGGCGCGCCCGGGTCGCCGGGACGCAGGAAGTACGCGTGCAGGGAGTGGGCGGGCCGGTCGGCGGGGACCGTGCGCCCGGCGGCGACCAGCGCCTGCGCCGCGACCTGCCCGCCGAAGACGCGCGGGACGACGGCGGGGCGCGACCGGCCGCGGAAGATGTCCTCCTCGATCCGCTCCAGGTCGAGCAGATCGAGGAGGTCCTGGAGTGCCTGGCTCATGAGGTGCAGGTATACCCCGGTGTGCCCGCGGAGCCCTTACAGGCCCATGTCCTTGGCGATGATCGTCTTCATGATCTCGCTGGTGCCGCCGTAGATGCGGTTGACGCGGTTGTCCGCGTACAGGCGGGCGATCGGGTACTCGTTCATGTAGCCGTAGCCGCCGTGCAGCTGGAGGCAGCGGTCGATGACGCGGTGCGCGACCTCGGTGCAGAACAGCTTGGCGGAGGCGGCCTCGGCGGGGGTCAGCTCGCCGGCGTCCAGCGCCTCCAGGGCGCGGTCGGCGACGGCCTCGGCGGCGTCCACCTCGGCCTGGCAGGCGGCCAGCTCGAACTTGGTGTTCTGGAAGTGGGCGACCGGCTTGCCGAAGACGGTGCGCTCCTGCACGTACTGCTTGGCGAACCGGACGGCGGCCTTGGCCTGGGCGTAGGCGCCGAAGGCGATGCCCCAGCGCTCGGAGGCCAGGTTGTGGCCGAGGTAGGAGAAGCCCTTGTTCTCCTCGCCGAGCAGGTCCTCGACGGGCACCTTGACGTCGACGAAGGCCAGCTCGGCGGTGTCGGAGGTGCGCAGGCCCAGCTTGTCCAGCTTGCGGCCGATGGAGTAGCCCTCGGACTTGGTGTCCACGGCGAACAGGGAGATGCCGTGGCGGCGGTCCTCGGCGGTCGGCGCGGCGGTGCGGGCGCAGACGATCACCTTGTCGGCGTGCACACCGCCCGTGATGAAGGTCTTGGCGCCGTTGAGGACGTAGTGCGTGCCGTCCTCGCTCAGCTTGGCGGTGGTCTTCATGCCCGCGAGGTCGGAGCCGGTGCCCGGCTCCGTCATCGCGATGGCCCACATCTCCTCGCCGGTGACGAACTTCGGCAGGTAGCGCTTCTTCTGCTCCTCGGTGGCGAGCATCTTGATGTAGGGCAGGGCGAGCAGCACGTGCACGCCGGAGCCGCCGAACTGCACGCCCGCGCGCGCGGTCTCCTCGTAGAGGACGGCCTCGAACTTGTGGGTGTCCAGGCCCGCGCCGCCGAACTCCTCGGGCACGCTGATACCGAAGACGCCCAGCTCGCCGAGCTTGTAGTAGAAGTCGCGCGGCGCCTGGCCGGCGGCGAACCACTCGTCGTAGACCGGGACGACCTCGGCCTCGATGAAGGCGCGAAGGGTCTCCCGGAACGCCTCGTGATCCTCGTTGAACACCGTACGGCGCACGCCGCCACCTCCACGTACCTTGGCATGACTTCGGCATGTCTAAGCGCTTGCTCATTCACCGTACCGGCGAGTACGGAACTCCGTCCAGAGGGGTTCGGCCGTAATGCGCGTCACGCGCTCCCCGGGGAGGGCCCGAGCCATGGCTGCGACGCCCCGGGAGCGCCCCGGGCACGAGCCGTGGCGGAGGGGACCGGGCCCCTGGACAAGGAGCGTGACGGATGCCGGGACGGACCGGTTCCCCCGGGGCACAGGCCGTGGCCGAAGGACCCGGACCCCCGGGCACGGGCCGTGTCGGACCGGTCCGACCACCCCTCGGACACCGATCCCCCAGGCGCAGTCCGCAAGCGACGGACCCGGGACCCGGGACCCCGGCACAGGGTCGTGTCGGACGGGGCGGCCCCCACACACACGCGGGCCGCCGCCCTGGACGGCGGCAGCGGGACGGGCGGGTCTCACGCCCGGGGGCGCCTGCACGGCACCGGGCCGCGCGCCCGCCCGCCCACGAAGCCCCCGCGGGGGAAACGGCCCTACGCCCGCGCCTCCCCCGCCGCCTCGAACGCGCCGCGGGCCATGCGGTGCAGCAGGGCCGCCGTCGTGCCCCGGCCGGGGAGGGTGCCGGCGCGGCCGAGGTGGGGGGTGGAGTTGAGCAGGCCGAAGACGGAGTGGACGGCCGAGCGGGCGGCCGGTTCGGTCAGGCCCGGGTAGGCCTCGCGGACCACCTGCACCCACAGCTCCACGTACTGCCGCTGGAGCTGGCGCACCAGCTTGCGGTCGCTGTCGCGCAGCCGGTCCAGCTCGCGGTCGTGCAGGGTGATCAGCGGGCGGTCGTCCAGGGCGAAGTCGATGTGGCCCTCGATCAGGGAGTCCAGGACCCGGGTCGCGGGGATCCCGTCGGCCTCCGCCAGCCGGCGCCTGGCCCCGGTGAGCAGCTGGCCGCTGATGCCGACCAGCAGCTCGGCGAGCATCGCGTCCTTGCCGGGGAAGTGCCGGTACAGACCGGGGCCGCTGATGCCGACCGCGGCGCCTATCTCGTCGACGCCGACGCCGTGGAATCCGCGTTCGGCGAAGAGCCGGGCGGCCTCCTTGAGGATCTGCTCGCGGCGGGTCGGGGCGTCGGTTCTGCTGGCCATGCCGTCAATTCTAGACAGCGGGGTTAGCGGTCGTTAACCTGAAGGAAATGGTTAACGCTCATTAACAGGTTCGGACACCGGTGAGGGGACCGCAGGATGCAGGAGGCACCGGAGCTTCACAGCGCGGCCGATCCCGCGTCGGAGGGCTGGCGGGCCAACGAGGAGGCCCATCTCGCCCTCGTGGAGGAGCTGCGCGCCAAGCTGGCCGCGGCGGCCCTCGGCGGCGGCGAGAAGGCGCGGGCGCGGCACACCGCGCGCGGCAAGCTGCTGCCGAGGGACAGGGTGGACACACTGCTCGACCCGGGCTCGCCCTTCCTGGAGCTGGCACCGCTCGCGGCCGACGGGCTGTACGACGGGCAGGCCCCGGCCGCCGGGGTGATCGCCGGCATCGGGCGGGTCAGCGGCCGCGAGTGCGTGATCGTGGCGAACGACGCCACCGTCAAGGGCGGCACGTACTACCCGATGACGGTCAAGAAGCACCTGCGCGCCCAGGAGGTGGCCCTCGACAACCGGCTGCCGTGCGTCTATCTGGTCGACTCCGGCGGGGCCTTCCTGCCGATGCAGGACGAGGTCTTCCCCGACCGGGACCACTTCGGCCGGATCTTCTACAACCAGGCCCGGATGTCCGGCGCCGGCATCCCGCAGATCGCGGCCGTCATGGGCTCCTGCACGGCGGGCGGGGCGTACGTCCCGGCGATGAGCGACGAGGCCGTGATCGTGCGGAACCAGGGCACGATCTTCCTCGGCGGGCCGCCCCTGGTGAAGGCGGCCACCGGCGAGGTCGTCACCGCCGAGGAACTGGGCGGCGGCGAGGTGCACTCCCGGGTCTCCGGGGTCACCGACCACCTCGCCGAGGACGACGCGCACGCCCTCCGGATCGTCCGCGACATCGTGGCCACGCTCCCGGCCCGGCGGTCCCTGCCCTGGGAGGTCCGGCCGTCCGTCGAGCCCAAGGTGGATCCCTCCGGGCTCTACGGCGCCGTCCCGGTCGACTCCCGCACCCCCTACGACGTCCGCGAGATCATCGCGCGCGTGGTCGACGGCTCCCGGTTCGCCGAGTTCAAGGCGGAGTTCGGGCAGACCCTGGTGACCGGGTTCGCGCGGATCCACGGCCACCCGGTGGGGATCGTCGCCAACAACGGCATCCTGTTCGCCGAGTCCGCCCAGAAGGGCGCCCACTTCATCGAGCTGTGCGACCAGCGCGGCATCCCGCTGGTGTTCCTCCAGAACATCTCGGGCTTCATGGTCGGCAGGGACTACGAGGCGGGGGGCATCGCCAAGCACGGCGCCAAGATGGTCACGGCGGTGGCCTGCACGCGCGTGCCGAAGCTCACCGTGGTGGTCGGCGGCTCCTACGGCGCGGGCAACTACTCGATGTGCGGCCGGGCCTACTCCCCCCGCTTCCTGTGGATGTGGCCGAACGCCAAGATCTCCGTGATGGGCGGCGAGCAGGCCGCGTCCGTGCTGGCGACCGTCAAGCGGGACCAGCTGGAGGGCCGCGGCGAGGAGTGGGCCGCCGAGGAGGAAGAGGCGTTCAAGGCGCCGATCCGCGCCCAGTACGAACGTCAGGGCAACGCCTACTACGCCACCGCCCGGCTCTGGGACGACGGCGTGATCGACCCGCTGGACACCCGTCAGGTCCTCGGTCTGGCCCTGACGGCCTGTGCCAACGCGCCTCTGGGAGACACCCAGTTCGGCGTCTTCCGGATGTGAGGAGGGGAACCGTGTTCGACACAGTGCTGGTGGCCAACCGGGGCGAGATCGCCGTACGCGTGATCCGTACGCTGCGCGCCCTGGGCGTGCGCTCGGTGGCGGTCTTCTCCGACGCCGACGCCGACGCGCGGCACGTCCGGGAGGCCGACACGGCGGTCCGGATCGGCCCGGCGCCGGCCGCCGAGAGCTATCTGTCGGTGGAGCGGCTGCTCGAAGCCGCCGCCCGCACCGGCGCCCAGGCCGTCCACCCCGGGTACGGCTTCCTCGCCGAGAACGCGGCCTTCGCGCGGGCGTGCGAGGAGGCGGGGCTGGTGTTCATCGGCCCGCCCGCGGACGCGATCGCGCTGATGGGCGACAAGATCCGGGCCAAGGAGACGGTCGAGGCCGCCGGGGTGCCGGTGGTGCCGGGCGGACGCGATCCCGAGCTGGCCGAGGCGGCCCGCGCACTGGGGGCGCCCGTGCTGCTGAAGCCGTCCGCCGGCGGCGGCGGCAAGGGCATGCGGCTGGTGCGGGACCTGACCGTGCTGGAGGAGGAGATCGCCGCCGCCCGCCGGGAGGCCCGCGCCTCCTTCGGCGACGACACGCTGCTGGTGGAGCGGTGGGTGGACCGGCCCCGGCACATCGAGATCCAGGTGCTGGCCGACGGCCACGGCAACGTGGTGCACCTCGGCGAGCGCGAGTGTTCCCTCCAGCGGCGCCACCAGAAGGTGATCGAGGAGGCGCCGAGCGTGCTCCTCGACGAGCGGACCCGGGCCGCGATGGGCGAGGCGGCCGTGCAGGCGGCGCGCTCGTGCGGGTACCGGGGCGCGGGCACGGTGGAGTTCATCGTCCCGGGCGGCGACCCGTCGCGGTATTACTTCATGGAGATGAACACCCGGCTCCAGGTGGAGCACCCGGTCACCGAGCTGGTGACCGGACTGGACCTGGTGGAGTGGCAGCTGCGGGTCGCGGCCGGCGAACCGCTGTCCTTCGGCCAGTCGGAGGTCACCCTCACCGGGCACGCGGTCGAGGCCCGGATCTGCGCCGAGGACCCCGCGCGCGGCTTCCTGCCCTCCGGTGGAACGGTTCTGCTGCTGGACGAGCCCGAAGGCGACGGGGTCCGCACCGACTCCGGGCTCAGCGAGGGCACCGAGGTGGGCAGCCTGTACGACCCGATGCTGTCCAAGGTGATCGCCTACGGCCCCGACCGCGCGACCGCGCTGCGCAGGCTCCGGGCGGCCCTGGCCCGGACGGTCACGCTGGGCGTGCAGACCAACGCCGGGTTCCTGCGCCGGCTGCTGGCCCATCCGGCGGTGGTGTCCGGTGACCTGGACACCGGGCTGGTGGAGCGGGTGGTGGACGACCTGGTCCCCGACGAGGTGCCCGAGGAAGTGTACGAGGCGGCGGCGGCCGTACGGCTCGAGGCACTGAAGCCGCGTGCGCAGGGCTGGACCGACCCGTTCTCGGTGCCGGACGGCTGGCGGCTGGGCGGCACCCCGAAGCCGCCGGTCTTCCACCTGCGGGTGCGCGAACCGGTGGCCCACACCCCCCGGGGCGAGCACACCGTCACCGGCGACCGGGTGAGCGTCACCCTGGACGGCGTCCGGCACACCTTCCGCCGGGCCGGCGACTGGCTGGGCCGAGACGGCGACGCCTGGCAGGTGCGCGACCACGACCCGGTCGCCGCCTCGCTGAACCGGGCGGCCCACGGGGGCGCCGACTCCCTGACCGCGCCCATGCCGGGCACGGTCACGGTGGTCAAGGTGGCCGTGGGCGACGAGGTGGCCGCCGGGCAGAGCCTGCTGGTGGTGGAGGCGATGAAGATGGAGCA
Organism: Streptomyces sp. NPDC029296; assembly: GCF_055569255.1. NCBI lineage: Bacteria > Bacillati > Actinomycetota > Actinomycetes > Kitasatosporales > Streptomycetaceae > Streptomyces > Streptomyces sp. NPDC029296. Next base: position 232,294 of record NZ_JBVHXT010000006.1, read on the forward strand.
CGTCATCTCCGCCCCGCACGCCGGCACGGTCGCCGAACTGGACGTGACACCGGGCAGCACGGTCGCCATGGACCAGGTGCTGGCCGTCATCGCACCGCACGAGGAGGCGGCCGGATGAGCGTCGCAGGACTGCCCGTGGCCGTACCGGCCGAGGGACTGCCCGCGCGGGTGCGGATCCACGAGGTGGGCGCGCGCGACGGGCTGCAGAACGAGAAGACGTCCGTGCCGACGGCGGTGAAGGCCGAGTTCATCCACCGGCTGGCCGGCGCGGGCCTGACCACCATCGAGGCGACGAGCTTCGTCCACCCCGAGTGGGTGCCCCAGCTGGCCGACGCCGAGGAGCTGTTCCCCCGGGTCAAGAACCTGGGCGCGGCCCTTCCGGTGCTGGTGCCCAACCAGCGCGGCCTGGACCGGGCGCTGGCCCTCGGCGCGGAGTACGTCGCCGTGTTCGCCAGCGCCACCGAGTCCTTCGCCAAGGCCAACCTCAACCGGACGCTGGAGGAGTCCCTCGCGGTGTTCGAGCCGGTGGTGCGGCGCGCGAAGGACGAGGGCGTACGGGTGCGCGGCTATGTGTCGATGTGCTTCGGCGACCCGTGGGAGGGCCCGGTGCCGCTCGCCCAGGTGGCGCGGGTGTGCACGGCGCTGCGGGACATGGGCTGCGACGAGCTGAGCCTCGGCGACACCATCGGGGTGGCCACCCCGGGCCAGGTCCGCGCGCTGCTCGCCCTGCTGAACGAGCGGGGTGTGGGGACGGACGCGATCGGCGTGCACTTCCACGACACGTACGGCCAGGCGCTCTCCAACACCCTGGCCGCCCTCCAGCACGGCGTCACCACGGTGGACGCCTCCGCCGGGGGGCTCGGCGGCTGCCCGTACGCCAAGTCCGCCACCGGCAATCTCGCCACCGAGGACCTCGTCTGGATGCTGCACGGGCTCGGCATCGAGACGGGGGTCGACCTCGGCCGTCTGACCGCCACGAGCGTGTGGATGGCCGAACGGCTGGGCCGGCCCAGCCCGTCCCGTACCGTCCGCGCTCTCTCCCACAAGGACCAGTGATCAGCATGGACCACCGTCTCAGCCCCGAGCTGGAGGAACTCCGCCGCACGGTGGAGGAGTTCGCGCACGACGTCGTGGCGCCGAAGATCGGCGACTTCTACGAGCGGCACGAGTTCCCGTACGAGATCGTCCGCGAGATGGGCCGCATGGGCCTGTTCGGACTGCCGTTCCCGGAGGAGTACGGCGGGATGGGCGGCGACTACCTGGCGCTCGGGCTCGCCCTGGAGGAGCTGGCCCGGGTGGACTCCTCGGTGGCGATCACGCTGGAGGCGGGCGTCTCGCTGGGCGCCATGCCGCTGCATCTGTACGGCACCGAGGAGCAGAAGCGCGCGTGGCTGCCCCGGCTGTGCTCGGGCGAGATCCTGGGCGCGTTCGGCCTGACGGAGCCGGACGGCGGCAGCGACGCCGGGGCGACCCGGACGACGGCCCGCCTGGACCCGGACACGGACGAGTGGGTGATCAACGGCACCAAGTGCTTCATCACCAACTCGGGCACGGACATCACGGGGCTGGTCACCGTCACCGCGGTGACCGGCCGCAAGCCGGACGGCCGCCCGGAGATCTCGGCCGTCATCGTGCCGTCCGGCACCCCGGGCTTCACGGTGGCGGCGCCCTATTCGAAGGTCGGCTGGAACGCCTCCGACACCCGCGAGCTGTCCTTCCAGGACGTCCGGGTCCCGGCCGCCAACCTGCTGGGCGAACGGGGCCGCGGCTACGCCCAGTTCCTGCGCATCCTGGACGAGGGCCGCATCGCCATCGCCGCCCTCGCCACGGGGCTGGCCCAGGGCTGTGTGGACGAGTCGGTCAAGTACGCGAAGGAACGTCACGCCTTCGGCCGCCCGATCGGCGCCAACCAGGCCATCCAGTTCAAGATCGCCGACATGGAGATGAAGGCCCACACCGCCCGCCTGGCCTGGCGCGACGCGGCCTCCCGCCTGGTCGCGGGCGAGCCCTTCAAGAAGGAGGCGGCCCTGGCCAAGCTCCACTCCTCCACGGTCGCCGTGGACAACGCCCGCGACGCCACCCAGATCCACGGCGGCTACGGCTTCATGAACGAGTACCCGGTGGCCCGCATGTGGCGCGACTCCAAGATCCTGGAGATCGGCGAGGGCACGAGCGAGGTACAGCGGATGCTGATCGCCCGGGAATTGGGCCTGGCGGGCTGACGCGGCCCCGGCCGTCGCGGGCCGGGCGGGGCGCCGGGGCGGCCCGCCCCCTGGACATCGACTGAGGTTAGGCTAACCTACGTTCGAACGTGTCCGGCGGGCGCCTCGCCCCGGTCGAAAGCAGTCATACCCATGTCCCTTGCCCGTGCCACCCACCTCTCTCGCCGCGGACTGCTCGCCGCGGGCGGCGCCCTCGGCCTCGGTGCCGCGCTCGCCGCCTGCGGGGACGACAAGGGCAAAGACGGTGGCTCCAACGGGAGCGGTGGGACGGGCAAGTCCGGCCCCTGGTCGTTCAAGGACGACCGCGGCACGACCGTGAAGCTGGACAAGGTCCCCGCGAACATCGTCGCGTTCACCGGCGTCGGCGCCGCGCTGTACGACTACGGCATCCAGGTCAAGGCCGTGTTCGGCCCGACGAAGACCAGCGACGGCAAGCCGGACGTCCAGGCCGGCGACATGGACATCAGCAAGGTGACCGTCCTCGGCAACGCCTGGGGCCAGTTCAACATCGAGAAGTACGCCTCCCTCGCCCCGGACGTGCTCGTCTCGACGATGTTCGACGACGCCGGCACCCTCTGGTACGTCCCCGAGGAGTCGAAGAAGAAGATCGCGCAGCTGGCCCCCAGCGTCGGCATCTCCGTCTACGACCGCTCGCTCACCCAGCCGCTCCAGCGCATGTGGGACCTCGCCGCGTCGCTCGGCGCGGACATGAAGGCCGCCAAGGTCACCGACGCCAAGAAGCGGTTCGAGGACGCCGCCGCCCGGCTGCGCGCCGCCGCCAAGGCCAAGCCGAACCTCAAGGTGATGGCCGGCAGCGCCAGCGACCAGCTGTTCTACGTCTCCGGCAGCAACCTCTCCATCGACCTGGAGTACTTCAAGTCCCTCGGCGTGAACTTCGTGGAGCCCCCGGAGAGCGCCAAGAAGCAGGGCGGCGGCTGGTACGAGTCGCTGAGCTGGGAGAACGTCGACAAGTACGACGCCGACATCATCATGATGGACGACCGCTCCTCGGCCATCCAGCCCGCCGGCATCACCAAGGCCACCTGGAAGAAGCTGCCCGCGGTGAGGGCCGGCCAGGTCATCCCGCGCTCCCCCGAGCCGATCCTCTCCTACGACAAGTGCGTGCCGCTGCTCACCAACCTGGCCGAGGCCCTGGAGAAGGCCAGGAAGGTCGGCTGACCGGCGGCCCAGCCCCCGGCAAAGCCCTGAAAACCACCCTCAGGAGCCACACATGACGACGGCCGTAGCCGCCCCGTTCCGTTTCTTCTCCCTCCAGGTCGTACGGACGAGGCGGCTCGGCCCGTCCCTGGTCCGGGTCACCTTCACCGGGCGCGACCTGCACGCCTTCCACTCCGACGGGTGCGACCAGTCCCTGTCGCTGTTCCTGCCGCACCCCGGGCAGAGCGAGCCCGTGGTCCCGCTGGAGCTGGGCGACGGCTGGTGGCAGGGCTGGCGGGAACTCCCGGACGACGTACGGGCCGTGATGCGCTCGTACACGCTGCGGGCGCTGCGCCGCGACCCCGACGAGATCGACATCGACTTCGCCCTGCACGGCATCGAGCCGGGCGCCGCCCTGCCGGCCGGCCCCGCCTCCCGCTGGGCCGCGGGGGCCGCCGCCGGCGACCGGGTGCTGCTGCTCGGGCCGGCCGTCGCCGACAACCGCGCGATCCGCTTCCGCCCGCCCGCGGACACCGACCTCGTCGTCCTGTGCGGCGACGAGACGGCCGTACCCGCCGCGACCGCGATCCTGGAGTCCCTGCCCGCCGGCACCCGGGTCCGGGCCTGGCTGGAGGTCCCGCACGCGGAAGACGTGCAGGACGTGCGCACGGAGGCGGACGCGGAGATCACGTGGCTCGTACGGCACGACGGGTCCCCCATGGCCGTCGATGCCGTACGAGCCGCCCCGCTGCCCGGCGCCGAGCGGCCGTATGTGTGGCTCGCCGGGGAGTCCGGCCGGGTCAAGTCCCTGCGGCGGCACTTCGTCGGCGAGCGGGGGGTGGACCGGCGGCGCGTGACGTTCGTCGGCTATTGGCGCCAGGGCCTGACGGAGGAGCAGCTCCGCGCGGCGGGCGAGTAGTCCGCACCTCCCCTCTTTGGCCTGTTCAGGCCTTGGGGGAGGCACACCTCCATCCGAGAAACTTAGGTTAGGCTAACCTAAGATCATCCCGCACGGACCGTCCCCTCGGAGGACCCCCACATGCGCTCGCACCTGCTCAATGGCCTCACGGCGGAGCATTACCGCCGCTCCGTGACCGAAGGAGTCGAGCGGGTGGCGGCCAAACTCGCCACCACCGACCGTCCGTTCACCGGGGTCACCGTGGACGCCCTCTCCCCCGCCATCGACGCGATCGACCTCGACCGTCCGCTGGGCGACACCACCGCCGTCCTGGACGAGCTGGAGGACGTGTACCTGCGGGACGCGATCTACTTCCACCACCCCCGCTACCTCGCCCACCTCAACTGCCCGGTCGTCATCCCGGCGGTGCTCGCCGAGGCCGTGCTCTCCGCCGTCAACTCCTCGCTGGACACCTGGGACCAGTCGGCCGGCGGCACCCTCATCGAGCGCAAACTCGTCGACTGGACGACCGCCCGCATCGGCCTCGGCCCGGCCGCCGACGGCGTCTTCACCTCCGGCGGCACCCAGTCCAACCTCCAGGCGCTGCTGCTGGCCCGCGAGGAGGCCAAGCCGGGGCGGGCGGGGTGGGAAGAGGGGGCCTCGCTCGCCAAACTGCGCGTCTTCGCCTCCGAGGTCAGCCACTTCAGCGTCAAGAAGTCCGCGAAACTGCTCGGCCTCGGCCCGGACGCCGTCGTGTCCGTCCCCGTCGACCACGACAAGCGCATGCAGACGGTCGCCCTCGCCCACGAGCTGGAGCGCTGCGCACGCGACGGCCTGGTCCCGATGGCCGTCGTCGCCACCGCCGGCACCACCGACTTCGGCTCCATCGACCCGCTGCCGGAGATCGCCGAGCTGTGCGCCCAGTACGGCGTGTGGATGCACGTCGACGCCGCCTACGGCTGCGGACTGCTCGCCTCCCTGAAGTACCGGGACCGCCTCCAGGGCATCGAGCACGCCGACTCCGTCACCGTCGACTACCACAAGTCCTTCTTCCAGCCGGTCAGTTCCTCCGCCCTGCTGGTCCGGGACGCGGCCACCCTGCGGCACGCCACCTACCACGCCGAGTACCTCAACCCCCGCCGGGCGGTGCAGGAACGTATCCCCAACCAGGTGGACAAGTCCCTCCAGACCACCCGCCGCTTCGACGCGCTCAAGCTGTGGACGACCCTGCGCACGATGGGCGCCGACGGCATCGGGCAGCTCTTCGACGAGGTCTGCGACCTGGCCCGGGAGGGCTGGAAGCTGCTCGACGCCGACCCGCGCTACGACGTCGTGGTCGAACCCTCCCTGTCCACGCTGGTCTTCCGCTACGTCCCGGCCGCGGTCACCGACCCGGCCGAGATCGACCGGGCCAACCTCTACGCCCGCAAGGCCCTGTTCGCCTCCGGTGACGCCGTCGTCGCGGGCACCAAAGTGGCCGGCCGCCACTACCTGAAGTTCACCCTGCTCAACCCCGAGACCCGGACGGCCGACATCGCCGCCGTCCTCGATCTGATCGCCGGCCATGCCGAGCAGTACCTGGGAGAGTCCCTTGACCGCGCGTCCTGACAGTCCGACCAAGACCTACGACTTCGTGGGGATCGGGCTCGGCCCCTTCAACCTCGGCCTCGCCTGCCTCACCGAGCCCATCGCCGGGCTGGACGGCGTCTTCCTGGAGTCCAAGCCCGACTTCGAGTGGCACGCCGGGATGTTCCTGGACGGCGCCCACCTCCAGACCCCGTTCATGTCCGACCTGGTCACCCTGGCCGACCCCACCTCGCCGTACTCCTTCCTGAACTACCTGAAGGAGAAGGGCAGACTGTACTCGTTCTACATCCGCGAGAACTTCTACCCGCTGCGCGTCGAGTACGACGACTACTGCCGCTGGGCCGCCGGGAAGCTGAGCTGCGTCCGCTTCGGCGCCACGGTCACCGAGGTGACCTACGACGACGGGCTGTACTCCGTGCGCACCGAGGCCGGGGACGCCTACCGCGCCCGGCACCTGGTGCTCGGCACCGGCACCGCCCCCTTCGTCCCCGAGGCGTGCCGGGACCTCGGCGGGGACTTCCTGCACACCTCCCAGTACATGCACCGCAAGGCGGAGCTGCTGGAGAAGAAGTCCATCACCGTCGTCGGCAGCGGCCAGAGCGCGGCCGAGATCTACTACGAGCTGCTCTCGGAGATCGACGCCCACGGCTACCGGCTCAACTGGGTCACCCGCTCCCCGCGGTTCTTCCCGCTGGAGTACACCAAGCTGACCCTGGAGATGACCTCCCCGGACTACATCGACTACTTCCGGTCGCTGCCCGAGGAGACCCGCTACCGGCTGGAGAAGCAGCAGAAGGGCCTGTTCAAGGGCATCAACTCGGACCTGATCGACTCCATCTTCGACCTGCTGTACCAGAAGAACGTCGTCAGCGGCGACCGCGGAGTGCCCACCCGGCTGCTGACCAACTCCACGCTGCGCACGGCGACGTACGCGGACGGCAGCTACACCCTCGGCTTCCACCAGGACGAGCAGGACAAGGACTTCGAGATCGAGACCGAGGGCCTGGTCCTGGCCACCGGCTACCACTACACCCCGCCGGCCTTCCTCGAACCCGTCCGCGACCGCCTCCGCTTCGACGGCCACGGCCGCTTCGACGTGGCCCGCAACTACGCCGTCGACGTCACCGGCCGCGGCGTCTTCCTGCAGAACGCCGGCGTCCACACCCACAGCATCACCAGCCCCGACCTGGGCATGGGCGCGTACCGCAACGCGTACATCATCCGGGAACTCCTCGGCACCGAGTACTACCCGGTCGAGAAGTCCATCGCCTTCCAGGAGTTCGCCGTATGACCTTCACGTTCCGTCCCGTCGACCCCCTGAAGGACGCGGAGTTGCTGCACTCCTGGGTCACGCATCCCAAGGCGGCGTTCTGGATGATGCAGGACGCGCGGCTCCAGGACGTCGAGCGGGCCTATATGGAGATCGCGGCGGACGAGCACCACCACGCGCTGTTCGGGGTGCGCGGCGGTGAGCCGGCGTTCCTGATGGAGAGGTACGACCCCGCGCACCGGGAGCTGGTGGGGCTGTACGAGGCCCGGCCGGGGGATGCCGGGATGCACTTCCTGACCCCGGCCACGGACCGGCCGGAGCACGGGTTCACCCGGGCGGTGATCACCGCCGTGATGGCACACCTGTTCGAGGACCCGGCGGTGGAGCGCGTCGTGGTGGAGCCGGATGTGCGCAACACGGCGGTGCACGCCCTGAACGCGGCCGTCGGGTTCGTGCCCGAGCGGGAGATCGACAAGCCGGAGAAGCGGGCGCTGCTGAGCTTCTGCACCCGTGAGCAGTTCGAGAAGGCGGTGACCGCATGACCCTCGCCGATGCCGTGGCCCATCTGTCCCCCGAGCGGTGGGCCAAGGCCAACCGGCTGCTGGTGCGCAAGGCGCTCGCCGAGTTCGCGCACGAGCGGCTGATCACGCCCGAGGAGGACGGCGGCCGGTACGTGGTGCGCAGCGACGACGGGCTGACCGCCTACCGGTTCCGTGCCGTGCGGCGGGCCCTGGACCACTGGCAGATCGACGCGGACTCGATCACCCGGCACCGCGACGGCGGCGAACTCGAACTCGCCGCGCTGGACTTCTTCATCGAGCTGAAGGAGTCCCTCGGCCTGAGCGACGAGATCCTGCCGGTGTACCTGGAGGAGATCTCCTCCACCCTGTCGGGCACCTGCTACAAGCTCACCAAGCCGCGGGTGACCTCGGCCGAGCTGACGCGCGCCGGGTTCCAGGCGATCGAGACCGGGATGACCGAGGGCCATCCGTGCTTCGTCGCGAACAACGGCCGGCTGGGCTTCGGCGTCCACGAGTACCTGTCGTACGCCCCGGAGACGGCGAGCCCCGTCCGGCTGGTGTGGCTGGCGGCGCACCGCTCGCGGGCCGCGTTCACGGCCGGGGTGGGGATCGAGTACGAGTCGTTCCTGCGCGAGGAGCTGGGCGAGGAGACGGTGGAGCGGTTCCGGGCCCGCCTCGCCGGCCGCGGCCTGGATCCCGCCGACTACCTGTTCCTACCGGTCCACCCCTGGCAGTGGTGGAACAAGCTCAGCGTCACCTTCGCCGCCGAGGTGGCCCGCGACCTGCTGGTCCTGCTCGGCGAGGGCGACGACGAGTACCTGGCCCAGCAGTCGATCCGTACCTTCTTCAACACCAGCGCCCCGCACAAGCACTACGTGAAGACGGCCCTGTCGGTCCTCAACATGGGCTTCATGCGCGGTCTGTCGGCCGCCTACATGGAGGCGACGCCGGCGATCAACGACTGGCTGGCCCGGCTGATCGAGGGCGACCCGGTGCTGAGGGCGAGCGGTCTGTCGATCATCCGGGAGCGGGCCGCGGTCGGCTACCGGCACCTGGAGTACGAGCGGGCCACCGACCGCTACTCGCCGTACCGCAAGATGCTGGCCGCGCTGTGGCGGGAGAGCCCGGTGCCGTCGCTGGAGGAGGGCGAGTCCCTGGCGACGATGGCCTCGCTGCTGCACGTCGACCACGAGGGCGCCTCCTTCGCGGGCGCGCTGATCGAGCGGTCGGGCCTGGCCCCGGTGGAGTGGCTGCGGCGGTATCTGCGGGCCTACTACACCCCGCTGCTGCACAGCTTCTACGCCTATGACCTGGTGTTCATGCCGCACGGCGAGAACACGATCCTGGTGCTGCGCGACGGGGCGGTGCGGCGGGCGATCTACAAGGACATCGCCGAGGAGATCGCCGTCATGGACCCGGACGCGGCGCTGCCGCCACAGGTGCGGCGCATCCGCGTGGAGGTCCCCGAGGACAAGAAGCTGCTGTCGATCTTCACGGACGTCTTCGACTGCTTCTTCCGCTTCCTCGCCGCGCAGCTCGCCGCCGAGGGCATCCTGGAGGAGGACGGCTTCTGGCGCACGGTCGCCGAGGTCACCCGCGAGTACCAGCAGGCCAATCCGCAGCTGGCCGACCGGTTCCGCCAGTACGACGTGTTCGCCCCGGAGTTCGCGCTGTCCTGCCTCAACCGGCTCCAGCTGCGCGACAACCGGCAGATGGTGGACCTCGCCGACCCGTCCGGCGCGCTCCAGCTGGTCGGCACCCTGAAGAACCCCCTCGCCGCGTTCTGACGGCCCCGCGGACGGACGGGCACCCCGCAAGCACGGTCCTTCCGGGGTGCCCGTCGCGTTGTCACCTCCGGTCAGCGCGCCGGCCAGGGGACCTGCGGCGAGCGGTAGTAGCGGATGCCGAGGGCGTCCCAGCGCGGGCCCTGCGCGGCCAGCCGTACCCGGTAGCCGTCCCAGCCCAGGCGGGCGGCCGGGGACCAGCCCAGCTCGGCCGCTCCGGCGAGCCGGGGGAAGGCCAGGTACTCGATGTCGGCGGAGTCGCGCACGGTCTCCGTCCACAGGGGTGCCTCGATGCCCCGGACGGCCGCGTCGGGCACCCCGGCGAGATAGGCGCCCGGATTCCACTCGTAGGAGCGCCGTACCTCCACCAGGCCCGCCCAGGTGAGGCCGATGCGGCTGGCGGCGGTGTACTTCATGTCGAGGTAGATGTGGTCGGCCGGGGACAGGATGAGGCCGGTGCCGTTGCGGGCGGCCTCGGCGACCTGTTCCTTCTCGGCGGCGCCGGTGCGGTCGCGGCCCCAGTACTGGGCGAGGGCGCCCCGGGCGGGGCGGGCGCCGGTGAGCTGGTGCCAGCCGATGACCGTCTTGCCGTAGCGGGCGACGACCGGCTGCACCCGGTCCATGAAGGCGACGTAGTCGGGGTGGCTGGTGGAGTGGGCCTCGTCGCCGCCGATGTGCAGGTAGCGGCCGGGGGTGAGGGCGGCCAGCTCGCGGATCACGTCGTCCACGAAGTCGTAGGTGACCTTCTTGGACACGCACAGCGAGCTGAAGCCGACCGCGGTGCCGGTGTAGGGCGGGGGTGCCACGCCGTCGCAGTTGAGCCCGGCGTAGGAGGAGAGGGCCGCGTTGGTGTGGCCGGGCATGTCGATCTCGGGGACGACCTCCAGGTAGCGGGAGGCGGCGTGGCGGACGATCTCCCGGTAGTCGGCCTTGGTGTAGTAGCCGCCCGGGCCGCCGCCGACCTGGGTGGCGCCGCCGTGGGTGGCCAGGCGCGGCCAGGAGTCGACGGCGATGCGCCAGCCCTGGTCGTCGCTGAGGTGCAGGTGCAGTTCGTTGACCTTGTAGAGGGCCAGTTGGTCGATGTAGCGCTTGACCTGGGCGACGGTGAAGAAGTGGCGGGAGACGTCGAGCATGGCGCCCCGGTAGGCGTAGCGGGGGCGGTCCTGGACGGTGCCGCCGGCGATCCGCCAGGGGCCGCGCTGCGCGGTCTTCCGCTCGACGGCCGGCGGGAGGAGCTGGCGCAGGGTCTGGACGCCGTGGAAGAGCCCGGCGGGGGTGCGCGCGGTGAGGGTCACCCCGCCGGCGGCGCTGTGCAGCCGGTAGCCCTCGGCGCCGAAGTCGCCCTTGTTTAGGCGGAGTCGGATGCCGCCGCTGCCGTGGGCGGTGAGCGGCAGCGGGTAGCCGGTGGAGCGGCGCAGGATGCCGGCGAGGTAGGCGCCGACGCGGCGGGCCTCGGCGGGGCCGTCGACGCGGACGCGGGTGGCGCGGGTGATGCGGTACGGCGTGCCGCCCGGGGTGACCGAGGCGGGTGCGGGGACGACGCGGTCCAGTGGGGTGGGCGGGGCCTGGGTGGCGGCCCGGGCCCCGGGGGCGTCGAGGGCGACGACGCCGGCCGTCGCGAGCAGGAGGGTGGCGAGGAGGTGGGGGAGGATCCGGGGAGTCGTGCCGTGGTTCGGTCTCACATGCGCTCCCATCGGTGGGGGGAGGTGACCGTCGAACGGGGTCTACCCTGACTGTCCCGCAGAACGGGTGAAACAATTCCTATATGGCGGACATCATCCAGAAGGACGGCACTTGGGCCTTCGACGGCGGCGCGCTGCGCATCACTCCGGGCCGGGACAAGGGGGTGAGCCCGCTCCGCCGTGAGCTGGGCGAACTCGTGGTGCCGCTGGGCGCGTTGGCCGGTGTCTCCTTCGAGCAGGGCCGGAGGTCGGGGCGGCTCAGGCTGCGGCTGCGCGACGGCGCCGACCCCCTCCTGCAGGCCACCGCCGGCCGGCTGGCCGAGTCGCACGACCCCTACCAGCTGGCCGTGGAGCCCGACCGGTACGGCGTGGCCGAGTACGTCGCCGACGAGGTGCGCACCGCCCTGCTGCTGGAGGGGGTCCCGGCCGGCCCGGTGGACGCGTACCTGCTGCCGGGGCCGTCGCTGCCGGTGTCCGCCTCGGCCGGGGACGGCACGGCGGGCTTCGACGGGGAGCGGGTGCGGCTGGAGTGGAACTGGAAGACGGAGGAGTCCAAGGCGTCGGCCGGTCCGCGCACGATCGCCCTGGCCGACCTGACCGGTGTGGAGTGGCAGCCGGCGGCCGGCCTGGAGAACGGGCACCTGCGGTTCCTGGTGCGCGGCGTCCCGGTCGGCGCCCCGCCCAAGTTCGACCCGAACGCCGTCGAGCTGTGGGGGTTCCGGAAGGATCCGCTGATGGCTCTGGTGGCGGCGGCGGTGCAGGCCCGGCTGCCGCATCCCTCGGCCGCGCGGGCGGACGCGGGGCGGATCCCGGCGCAGCGGACCGGGGAGCCGGGCGGGGACGACCACGACACGCTGCTGCGCCGGCTGCGGGAGCTGGGCGAGCTGCACCGTGACGGGGTGCTCACGGACGAGGAGTTCGCCCTGGCCAAGCAGGCGGTCCTCAGGCGTCTGTGAGGACCGCCCGCGCCGCGGGGGCTACTTGGCGGTGCGGGACACGGTGAAGTGGTCGACGCGGTCGCCGGTCTCGGCGATGCCCGACACCTTCAGCGTGGCCTGGCGGCCCTTCGGCGCGGGGCTGACGTCCACGCGCAGGAAGGAGTAGTTCAGGTAGCGCACCCGGGACCAGCCGACGGTCTCGTGGACCTTGCCGTCCTTGGTGTTGACGAACGACGCCACGGAGTCGGTCCCGTGCTCGTGGCCCTCGTAGGTGTCGGGGGCGGAGAAGGCGTACAGGCTGCGGCCGGCGGCGCCGGCGGTGACGTAGACCACGCCGTCGGTCTCGGGGTAGGCGGTGCCGCCGATGGGCAGCTCCTTGGCGACCCGGCCGTCCTTGATCACGTCGGTGCGCTCGTACTGGTGGTTGTGGCCGTTGATGACCAGGTCCACGGTGTACTTCTCGAACAGCGGCACCCACTCCTCGCGCACTCCGCCCTCGGAGGCGTGGGCGGTGGAGGTGCAGTAGGCGCAGTGGTGGAAGAAGACGACGACGAAGTCCACGTCCTTGGCGGCGCGGAACTTCTTCAGCTGCCCTTCCAGCCATGTCGTCTGGGTTCCGCCGGAGATGCCCAGGTTCGCCGGGATCTCGAAGGAGATGTCGTTGGCGTCGAGCGAGATGACGGCGGTGTTGCCGTAGACGAAGGAGTAGACGCCGGGGAGGTTCTTCCGGTCGGGGCCGTTGTCCGGCAGGGTCCAGCGGGCGTCCTCGCCGCCGTAGCCGTTGGGCGAGTACCAGGCCTCCATGTCGTGGTTGCCGTACGCCGGCATCCACGGGACCTGCTTGGCGACGGTCTCGGTCTGGGCGAGGAAGGAGTCCCAGGTGCGTGCGTCGAAGCCGGTGTCGGCGGTCTTGCCCGCGCCGGACGGGTCGGCGTAGGCGATGTCGCCGGCGTGCAGGTGGAAGGCGGGGTTCTGGCCGAGCAGGAGGCTGTTGTTGGCCAGGCCGTGGTAGCCGACGCCCTCGTCGCCGAAGGCGGTGAAGGTGAAGGGCGCCTTGTGGGCGGGGGCGGTGGTGAAGGTGCCCACGGTGCCCAGCAGGTGCGGCTCGGCCGGGTCGAAGCCCTGGTGGCCGACGCCGTAGTAGTAGGTGCGGCCCGGGCGCAGGTGGGTGAGCCTGGCGTGCAGGTAGTACTGGGTGTGGTCGCCGCTCGCGCCGACCCCGGCCGGGGTGTACAGGGTGCGGACCTCGGCCTCCATCGTGCGGGACAGGTCCCAGGGGTGGGCGCCGATCCGGATGAAGGGCTTCTTGACGGCGACCGGGACCTGCCAGGAGACGGTGACCTCGGTGCGCGGGTCGTTGCCCCAGGCCAGGTGGCGGCCGAAGGGGGCGACACGGGCGCCGTCGACCGGGGCGGCGGGGGCGGCGTGCCGGGTGGGCACGGCGGCCCGGGCGGTGGCACCCGGCACGAACGCGCCACCGGTGACGGCGCCGAGGGTGACCGCGCCGCCCCTGATCATGGTGCGCCGCGAGAATCTGGCGCGCAGGTACTCGTGCTGTTCGGCCATGCTCATGCGCTCGGCCAGCTTCTCGGGAACGCCCATACGAGGAATGTCCATGACGTCTGAAACTGGTCGGCTCGGGCAACGGGATGCGGGACTCCGGGTGGACGGCGGGCGAACAGGGCGCCATAAGAGTTTCAACAGCCCCCTGCCCGGAATCGGGCACGATTCTTGCGAAACCGGCGCCGGTACCCCAGGATCTACCGGGTGCACGACGAACTCGTAGATCATCTGACGCGGTCCACGCCCCTGAGCCGGGGCGAGGCACTGCGCGTGGTCCAGGACGTGCTCGCCTACTTCGACGAGACGACCCAGGAGTACGTCCGTCGCCGCCACCGCGAACTCCAGGCGCAGGGCCTGCTGAACGCGGAGATCTTCCAGCGGATCGAGGCGGACCTGAAATACCGGGCGGTGGCGCCGCCGGAGCTGACGCTCAGGCAGCTGCGCCGCATGGTCTACGGCTGACCGAGACCGCGGCCCGCCCAGGACAGCCCGGCCCCCTCCGGCCCGGACCAGCGACACCCAAGGGATACCTCTCTATATGTGCGGAATTGTCGGTTACATCGGGAAGCGTGACGTCGCCCCCCTCCTCCTGGAGGGCCTCCAGCGCCTGGAGTACCGCGGCTACGACTCCGCGGGCATCGTCGTCACCTCCCCGAAGGCGCCCGGCCTGAAGATGGTCAAGGCCAAGGGCCGGGTGCGCGACCTGGAGGCCAGGGTCCCGGCGCGCTTCAAGGGCACCACCGGCATCGCCCACACCCGCTGGGCCACCCACGGCGTCCCCTCCGACGTGAACGCCCACCCGCACATGTCGGCCGACCAGAAGGTGGCCGTCGTCCACAACGGCATCATCGACAACGCCGCCGACCTGCGCCGCAAGCTGGAGGCGGACGGGGTCGAGTTCCTCTCCGAGACCGACACCGAGGTCCTCACCCATCTGATCGCCCGTTCGACGGCCGAGAATCTGGAGGACAAGGTCCGCCAGGCGGTCCGGCTGGTCGAGGGCACCTACGGCATCGCCGTCCTGCACGCCGACTTCCCGGACCGGATCGTGGTGGCCCGCAACGGCTCCCCGGTCGTCCTCGGCATCGGCGAGAAGGAGATGTTCGTCGCCTCCGACATCGCCGCGCTGGTCACCCACACCCGCCAGATAGTGACCCTCGACGACGGCGAGATGGCCACCCTCAAGGCCGACGACTTCCGCACCTACACCACCGAGGGCACGCGCACCACCGCGGAGCCCACCACGGTGGAGTGGGAGGCCGAGTCGTACGACATGGGCGGCCACGACACCTACATGCACAAGGAGATCTCCGAGCAGGCCGACGCCGTGGACCGCGTGCTGCGCGGCCGCATCGACGACCGGTTCTCCACCGTGCACCTCGGCGGCCTCAACCTGGACGCCCGCGAGGCCCGGCGGATCCGCCGGGTGAAGATCCTCGGCTGCGGCACCTCGTACCACGCGGGCATGATCGGCGCCCAGATGATCGAGGAGCTGGCCCGCATCCCCGCCGACGCCGAGCCCGCCTCCGAATTCCGCTACCGCAACCCGGTCGTGGACCCCGACACCCTGTACATCGCGGTCTCCCAGTCCGGTGAGACGTACGACGTCCTGGCCGCCGTGCAGGAGCTGAAGCGCAAGGGCGCGCGGGTCCTCGGCGTGGTCAACGTGGTCGGCTCGGCGATCGCCCGCGAGGCCGACGGCGGCGTCTACGTCCACGCGGGCCCCGAGGTCTGCGTCGTCTCCACCAAGTGCTTCACCAACACCACGGTGGCCTTCGCCCTGCTGGCGCTGCACCTGGGCCGCACCCGCGACCTCTCGGTGCGCGACGGCAAGCGGATCATCGAGGGCCTGCGCAAGCTGCCGCAGCAGATCTCCGAGATCCTCAAGCAGGAGGAGGAGATCAAGCGGCTGGCTCAGAGCTACGCCGAGGCCCGCTCGATGCTCTTCATCGGCCGCGTCCGGGGCTACCCGGTGGCCCGCGAGGCGTCCCTGAAGCTCAAGGAGGTCTCCTACATCCACGCCGAGGCCTATCCCGCCTCCGAGCTGAAGCACGGCCCGCTGGCCCTCATCGAGCCGGCCCTGCCCACGGTCGCGATCGTCCCCGACGACGACCTGCTGGAGAAGAACCGCGCGGCCCTGGAGGAGATCAAGGCCCGCGAGGGCAAGATCCTCGCGGTGGCCCACCAGCACCAGGAGAAGGCGGACCAGACGATCATCGTCCCGAAGAACGAGGACGAACTGGACCCGATCCTGATGGGCATCCCCCTCCAGCTCCTCGCCTACCACACGGCGAAGGCGCTCGGCCGGGACATCGACAAGCCGAGGAACCTCGCCAAGTCGGTCACGGTCGAGTAGGCGCGAGAGCAGAACGGACCCCCGCGTGTGCCACCTCCACGCGGGGGTCCTTCTCATGCCGCTCGCTGTCAGCCGGTGGCCGTCACCCGCCGGCCCGCGGCACGCCGGGACACCACCGTCGGCCAGTGCGCGAGCGCCGCCGTCGCCGCGTACCAGGCCACCGCCCCCGAGGCGACGGCCACCCATCCCCCGGCCCTCGCGAGGAAGGGGCTGCCGGCGAAGGCCGCGACGGCCAGCACCAGCATGGCCAGGAACAGCAGGCCGTACAGCAGCCGGCCGAGGCCGTCCCGCCCGGTGAGGGTCAGGGTGAGGGCGACCAGGGCGAACAGCACCAGGAAGAGCCCGGCCGCGTTGGCCGGTCCGCGGTCCGACACGGCCCAGGCGAACCACAGGGCGCCCAGGGCGACATACCCCGCGCCCGAGGCGGCGGCGCCGTCGTGCAGGGCCAGCAGGCCGACGAGGAAGAGGGTCACCCCGCCCACGTAGTGGGCCACGGTCGCGGTGTCGGAGGCGCCCACGCCGTGGATGACCCCGGTGGTGCCGAGCCCGAACGCCAAGAGGGTGAGGGCGAGGGCCAGCCGGCCGGCCACGGCGGTGCTCACGTTTCCCGCGGAGACGTCGTTGTCCACGGCGGGCTCCCTTCGTGCAGGTGCGGTGGTGCGATGCCCGGTATATGCCCTCCACCAGGGCACGGACACCTGCTACGCGCCAGTAGGCCGCTTGTGCGCCAAGGGAGTTGAGAGGGCGCGGGGTGCCCTAGGGGATGACGATCACGGGCCGCCGTGCCCGCTTGGCGAGCCGTCCGGCGACGGAGCCGAAGATCCGGCCGACGAGGCCGTGGGTGGAGCCGACGACGATCGCGTCGGCCTCGTACTCCCGCCCCACCTCTTCGAGTTCGTGGCAGATGTCCCCGCCCCGCTCGACCAGGATCCAGGGCACCTCGGCCAGATAGTCCGCGCAGGCCAGTTCGAGCCCCAGGACCTCGGTGCGGTGGTCCGGCACGTCGACGAAGACGGGCGGTTCGCAGCCGGCCCACACGGTCGTGGGCAGCCGGTTGGCGACGTGCACGATGATCAGGCCGGAGTGGGAGCGGTGGGCCATGCCGATCGCGTAGGCGAGGGCGCGCTCACTCGAGGTGGAGCCGTCGAAGCCGACGACGACTCCGTGTCGGAAGGCGGGATCGCAGGAGGGACGCGACGCGTCCGCCGCCAGGGGATCGGCCGCCGTGGGGTCGGCGACCGGCCGCTTGCGGTCCGCGGGTTCGAAGAATTCGTGACCGGCCATGGCTGTCTCGGCGTTGTGATCCTTTATGGGAAGCGACGACAGTGTGCGGCGGAGCTGTGTCCGGGAAACATCTTCCCAAGCCCATACCCCCAAGGGTACGGCGGCACTCCTCCTGAGCCCAGATCCCGCGCACGCTCCGTGAGCGGTCCCCCGACATCCGTAGGGGTTCACCGGAGCATGCACGAGCCTCGCCCGTAACGCAATGGTTGCTGTCCCGTACAGGCGGTTTGCACGGCGTTCACAGGTGTACCGTCGGTGACCGGCCGGTCGAACGCGCGTTGAACCCGGGTGAGCCACCGCCACAGGGAGTACGAGATGCCCGGTCCCCGATCCAGCAGCGCCCCCCACCCCGCGCCGGACGCAGTCGGCGAGCTGATCCGGTGGGCGGCCTTCAGCTGCGTGCTCGTACCGGTCGTCCTGCTCTGGTACGGCACCTCGCTGGCCGGCGCCGCCGGCACGGCCCTCGGCCTCACCGCCGTCACGGCCGTCTGCCGGGTGCTGCTGCGCCGGTCCGAGCGGTGTGCCGCGCGTTGCGCCACGCAAAGGGGCGGGCGCCACACGCGGGGCCAGACACCGGTCGACTGACCTGTTTTCGCGCCTCGGGACGCTGCTTTTCAGCCAACTTCTGGTTATCGGCCAAGAGGGCTCCGACCCACCCTCCAATCCCCGTTCCACCTGCAAGGAAAGGGTCCGCAGGCCGGCGTGCACCCTATGCGGTTTGGCCACTGCGACAAGGCGCACTTCCCTGCACGCCTCGTGAGTGCAACGCTTCGTGATCGAATGCTTCACGCCAAGTTGTCATGTCGACAATGTCCGGCGTGTCGAACTTGGTCACCGCGTGATCGCGGGAGCCAGTAAATTCGATCTTGACTGTCTTTACGGCGGGGGACTCGTGCAGGACCGAGGGGAAACGTGCAGGAGCGACACAACCGAGGAGCCGCGACCACCGAGGGGGGCTTAGCAGTATGAGCCACGACTCCACTGCCGCACAGGATGCCGCAGCCCGGAAACTGTCCGGGCGTCGCCGTAAGGAGATCGTCGCGGTGCTGCTGTTCAGCGGCGGCCCCATCTTCGAGAGTTCCATTCCGCTGTCGGTGTTCGGCATCGACCGCCAGGACGCCGGCGTACCGCGCTACCGCCTGTTGGTGTGCGCGGGCGAGGAGGGCCCCCTGCGGACCACGGGGGGCCTGGAACTCACGGCGCCGCATGGGCTGGAGGCGATCTCCCGCGCCGGGACGGTCGTCGTACCGGCCTGGCGGTCGATCACCTCGCCGCCGCCGGAGGAAGCGCTCGACGCGCTGCGCCGGGCACACGAGGAGGGCGCCCGCATCGTCGGGCTGTGCACCGGTGCCTTCGTGCTCGCGGCGGCCGGACTGCTGGACGGCCGCCCGGCGACCACCCACTGGATGTACGCGCCGACGCTGGCCAAGCGCTATCCGTCGGTGCACGTCGATCCGCGGGAGCTGTTCGTCGACGACGGCGACGTGCTGACGTCGGCGGGCACGGCGGCCGGGATCGACCTCTGTCTCCACATCGTGCGGACGGACCACGGCAACGAGGCGGCCGGCGCGCTCGCCCGGCGCCTGGTGGTCCCGCCGCGCCGGTCGGGCGGGCAGGAGCGCTACCTCGACCGGTCTTTACCCGAGGAGATCGGCGCCGACCCGCTCGCCGAGGTCGTCGCCTGGGCGCTGGAACACCTCCACGAGCAGTTCGACGTGGAGACGCTGGCGGCACGCGCCTATATGAGCCGCCGCACGTTCGACCGCCGGTTCCGCTCGCTCACCGGGAGCGCGCCGCTGCAGTGGCTGATCACGCAGCGGGTGCTCCAGGCGCAGCGGCTGCTGGAGACGTCGGACTACTCGGTGGACGAGGTGGCGGGCCGCTGCGGCTTCCGCTCCCCGGTGGCCCTGCGCGGCCACTTCCGCCGCCAGCTCGGCTCCTCCCCCGCCGCCTACCGGGCCGCCTACCGGGCCCGCCGGCCGCAGGGCGACAAGCCGGGCGAGCCGGAGCCGGCGGTGCCGGTGACCGGCCCGCAGGGCGCCCCCGCGGGCCTGCCCGGCCCGAACCCGGTGAGCGGTCCCGCCCCCGCCCTGCTCCACGAGCACCGCGACGGCGGGGTCCCGCTCCAGAGCCGCCGCGCCCCGGCCGGCGCGGTGGGCCTGCTGCCGGGCCCGCGCAGCGGTAACTGAGCGCACCGGGAAGGGGGGGGGGGGCGGCCCCCCCCCCCCCCCCCCCCCCCCCACAAAGAAGGACCTTCCCCTCGGGTAACGGGGGACCCAAAAAATGGGGTGTTCTTTTGGGTGGTCTCCCGAACAACCCGCCCGTGTGGGTCCA